>JAWWBZ010000033.1:0-10298 GCA_033720715.1 Nitrosopumilaceae archaeon | reverse complement strand
ATTTCTTTAATTTATTTTGTTTTTTTGATATTTTTTCAGGTTGAAATTAAAAACCAAGGGTTAAGAGGCAAAAAAATCAAGATCTACCAGAATAATGGCCGACATCTTTGAAATCTTTGGAGAGTTTTCTTATTTTGGAATCTTTCTTGTCCTGATCGGAGTAAATGCATCTCCTATTTTGATGCCGCCAAGTTGGATTGTTCTTACCTCGTTTTATCTTCTAGACCCTACCTTGAATATTGTACTTCTTTCATTAGTTGGTGCTACTGGAGCCACAATCGGCAGGCTTGTTCTCAAAAAAATTAGCGGCTTGTTTAGGCGTTTTGTTGGAGATGAACAAAAATCCAATTTAGATATTATTGGAGATTATCTTAACAAAAGAAAATTTGGTTATCTAATTGCTTCTTTTCTCTTTGGAGCTACACCTCTCCCAAGTAACATGCTATTTATTGCATATGGTTTGATGAGGGCGAAAAGTGTTGGAATCTATCTGGGATTTTGGTTTGGTCGTGTATTGTCATATATTGTTATGATATATTTTGGAAATGCAGTGTTGAAACCATTTATCGAAATATTTGAAGATAGATTAATTGGAATTTTGTTGGTGGATGTTGCAGGAATTGCTGTGATAATTTTCTTTGCCTCTATAAATTGGGCTCTTTTAATTACCAAAAGAAAATTAAAATTTGTAAAACCAAAGTTGTGGAGATTCTAAGATGAAATCACTTGAATTACTAAAAGAGGAAATAAAATTAAAAATCTCAAATGATCCGGCTCACGATTTTGAGCATATAATGAGAGTATACAATAATGCCAGAAAAATTTGCAAAACAGAAAAAGTAAATCAAAAACTTGTTCTTGCAGCAGTCTTATTGCATGACATTATCTCTTATCCTAAATCTGATAAAAGATCCAAAAATTCATCGATTGAAAGTGCAAATGCTTCAAAAAACATTCTAAAGAAATATGGTTTTGACGAGGAAGAAATTAAAATAATTTCTGAAGCTATAAGGGACCACAGTTTTTCTCGGAATAAGATCCCTCAAACAATTGAAGGTAAAATCCTACAAGACGCAGACAGACTAGATGCCTTGGGGGCAATAGGAATAGCAAGGGTTTTTGCTGTAGGTGGTGCAGAAAATCGTCCATTTTTCAACCCAAATGACCCTTTTTGCAATAAACGGTCTCCAAATGACCAAAAATGGACTCTTGATCATTTTTACAATAAACTGCTTTTACTAGAATCTAAAATGAATACTAAATCAGGGAAAAAAGAAGCAAAAAAACGTACTACAATTTTGAAAAATTTCTTATCTGACCTCAAAAAGGAAATTTAATTTTTCTGAACTTGGTAATTTATCCATAATCGACATACCTATCATACCTTTTTTCTACTTCTTGGTTTTCTCCATTGAGAATTTTTTTGAATTCTGATTCTTTTCGAAACTTGATGTATTTTTTCATCTCTGAAAACTGTTCCTTTTCGGGATAAGATTCCAAAAGGGGATCAATCATCTTAAAATATTCAAGTACCTTTTCTCTGTACTCTTCCCTAGTGGGCCGTTTGTTTTTATTTAGTCTAAACCAAATAACTGCCCAGCTTGATCCGATAATATGAGGTAATAGATCAAAGGCCCTTTCTATTTCAAAACGTTCATCATTTCTCATGATTTTTGAAGAAACTCTGCTGCAGATTTTGCAAAATATGTTACTATCATGTCGGCACCGGCCCGTTTAATTGAGTGTAAAATTTCACTTGTTATGTCTTTTTCATTAATCCATCCTTGTTTTGCAGCTCCTTTAACTAAAGCATATTCTCCTGAAACAGAATATGCAGCAACCGGTAGATTGAATCTTCTTCTTGTCTCTGCAATCAAGTCAAGATAGGACAGTGCAGGTTTTATCATTACAATATCTACTCCTTCGTTGACATCCATCTCCACTTCCATCATAGCTTCCCTGGCGTTGGTAAATGGAACTTGGTAGGTTTTTCTATCTCCAAATTTAGGTGCACATTCTGCTGCATCTCTAAATGGAGAGTAAAACGAAGAGCGGTGTTTTGCTGAGTGAGACATTATTGAAACATTTGAAAACCCTTCCTCATCTAAGGCTTTTCGAATAGCTAAAACTTGACCATCCATCATAGCAGAAGGAGAAACAGTATCCACGCCGGCCATTGCTTGGCTAACTGCAATTTTGGAAAGGGTTTCAATGCTTGAATCATTATCGATCTGGTTTCCCTGAATAATTCCACAATGTCCAGTTGTTGTGTATTGACAAAGGCAAACATCGGCCATTATTACCATTTTGTCTCCAAAATTGGATCTAATTTGAGAAATTGCTTTTTGAACAATTCCATTCTCATCAAACGCTGATGAACCTGCATCATCCTTTTTTGTAGGAATCCCAAACAACATTATTGCTGGAATATTCAAGTCTGAAATGGTCCCTACCTCGTCGTTAATGTCATCTAAAGGTAACCTCTCAATCTCTGACATTGACTCTACTTTAATTCTAGACTTTAGGTCTTCTTGAACAAATACTGGACAAATCAAATCATTGGGAGTGAGGTTAGTTTCCTGTATTAGGTCACGCATTTTTTCTGATGTGCGTAACCGACGAAGGCGTCTAGTTGGAAATGACATATCAAATTCTCATCCGAGTAAAATATAATCCTAGTCTATTCTTGTTCTTTTTTGTAGTCAAACAATTTACTTGCCATTTCAAGCATATCTGGTTTTCCTTGTTCTGATGCTTTTCTAATGTTATTCATTGGAGTTGATACTATACTTTCTACTACTGCTTTTGTCAAATCCTCAATAATCTTGATTTTTTTCTCATCTTTTTCATCAAGCATAGAAAGTGCTTTTTTGAGTTCCTTTTGTCTGAGTGAATCTATATTTTTGAATACATCTTTGACGAGTGGTTCTGCATCTAGTCGTTTCATTGAAGCCTCTATTACAGATACCTCTTCATTAATTATATTTTCAACTGTTTTTACCTTGTTAAGACGTGCTTTCATATTTTTTTCAACCATTTCAGCTATTTGATCCAAATTCATTAATTTGATTCCATGCAAAGTTGCTACTTTTTCATCAACAGTCCTTGGATTGGATAAATCTAAAATCATCATTCCATCCTTTCGTTGGTTTAACGCTTTGGTAATTCTATCAAATGTTACCAAAAAATACGGTGCGGTGGTTGCCACAAATAAAATATCATAGTTCTCAAATCCAGAAAGGACATTTTCAAATCTTACAGGATTTCCTCCCATTGTTTCACAAAATGCTTTTGATCTCTCTAAGGTCCTACTGGTAACGTTAAAACCGTAACCTCTCCTTTGCAGAGACTTTGCAACAAGGGTTGAAACCTCTCCGGTTCCTATTATCAAAATTCTTTTTGTCTTTAATTCATCAATATTTTCTTCCGCTAGCTTTACAGCCATAGACCCCACGGAGATTCCTCCTTGACTAATTCCACTAGCATTTCTGATTCTGGTTCCAATTCTAATGGCCTTGTCAAACAAGGTATTGAGGTGTTGTCCCGAGGCTTTTTTGGTACGTGCATCTGTTATGGAATTTTTGATTTGTCCAAGGATTTGTTCTTCTCCAATTACCATGGAATCTAATCCTGAAGTTAATTTTAGAAGGTGTTGAAATGCTTTCTCATTTTCTTCAATCTCTAAATTTTCATCAAAGATTTCTTTGTCAAGACCTGCAATTGAGGCCCATGTTTTCTTTATTTTATCAAGATCATAGTTTTTGGCTTTGCCAAACAGTTCGATTCTGTTACAGGTTTGAATTATTACGCATTCATCTAGACCTGAATGATCTTTAAATTGAGAATAAGCTCCCTCAATATCTCTGATAGTGAATTTTTCTAAAATATGGATTGGTGAATTACGAAAAGTAACCCGTGCATTAATGACGCTTTGATTCATTACCACTCCCTCAGTATTGCCACTATACGGTTTTCAATCTTCTTGGGTTTTCGGTCTTTTATTAACTGTTTAATCTCTTTATCAGCCAGAATGCTATCCAAAAATGCTCTCCTTTGAGATTGGGTTGGTATCTTTTCTTTGGCAAGATTCCTGGCGATCTGTTGTACCTTAACTTGCTCTAGCTCTTCATATGTAATGGTTTTTTTAACAGATTTTTCAATTTGTTCTTTAATTCTTTTAGACATTGAAGGACTTTTACCACCAGTAAATATTGCAATTTGAATAATATCTTGTAAGTCAATTACGGAGGGATTTGAAAAATCACTTTTTTCAGGATTATCAGAGCTATATGCTAAAATCTTATTTTTTTTGGCTTGTAAAATAATTTTTTCATTTATTCTTTTATCATTGGTAGTTGTTATTACCATGTCCGGTTTTTCAGTTTTCAAAAAGCTTGTATCTTTTATTTTGAATTTCCTAAAACTAATTTTATTCTTTTTTATGATTGACTCAACTGGTTTGCTAAACCTATCACTGATTACAAGAATTTTGCAATCGTGTTTTAGAAGGGATTGAATTCTTTTCTGTGCCTCTTTCCCTGCACCTAAAACAATAATTTTTTTATTATCCAAGTTTAGGTTGATTATCAACGATCAAAGGCACGGCAAATTCTATTTATACATTTTAAACCAATAACAAGTTTCTAGCTACATTTTTAATTGAATACAAAATTGCATACATTATTGGCATCTATGGATGATCTGGATAAAGAACTACTAAACGAAATCCAATGGAGTTTTCCCCTTGTTGAAAGACCTTTTGATGTCCTAGCAAAAAAATTTGATGTATCGTCAGAAATTATAAAAGAAAAATTACGACTATTAAAAAAATCAGGTGTAATTAGACAACTAAGTGCAATATTTGATACTCGAAAGTTAGGCTACAAATCATCTCTGGTTGCAATGACTGTTGAACAAGATAGATTGGTCGATGTTGCAAATATTATCAACAAGCATCCAGGTGTTAGTCACAATTATGAAAGAAACCATGAATTTAATCTCTGGTTTACAATTGCAACTCCTCCTGGAACTAACGTAAAAACTGAAGTAGACAAATTTTCAAAATTACCGGGTGTTAAAGCTACCCGAATGCTTCCTACAATACAGATGTTCAAAATTGGTGTTAAACTTGATATGAGTGAAAAAAACAAACAAGAAATCAAACCCTCAGAAGAAAAAAAGAAAATTTTGAAAGTTGACTTTGTTGCTTCGGAAGAAGATAAAAATTACATTAGAGAATTACAAAAAGATCTAGAAATTTCTGACAGACCATTTCTAAAACCATCTAAAAAACTTGGAATCTCTGAAGAAAAATTGTTTGAAAAAGCAAAGTATTATGAAAGTATTGGGGTTATGAGAAGGTTTGCGGCAATTCTGAGACACAGGGATGCAGGTTTTATTGCAAATGGTATGATTGTCTGGAAGGTTCCAGAGGAAAGAATACAAGAGGTAGGAGAAAATCTTGGGGCATTTCCTCAGGTGAGTCATTGTTATCAACGACCTTCGTATCCTGACTGGCCGTACAATGTATTTTCGATGATTCATTGCAAATCTGTTGAGGAAGCAGGTGAGGTTGCAAAAATTATTCAAAATCAAATCAAGGTGGATGAATATCGAATTTTATTTAGTGAGCGTGAATTCAAAAAAACCCGTGTAGAATATTTTGTAGAAAACAATTTTTCGATAGAACAAGTAATACCAAATTAATTACCACTCGTTATCATCATGGCCAACCACGTGGATTGTGCAAAAATACTCGTCGTTCATGTTGCAGTAAAACTGAGACTTTTGGCCACAAGATTTGCAGGGATATTTCTCATCTTGTTTAGAAAGCCTGGTGTGGTAATTTTTACTTCGAAAACTTTTTCGTGAACTCTTGTAGATTCGAGTAAATTTGGAAAAATAATCCAGTTCTGAAGACGAAAGCTCTTCATCTTTTTTGATTTTTTTTATTAATGCTTCCCATTTTTTGTATTCTCCTATCTGAGCAAGTTTCATCCTCTCAATAATCTCAATTGTTTTTTGAGAATCAAATGGCTGATTCATTGAATTTAATGTGCTTGTGGACTAGTCTTTAATTCATAGGGAGGCCATGTATTGTACAAATCAGTAATTTCTTTCATGTCTGTGGAATTTAGATAATTTCCATCTGATATTGACGCAAATGATTCAATCTCCTTTACACTAACAACTGTTGGCAAAACAGATGCTATTGCTTTTTTTGACAAGATGAACTTGATAGCAAATTCTGTAATTGTCCAACCATTCCTTTCGGCTATTGGACGAAATTGCTCTACCTTTTTTAATGCCTCTCTTCTCCATTCTAATTTACGGTCTTTTCTGTGATCATTGCTTGGAATGACCGTCTCAGCAGTAACCTTTCCAGTTAAAATCCCTGAGGCATCTGGAACTCGGACTAAAATTCCTACATTTTTCCTCTCCGCTTTTTCTAGAAGTTCATTTCCGGGAGTTTGTTCTAATACATTGTAGACAGTTTGAACTGATGATATGTTTTCTCTATCCATTGCTTCTAATCCTTCCTGAGTCCATCCTATGGCTGGACCTAAGGCTACTTGAGCTGTTTTCATCTTTCCGTCTTTGATTAATTTATTAAAAGTTTCAAAGGGTTCATTATTTCTGATTTGATCTATTTTTGGATTATGCATTCCAAATGAATCAATATAGCTTGTTTGGAGTCTTTCAAGACTAGCCTCAAGAGCTTTTTCTGTAAATTTTTGATCAAAATGTTGTGGAAGTTCTGAATGTCCTATTTGTTGAACATTAGAAAAATCATATCCATATTTTGAGGAGATTACAATTTCCTCCCTCATTCCCTTGAAAACCTCTCCAATTAGTTTCTCACTTTTTCCCTTACCATACATATCTGCAGTTTCAAAAAAGTTTATTCCAAGATCATATGCTTTTTTTAGCATTCTTTTTGCTTCATCTTCTTCAATTTTTTTACCCCACCAATCAAGGCCAATAGTCCATGCACCAAATCCAATCTCCGAAACTTTGATTCCACTTTTTCCTAAAGTTTTGTATTTCATTACCTCTTACCCTAAATGTTCCTCGATAAATTAAACTAAAAAATGTTCATTTATGTCTATCCTAGATTTGCGCAGGTGATATGGGGTTTTTTGTTTTATATCTTATAGTTTTAGCCTAAACTTGAAATTAACGAGGGAACGTCTTTTTTTACACATACTATCATCGGCGTATCAACTTTTACGTATTTTGATACCTTGGTTTCTCTCAAATCCATGATTAAATTTTGGAAATCTCTAAGTTCTTCTGTCTCAAAAGCTAACATAAAATCCTGATCATCAAGCCCAAATGAGTAGGTGGTGTTCAGAATAACATCTGGATAATTTTGACTAATGTCAATATGTTCATCCATCATCTTTTGTCTCTCCTCCTGAGAAAGCAAATACCACTCTCTTGTTTTTGTAAAAGGATAAACAATTACGTATTTTTTTGGTTCGTTTCCTGCAATAAAAGAAATTGTTCTTCCTTTCCTGGCATATACTGATGGTCTTGTACAAGAAAGATATGTTTGGGAGGGAACAATGTATTTCCCAAAAACAGTAAGATAAATTTTTGAAATTACATTTTGTATTTCCTCCACATTCTTGGCAGCAAACCAAAAAAGAAAGTCGGCATCTGATCGTAATCCGAGGGTTGAATATGATCTAAACATTATTCCTGAATTTTTTATAACGTTCTCAACTTCCTTGGCGGATTCTTCTTTTGCTAAATCTGCCATCCACCTCCATTTTGGGTCAATTTGAAAAAATGAAAAATTGAAATAATATTGCTCGCTATCCTTGCCTTCCATGTTTTGACAATTTCTAAACCCTATTTAAACAAAAAACTAGATTATCTTTTCTTGAATCTCAATAATTTTTTTGTTGACCTGTGTCCAGATTTAATCAAAATTTGTTTTGAAGATATTCCAAAATATTTAGAAAGTGATTTTAAAATTTCTTTGTTGGCCTGACCATTGACGGGTTTTGATTTTACTCCGATAGTTATTTGATTTCCTGAAATTTCTAAAAATTCTCTATTAAATTCCACTTGCACTTGATAAATCATAATTTTTGAAAATTAATTCTAGTTTTAACTTGTTTCGATTATGCGTGTTGCTCTAAGGCCCATTCATACCCTTCAGTTTCTAATTTATCCGCAAGGGTTGCATCTCCTGTGTTTAGTACTTTGCCTTTTGCAAAAACGTGAACAAAGTCCAGTTTGTTTAAGAATTTTAAAATTCTTGCATAATGAGTAATGATAATTATTGTCGCATCTTTGTCTGCAACTTCGCTAATGGCCTTTGCTACTGCTTGAACTGCGTCAATATCCAAACCTGAATCTGGTTCATCAAGAATTGAAATTTTTGGTTTAAGAACAGCCATTTGTAAAACTTCAGCTCGTTTTTTCTCTCCTCCTGAAAATCCTTCATTTAGATATCTTGATAGAAATTCTTCTTTAAGACCAACTTTGTTCAAGTTATCTTTAAGGTATTTTTGAAACTCTCTAACTGTAATGAAAACTTCTCTATCTTCACCTTGTAATGCTTTGCTCAAAGAGTTGTATGCTGTTCTAAGAAAATGAGAAAAACCAACTCCTGCCACTTCGGTTGGATATTGAAAACCAAGAAATAGTCCTTTTTTTGCTCGCTCGTCTGCTGTTAAATCTAAAATACTTTCACCATCCAAAAGAATATCGCCTTTTGTAACTTCGTATTTTGGATGTGCAAGTAGAGTATAAGCCAAGGTACTTTTACCAGAGCCATTGGGCCCCATAATTGCGTGTACTTCTCCAGGCCCTGTCTTTAAATTAACGCCTTTTAGAATTTCTTTTCCTTCTCTTGAAACATGTAGGTCTTTAATCTCAAGTACTGCCAACATTTCAAATGGTTTTGTTTCTCTATATAATGCCGACGAAATTTAGCTAATCCTAATCTAAAAATTCTTTTAATAAAATGAAAAGAAGGGGGGAATTATTTTTTGGCCAGTGATGGTCTTAAAGCTATTTTGAGCTTGTAACTTGTTAGAATCTCTTTACATCTATTTCGGATAGTAACTTCGGTTACTCCGGCAATACTTGACACATCCCTTTGTAGGATACTTTGACCGAGCAAAACTGATGCTACATACAAGTATGCTGCAGCTATTCCATTTGGAGCCTTCCCATCAGTAATACTACTATCTTTGGTTTTTTCGGCAATTTCTAAGGCTAATCTCTCTACTCTAACCTCAGTTTGAGTCATGTTTGCTATTTTTGAGATGTATTTGTCCATGGTGACTATGGGTGCTGTACGTTGTCCCATCTCCATTACCATAGTTCTGTAGTACTTTGCTGCAAGTTTTGTTTTTGATTTTACATCTTTTGGAACACAAATTCCACGGACAATATCCTCTAGAGATCTTACCACGTGGCATTGTTTACATGCCATGTAAATGGTAGCTGCTGTTATACTGGCAACTGATTTTCCCTTTACGTCGATATGGTCGTCCAAGTTTCTGTAGATCATAGATGCTGTCTCTAAAACATTTTTTGACAAAGACAAACCATCACAGGTCTCACCCATCTTGGCTAAAACATTTGCTAGCCTTCTTTCTCGGGGTGAGGAAACACGAACTCTTTGTTGCCATTTTCTAAGATTGTGCATTTGATTGGCAACCTCGTGGTTAATGGATTTTCCACTAAAGTCTTTTGCACTGATTGAAATTTCAGTTGCAATACCCAAATCGTGCTGTGAATAAGTTGTGTGTCCTGTTGCTCTTGCAAGCTTCATTTTGTCTTCGAGATTCGAACTTTTTGTTTCTGGGCCATAATCTGCCATCTGGTCTGCAACGACTACGCCGCAACCTGAACAGATTATTTCGCCATTCTGAATGTCATCTACTAACGATGCGCTACATTCAGGACAGCTTTGGGGTTCTAGTATGTTCATTTTTTTCTTCTCCTAAATTTTTCTTTTTTAGCAGGAGAAGTTTCTGTTGCGAAAACAGCTTTGCCGATGTATTTTTTTATGTTGTTTGTTAATGGTGTAGCTGATGCGAATGGTCTTTTTACTGGACCAATCAATTCCATTACTTTAGCAACTCTTGTCCCTTTTTCGTCGCAAAGAATCACTCCTTCAGACAAAGCGTCTGATAGTTGAATGATCACTCTGCCACTACCGGCAAGGTGCATTATTTCGCCTACCTCCTGCAATTAAAAACTGTAATCAACATATTGTTTTCATAGACTTCTGTCAACATTACTTTAGCTAAAAGCTAGATTTGATCTTATTT
>JAWWBZ010000032.1:0-10343 GCA_033720715.1 Nitrosopumilaceae archaeon | reverse complement strand
GGATGGAAGCCAATGGGTTTGTTCTAAAGACAGCCCTCCGTGGAACAAATACGCCCCTAACGCCAATATCATCACTACTGTTGATTCCTCCACAAATGTTGCAGAGTATACATCATTGACTATCGGTTCAGACAATCTTCCTGTTATCGCATATCAAGATAACTTTAATGCTGATCTTAAAGTTGCAAAATGCAATGATCCTGCATGTTCTTCCTCAACAATAACAGTGGTTGATTCTGTTGGGGATGTTGGTGCATACACTTCAATTGCCATTGGAACTGATGGAAACCCGATAATTAGCTATTTTGATAATACCAATAATGATCTCAAATTTGTAAAATGCGGAAATATTTCTTGTTCAAGTGGAAATATCATAAGAACTATCGATTCAACTGATTCTGTTGGATTATTCACATCAATTATTATAAAACTGGATGGAAATCCTGTGATTAGCTATTATGATGCAACAAATGATAATCTAAAAGTTGCTGAATGCAATGATCAATCGTGTAGTAATGCAGATTTGATAACCTTCTCCAGTGCAAACGATAGAGGAAGTTACTCTTCAATAGCCATCGGAGTTGGTGGTGACTTTGCAATTTCCTATGCGGATAATACTAGCGGTGAATTGTTGTATAAGTATTGTGATGAGGGATCTTGCGAAAGTGTATCAACTTCAACGATTGGATCTTTTGAGGGTAAATACTCTTCAATTGCCTTTGGTGAAGACTCGTTGCCAATAATCGCTGCATATGACTCAAATGACGGACTATATGTAGGAAAATGTATAACACTCCGTTGCAACTCTGACCCGACGATAAAGCCCATAACAGGTAGCGGTTTTGAAGGCAGTCATTTGTCACTTGCGATAGGAAATGATGGTTTTCCTGTGATGAGTTACTATGGTCAAAACCTAGATCTTAAGATCGCTAAATGTTTTGATTATAATTGTAATATTAAATACGATGTCACGATAGATAGTGATGGAAATGTTGGAAGAGCAACATCTATTGCAGTAGGGTCTGATGGGTTACCAGTAATAAGCTACAGGGATTTTACCAATGGAAACTTGAAGGTTGCCAAATGTGGTTCTCCAACATGCAATGAGAATTGGACTCAATAGCATTTTGTGATTTGCAAATTAAAAAATAATTTCAAACCTTCGAGGTGACTTGTCAAGTTAGTTCAAGACCCTTCAAGATTCAAATCTGTTTGGGCCCAGCTACTAAATCGGGGACGAAATGAGTCCGGCAGGATTAAGAGGTTCTAATCAGTAGAGATTAGCAGTGTTTTGACGATTGTTTAGGTTCAGGTTCTCTAGATCTGAAATGATGATTAATTTAATCCTCCAAAAGGACTGAAGATTAGTTTGAGACTCTAACTAAAGTATGAATTTCATACGGGCCCTCGAGGGGAATCGAACCCCTGTCCGGGGATCCACAGTCCCCTATACTAGCCACTATACTACGAGGGCCACGAATGTGAAAAATTGTTAATCCTGTAATAATCTTTGATTTCAATTGTATTGAAAATTATCCTGTAGATTTATTATTGACTGGGAGAAATTCTAATTATGAGATTTTGGTGGGTAGCCATGGCAATATCCGTTGCACTTACCTATGCTGGTGCAACTTACCTTATGCCCTGGCATTAGTTTGCTATTGACTGAATTGTTTTTCTCTATTGTAGCGATCGCTTTAAATTTGTAAAGTAAGGCTACCTTTCAACTTGAAGAAAGGATTCATTGCCAAAAGGTTGCGTTCTAGTAAGAAATCTGTAGAGTCATCTATGCTGAGAAAAATAGAGACTATCGAGGGCAAGAATTTCTCCTGGATTGATATGCAAAACCCTGACAGATCAGACGTTGAAGAACTCGCTAAAAAATACAATTTCAACGCATTAAACATTGAAGACTGTATGACAAAATCAGAGCTTCCAAAGCTTGATAGTTATGATGACCACTTTTTTGTAATTTTACAATTTCCACCGATTTCTCCCAAAGTAGGAATGGCAAAGAATAGTCAATTATCCATATTTTTTGGAAAAGATTTTCTTGTTACAGTTCATCAAGGAGATCTAAAACCCTTGATAGACGTTGTTGAATTATGTATTACAGATTCAGACCCTCATAGAAAAGAAAGGCTACTTGGAAAGTCAACAGGACTGCTTCTACACGAAATTATCGATATGCTTGTAGATGATCTTTTACATACATCCAGACGAATTATTGCGAATCTGGATGACTTGGAAGAGGGAGTTTTTGATCAAACGAAATCAGTTGCACGAAGTATTGCTTTACTAAGAAGAGAAATTAACCAGCTTCGACGAATCGCAAATCCACTAAAAAAATGGGTTCTAGAAATTGCAAAAAATGTAAAAAGGTTTACAGATGAGGGTGAAGACCTTGGACTATTTTTTGATGATGTAATAGACCACATAGACAAAGTAATTGAGACACTTGAAGAATCTCGAGAAACGATGGAGATTTACAAAGACACAGATTTTGTGTTAAGTACTGAGAAAACAAACAAAGTCCTTGCAGTATTGACAATAATTTTTACATTGGCAATTCCTGCTACTGTTATTGGGACATTTTATGGAATGAATGTCAATTTGCCAGGAGGAGTAAATTCTCAATGGATGGTTTTAGGAGAATATACCTCATTTATCCTAATTATCTTGGCATCGTCAGTTCCAGTTGTGTTGATGTTTGCCTATTTTAGAAGACTAGGTTGGATAAGCAGTTAGATTTTTTCATGAAGATTTACCCTAATCTTAGTTAATGATAACTGTAACTTATCAGGAATAACAATCAATAACCCAGAATCTGAGCCTACGTTTTCGCATGTTCCACTAAAACTAATATGATTTTTTGAATAGCATTCATTTTGGGCATAGTAAAAGAAAGTCTTGTTTGCAATAAAATTGTCAACTTGATCTTTTGATTCTACAAAATATACATCGAAACCGATTTTTTCATCATTAATGGAGACAGAATATTCATACGATGTGATTTCTTTTGCCGTACAAATTGGAATGAATTGAACAAAACCTTCTTTGACAAGCTGCTTTTGTTCTTCTAAATCATAGTTATTGTTAGTAATGTCGGGAAAAATTTGTACGTATGGGTCCTTGTTTAATGTATTTCCCTGCATGTATTCAATGTTATTTCTTACAGAATCTATTGCATATCGATATAGAATTGGCTTCCAGCTTGACTCACAATCACTAAATTCATGTTTGAGCTCAACGTATGATTTTTGATTTTGAAATTCTAATTGATTGAAATTGTGATCAGTAACCAAAGAGGTTGAGATGGAAGGGTCATAGTTGAATGTGTTTAAGCTTGTTTCAGGATCTGGGTTTGACCAAACATTAGTAACCTCATAAAGAATATTTCCGGGGTAGCTTTCCCAGTTTGATTCCAAATGAACATAGATTGAATATTTGTTAATGTCTTGGTCGTAAGGTGAATTGTAAAGCAAATGTCCAAACAACATATTTAGTAAAATTAGAGAAAAAGCTATTGAAGTACAAATAACATAAAAAATTATACGCATTAAAACACCTAGTTTGAGTTTTCAAATTGAGGTAAATATTTGATTACAAAAAATTGTATCTGGTATAGGTTAGAAATTCTGGTTGAAAAATGAGCTTAATTAAATATTAGAGTGATGGAATCAAAGTATGGGAAAAATTAAAGTCAGGTCCGGTAGGGGCACAGGAACTGTCGAAGTTGAAGACGAAGGTAAAAAATGGTCTGGTGACGAGTACAGGAAAAAGCAGGCTGAAAAGAAAAAGGCAGCCGCAAATAGAATGGTCCACACGGGTAGAGGAACAGGTTCGAAAAGACTAGGAGACATCCCTGATCCAAAAGCAAGACCCTCGACTGAAGGTATGACCAGAGTTACCGGAAGAGGAACTAGTTCCAGAAAAAGCAAGAATAAAGGGTCTAAATAATTTTTAATTTCCTTTTTTTGATTTTTATTTATTTTTAGTTTATGTAATTTTTATCAAATTCTAATGTCTGGGTTTTCAGCTTTGAGTTTCTCCCAGTCCGCTAGGAAATTTTTTAGTCCAATATCAGTAAGAGGATGTTTTAGCATTTTATCAAGTACGGCTGGAGGCAGCGTTACCACATCTGCTCCAATTTTTGCAGCTTCAACCACATGCATTGGGTGTCTTACACTTGCCACAAGGATTTGAGTTTTAAAATTATAATTTGAAAATATTGTTTTTATTTCCTTAATCAAACCCATTCCATCCTGTCCAATGTCATCTAGTCTCCCAATAAATGGACTAACATATTTTGCGCCAGCCTTTGCAGCAAGGACTGCTTGATTTGGTGAAAAAACTAAAGTTACATTAACAGGAATTCCTTCTGCTGACAGGGCTTTGCATGCCTTTAATCCGTCGGGAGTCATTGGAACTTTAACTACCACATTTTCACCATAACTTCGAAGAGTTCTTCCTTCATCAACCATACCAGAATATTCAGTACTCAAAACTTCAAGGCTAACATCGCCTTTGATTATTTTTGTAATTTCTGCCATTCCATCTTTTGGATTTCCTCCTTCTTTCGACATTAGGGATGGGTTTGTTGTAATTCCATCAAGCAATCCCATATCATTAAATTTTCTAATTGATTCAATGTTTGCAGTATCAAGAAATATCTTCATAGTTTTTTGCTCCTTATCTCCTTGACTTGTTTTACCATATTAAAAGATGCTATTCCGTGCTTTTCTAACAATAGTGAAACTTCATCTTCTCGAGCAGATTCTCCAAACATATCCGGGGCACCAATTCGCTTTATTGGAACGGGATATCTTTCTGATACTGATTCAGCTACTGCAGAACCCATTCCCCCAAGGATATTGTGTTCTTCTGCAGTTACTATACAACCCGTTTCACGTGCAGCTTTTTCCAAGAGATCACCATCAATTGGTTTGACTGAGAACATATCTAGTACCCTACAAGAAATTCCTTCTTGCTGTAATGTTTCAGCAGCCTCTAGAGCCATTCTTACGGTAATTCCGCATGCTGCTATTGTACAATCCGTTCCATCTCGGATTGTGATTCCTTTTCCAGTTTGAAACTCTTGGTTGTCATTATGTACTATGGGAGTTTTAGATCTTGCCATTCTCATGTAAAATGGTCCATACTCAGTTGCCATCAACCTAACAAGTTTTGAGACTGCTATAGTATCAGCAGGTATGAAGACTCGAAAATTTGGAATTGCCCTCATTATTGCAATGTCTTCTATTTGTTGATGAGAACCTCCATCAGGGCCAACAGAAAGACCTCCATGAGACACTACTAGTTTTACATTTAGACCCTTTTTTCCTGGAGGAGAAGGATATGCTATTCCGTTTCTAATTTGGTCTACAGCTCGTCCTGGAAGAAATATTGCATAGGTACTTGCAAAAGAAATTTTCCCAGATGAGGCCAATCCGGCAGAAACTGAAACCAAATTTCCTTCTGCAATTCCTACATTGAAAAATCTATTTGGAAATTCTTTTCCAAACCCTGATGTTTTTAGAGAATCAGTAGTGTCTGCTCCCAAAACAACAACATTAGGATTTTCTTTTCCAATTTGGATAAGAGTCTTTGAGTATTCAGACCTCATGTCACTCATCTCGGGTGGATTCAAAGTAAATTATCCTCCTTTGCAATTTTTGTAATCTGGTCTTTCTTTTCTCCCACTACATGTAGACCAATCCATTTGTTTACAAGATCAGGTCCTCCCAATTGATGAGCTTTTTCAATGAGCATTTTCCTTCGTGTTTTTAAAACTTGGTCTCTAAACTCCCTAATTGTTTCACGAACATCTGGTTGTCCAATAATTGCACTTCCTCCAACAAAAGCCCTTGCGCCATCGGCAAAACATGAACCGATGTTTTCTAGGTTTACCCCTCCGTCTGCCTCAATATATCCAGTAAAATTGTTGTTTTTTAGAATTGGGGCGAGTCTCTTCATTTTTTCATGTGTTTCAGGAATATACTTTTGGCCTGATTTACCAGGGACAACTGACATTACAATTAGTTGGTCTATTGTAGGCAAGAACCTGTACGACCACTCAGGAAGGTCAGTATCAGGATTTATTGCCAAACCTACTCCCACTTGATTTTGTTTTAGTAAATCATGAATTTCTCCAAAACTAGATTCGTCACATACCTCTGCATGAACCGTAACAATATCACTTCCTGCCTCAACATAATCTCGTACATGTTTTTCGGGTTCGGATATCATTAGATGAGAGTCAAAAGGAATTACAGTCAATGGTCTTAGTTCCTTTATTTTTTTATGATCAAATGTTTTTGCTGGGACAAAATTTCCATCCATGACATCAAGGTGAATGTAGTCGGCCCTTCCATTTACACATCTTTTTACTTCATTTTCTAAATTTGTCATATCTCCAGCAATGATTGAGGGTGCAATCATAAATTGAGAATCAAGTTCTAGATTAATGAGAGGGACCACATCATTATCAGGGGCCTTTCCATGCCAAGCTGGGTTATCCTCCATGTGTTCTACAGATTTTCCTTTTATCGTTCGAGAGATGATAATTGTTGGAACTCCTTTTGTTGCAAGTGCTTTTGATATTGCCGAATCAATTTGTTCAATCCTATGCCCATCAATCTCGAGTACATTCCACCCAAATGATCTCCATTTATCTCCAGTCTTCCATCGCGAAGCGTCCTTCCACATTTCTGAAATGTTATCTCCTGATAGTTCTTCATCTAGAGGCATGACTTTTTCAGTGTAAGAGTCTTGTTGGATAAAATTCCTATCCAAAAAAACTGTTAGATTATCCAATTTGTATTTTGAAGCAGTCATTGAAGCCTCCCAGATTTGTCCTTCGTCAGATTCCCCATCTCCAATAATTGTATAGACATGATGATCTTTATTGTCAATTTTTGCTGCAAGTGCAACTCCAATAGAATAAGATAGTCCAGTACCCAGCGATCCTCCACAAAACTCTACGCCGGGACATTTCAAGTCAGGATGTCCCTGCAACCTACTTCCAAATTTTCTCAAGGTTTCTAGTTCTGATTCGGGAAAATACCCTGCAACTGCCATATTTGAGAATAGGCCGGGAGCAGCATGTCCCTTGGAAAGCACCAAACGATCTCGGTCTTCCCAATTGGGGTTTTTCGGGTCAAATTTGAGATACTTGTAAAACAAACAACCTAAAATTTCTGCCATTGAAAATGAGCCTCCAGGATGGCCGGACCCTGCAATGCTAGTAGATTTTATGACGAGTTTTCTTGCTCGTAAAATATTCTTCTTAATGTGATAATAATTTAGGCCCATAGATGAGTGGATTTTTTGGAAATTTAATAAAAATCTACTTCTGTAAAATTTTAATCTGATCGAAGATATACTATAGTATGGACTTGGAAGAAAGCCTCCCCATAATGTTGTACGACGACAAATGTTATCTATGCACAAAATTTGCAAAAATTGTAAATTCCTTGGCACAAGGGAAAATTACAATCATTGGGCATTATTCAAAGAAAGGTGAAGAAATCCGAAATAAAATCTTGGACGAGTCAGCATTAGATATGTTTTGGTTAATTGATGAAAATTATGCTAATGGTGGAAGGACTGGAATTATTCCCTTAATTCGTGCAATTCTAAGCTCAACAAAGAAAAGATCAAATCACATAGATCTTGAAGTGGATTGTCAACAAGAATGCAAAAATGTGAAATCTGTTTTTATCAGATCTGCCAGTATTCTTTCATCAAGTAAGAAAATTAAATTAAAATAAATCTAAATAACACCTGAAAAACTACACTTTAAAATGAAAATAAAAATAGAAAATTCAAATCCTGCTAAAAGGAAAACTGAGATGTTATGTGGTTTTGTTTTAGAATCTTCTGATAAGATATTAGGATTAAACAAGATAAATTCTAAAATTGAAAACTCCCTAAAACTGTCTTTGAAGGACAACAACGGTGAAATGGGAAAAATTACGGTATTTCCGACAAATAACAAAATTCCAGCAAAAAGAATTTTACTTGCAGGATTAGGTAAAAAGGAAAAGATAACAAATGATACCTTTAGATTTGTGGCGGGGAAAATTGCCCAAAAGGCCAGTGAGTTAAAATTAAAAGAATTTTCAATAATTTCTCCTCCTAGTTTCGTTTCTGAGCCTGTTTTACTAAATTCTCAGATTACTGAAGGATGTAAATTGTCTCTTTACAAATTTGATAAATTCAAAGCCAAAAAAGAGGGTACAACTCCAGATCTCTCGATTCTAGTTCCAAAATCAAATAAAATCAAAAAAGCAATACAATCTTCAGAGATAATTTCAGATGGAGTTATTTTTACAAAAAGTATCGCCAACTTACCACCAAATGAATGCACACCTACTACTTTGTCTGAATTTGCAAAAAAGATTTCAAAAAAGAACAAAATGAAATGTACGGTGATTTCAAAAACTGAACTTAAGAAAAAAGGATTTGGTGGAATTACAGCTGTTGGTCAAGGAAGTAAAAATGAACCAAAACTGATTATTTTAGAACATAGCGGAGGTTCAAGGAATGAAAAACCAATTGTTCTCGTTGGAAAAGCTGTGACCTTTGATACCGGTGGGATCTCATTAAAGCCTGGAGAGAAGATGGATGAGATGAAGTTTGATAAATGTGGTGGTTGTACAGTTTTGGGAATCATGAAAGCTGTATCAGAGTTAAAATTGAAGAAAAATGTTGTTGGAATAATTCCATCAGTAGAAAATATGCCAAGTGGTGAATCTTACAGACCAGGAGACATTATCAAATTGTATAGCGGAAAAACCGCCGAAATCTTAAACACTGATGCAGAAGGAAGATTGATTCTTGCAGATGCATTAGCATACGGTGAAAAGCATTATTCTCCAAAAGCAATAATTGATTTTGCAACTCTGACTGGAGCATGTATAATTGCGCTGGGAACAAATGTAGCGGCAATTGTTTCAAATGATGAGCAATTAAAGCATAAAATTATCCAGTCCTCCAACTATACCACTGAAGAAATTTGGGAATTACCCCTTAATGATGACTATATGGACATGATAAAATCTGAAGTTGCAGATATGAAAAATATTGGAATTGGAAGAGCAGCTGGAACAATTACTGCTGCAGCATTTTTAAAAAATGCAATTGAGCATACACCTTGGGCTCATCTTGATATTGCAGGAGTGGCTTGGACCCAGGTAGCAACAAAGTCTAAACCCTACAACCCAAAAGGAGCAACCGGGTTTGGGGTAAGGTTGATTCTGGATTATCTTCAAAAAATCTGATTTAGATCTATTATCAATTCTGAAAATTAATTTGCATATTATTATACAAAAATTTGTTTGATAAAGTGTAAGGAATAACTTTGTAATTGGTGATAGTTGATGACGGTTGAAAATGCAATCATGAGATTAAATGATTTGATTATGGAAAGAGAAGAGTTAACAAAACTTATTGCAAAAGAAATGAATTATGAAATTTCGGATTCTGCTAAAACTAGTGTAATTGCAACTGTGGATTTTTTAAATGATGAAATAGCTACACTAAAGGAAATTTTGAAAGAATTAGACTAGTAGCCCCTGCTGTTTCTGTCTGGTTTGCCAATATTTGGATTTCTAAATCCATGTTTTTCCATCATATGATTCAAAAATCGAATATCATCAGAAAATTGTTCTCCGCAAACACTACAGTTAGGCATTTGAATAATTTTTAAAATTTCAGTATTAATACATTGATTTTATTGAAAAATGCCAGCACTGTTGCTTCCCAAGAGCTCTCGCATCTTAGTAGCACAACAGCGACGTTAGGTTTGACTTCCAAGTTCGGAAAGGGATTGGGTCGCACCCTAACGCTATGGCCGGCTTGTGAGTTGATGACTAATTCTTATCTATTAACCTAACGCCGACCATGATAGAGGTTCAAAAGAGGTATAAAGCGAGTAACTACTGAGATACCTCATGACACATAGAGTGGCCGTTTTAGATATGGAACTATGCCAGCCTAAAAAATGTGGATTAGAGTGCATAAAGTATTGCCCAGTTAACAAGTCAGGTGCAGATTGTATTGTTTTAAACGAAGAGACAAAAAAGGCTCAAATCGATGAGAACATCTGCAACGGGTGTGGGATTTGTGTTAAGGTTTGCCCCTTTGAAGCAATTACCATTGTAAATTTAGCCAGTGAGCTTGCGACTGATAAAATTCATCAGTATGGTCCTAATTCTTTTAGACTTTATCGATTACCTACTCCAAAGAAGGGAGAGGTTGTTGGTCTTTTAGGAAGAAACGGAATGGGGAAAAGTACTGTTGTAAACATTCTGTCTGGTAATCTCAAACCAAATTTAGGG
>JAWWBZ010000031.1:0-10835 GCA_033720715.1 Nitrosopumilaceae archaeon | reverse complement strand
GAGTAACAGAAATCGGTACATACCCTGACGGTTCAAGTCATTATGGTTGTCATCAAATGATAGGAGATGTTTGGGAGTGGACATCGTCTGAATTTATAGGATATCCAGGTTTTAAAACAGGATTTGATGAATATAATGACAAATGGTTTACGAATCAAAAGGTCCTTCGTGGAGGGTCATTTGGAACTCCAAAAATGTCGATTAGAGGGAGCTATAGGAATTTTTTTAGGCTAGATGAAAGGTGGTTATTTTCTGGGTTCAGGTGTGTAGAAAACTCATAAAGATTTTTTGGATGCTAATGTTAATGAATAATTTTTATCCTCATCTAACCAAATTCTTTTAATATCAAATCCACAAATATCCATCAAATTTTCTATTTGAGGTAAAGTGTATTTGTGAGAATATTCGGTATGAATTAATTCACCTCGTTTTAATTGTAAAGATAGGTTTGATTTCCCTAGAACAATAGATTGCGTAACTAATGATTTGAGATACATCTCAACTCGTTGTTCTTTTTCATTATATTTTGCTAGATGTTTGAAATTCTCTAGATTAAAATCTGCATCTAGCTCGTCATTAATCCTAGAAAGCACATTAAGATTGAATTTTGCCGTGATTCCTTGCGAATCATCATAAGCTTTTTCTAAAATTTTTTTATCTTTTACCAAATCCAAACCAATCAAAAACAAGTCTTCTTTTTTCATAATAGACACGATTTTTTTTAAGAAAAGTTTACCATCATTTGGAGAAAAATTTCCAAAGCTAGAACCTAGAAAAATTATTAAATTTTTTGTATCGTCATATTTTTCAATAAACTCCAAACCACCTTCATAAGTATCAATGATTCCTGTGATGGTCAAATTCTCATATTCTTCAAGAAGTATTTCAGAGCTTTCTGTCAAAATTTCAGAGATATCGATAGGGAAGTACTCAATTTTTTTCTGAAGTTTTGAAAACACCTCTAAAAGAATGCGTGTTTTTACCGATGAACCGCTCCCCAGTTCAACCAGTCTAAAATTGCCATCAAGAAATGGAGGTAATTCAGATTGAAGTTTTTTTAGAATTGTTATTTCTGTTCGTGTTGGATAATATTCAGGTAGTTCACAGATTTTTTCAAATAATTCTGACCCTTTTTTATCATAAAAAAATTTAGGGTTGATAAATTTAGAAAATCGGTTAAGACTGGATGATATTTCATCTGAAAAAGATTGTTCAATTTTTGTAGAATGAGGTTTAAAATATTGTAGATTAAAGTCTACAACATATTTCTTGTAGGGCAGATTTTTTTGAATGATGGAATTCAAGTAATGGATTGGTCTTTATTTTACATAAATGCTTTGTCCCAATTTAACCACTTTGAGTACAATTTCTTGATATACTTCTTCATTTTAGAATAGTTGTTGGATGAAATTTTAAAAATTGAACATTTAAAAAAATATTTTGTTAAAAAAAGCATCTTTAGTCCAACAGTATCCACAGTAAGAGCCACAGATGATGTTTCTTTTTCTTTGCATAAGGGAGAGGTTTTTGTTTTAGCAGGCGAATCGGGTTCTGGAAAATCAACCATTGCAAAATTAATACTAAAATCAATTGAGTCCGACTCCGGAAAAATTTTCTTTGAAGGACAAGAGATAAAAAATGATCAAAAAAGTTTACAGAAAATACGCATGAATTGTCAAATGATTCATCAAGATCCATATGACTCCATTAACCCTCGTATGAGAATATTAGATATTGTTGGAGAGCCTCTAGAAATTCATAAAATTGGAGATGATAATGCGCGAAAAAGGAGAGTGCTTGAAGTCTTAAAAGAGGTAAAGCTTGAACCTGCAGAAGAAATAATCAAAAAATATCCTCACATGTTATCTGGAGGCCAACGCCAGAGAGTAGTTCTGGCCCGAGCCCTATCAATAAATCCAAAGATAATTTTGGCAGACGAGCCTGTTTCTATGTTAGATGTTTCCATTCGGGCTGAAATGCTAGAATTGATGGGAGAACTCCAGAAAAAATATGAGATATCATTCATTTACATAACACATGACCTAGCAACTGCAAGATATTTTGGGCAACGAATTGGAATATTATATTTGGGAAAAATTGTAGAAATGGGTAAAATTGACAGTGTATTACTGAGCCCAAAGCATCCTTATACACAAGCTCTGATAGATGCCATTTCAGAACCAGATCCTGAGAATATTAACAAAGAGAAAAAAATCAGAATTAACGAACCTAATGAAATTAATCCTTTTGATGGGTGTAGATTTAGACCAAGGTGCCCGTATGCTATTAACAAATGTAAGACGGAGCCAGATTTAGAAACAAAAAATGGAGACCATTCATTTGCATGCTATGTTGAAATAAACTAAGTAGTTTTTACAGAAGGCATTCTTTTGTCTTTGTATGTAACCACTTGAGAAACTCCATTTTTAGGATAAACACCATAAATTAGTTTAGCTTTGTTCACAACAGAATCTTTTAGTGAAACCATTATGAACTGACTTTCTTTGGAGCGTTCTTCTAAAATGTTCGAAAGTTTTTCTGAATTTGGAGAGTCAAGATGTGCATCAACTTCGTCAAAAAGATAGAATGGGGATGGTTTCAATTTTTGTAAAGCAAGAACAAAGACAATTGCCGCCAGAGTCTTCTCGCCTCCACTAATAGATGTAGATTCTCGTTTTGGTTTATTTCTAAATTGGATCAAGTAAGAAATTCCAGAATTAAATATATCATCCTCATTCTGAAGCTCAAGCCATGCCTCTCCTCCTGTCATCTTGTTGAAAATTAATCTAATTTCTTTATCAACTAAATCAAATGCATCCAAAAATGTTTGTCTTTTGTCTTTTTCGATTCCTTCAATGAATTTAACAATTGAATTTCTTTCTTCTTCTAAGGAATTCTTTCGTGTAGACATAGAACGGTAACCATATGAGACTTCAAGGTAAGTTTCAGGAGCCTTGGCATTAAGGGCAGTCAATGTGTTTAATTCAGCGGTCAAGCCTTGTATAATAGGTTCAACATCAAAGGTTTCCATTTCTGAGTTAAATCCAAAGGTTTCAAGGAGGGTTTGAAGTTTTGTTTCGGTTTCCGCCAGGTCCGCCAGGTCACGATTTAGAGAATCCGATTGTCTTTCAAGGGAATTTATTTCCTTTGTTAAAGCTTGATTTTTTTCAGACAAATTTTTTAGTTTATCATCAAATTCTTTTATTTTTCCAATTGATGAACCCGAAGTTGAAATTAGTTCTTGTTCTTTTTCTCTCAATAGTTCAAGGTTTTTTTGTTTTGATTGTTTTTCTAATTCTAAACTTTTAATTTTGTTTTGTAATTCTTGTTTTTGAGAAATTAGAGATATTTTTTCTTCATGTAAACTTTTTGAGTGTGATTTGGATCTATTCTCTTCTGCTTCGGCTGTTGCTAATTCTGAGTTTTTATCCCTATATTCATTCATTATCGCAGTATGCATTTTTTCAATTTCAGATTTTTTTATGTTTATTTTTGATAATTCATTTGAAATTCTTTGTTGCTCCCCACTTGCATAGTTTTCTTCTACAATTGCAATTCTGTCTAACAAGGTTTCCAAATGAGATTCATGAGTAGAAATTTCAGCTTTCAAAGTTTTGTTTTGTGAAGTTAGTTCTGATAGTCGTTGATTTAATTGAGTTTTTGTTTTAATTCCAGATGAGATCCTAGATTTCAAATTAGAATAGTTTTCATTTGCAGATACAAGATTTTTTTCTGATATGGATAATCGATCAGAATAATTGTGAATTGACATTTCAATTTTTTCTTGTAGGTGTTTTTTCTTTAGAATGTATTTTTTTAAAAGGCTAATGGATTGCAGTAATCCATCTATAGATGAGCTAAGAGCAATGATTTTAGTTAGTTTAGAAATTTTTGAATTTATATCGATGACCACTCCCCCACCCTTAGCCTCAAAAAATTCACCCTCAATGGTTACTGCCTTGTATCCTTTTTTTGAAAGATTATAGGCAGATTCTTTGGATTTTGTGAGAATAATGTTTCCAAATAGGAAGGTTTTGAGGGGCGAGTATTCTGGCTGGCATTTTACAAAATCCGCCAAAACACCCAAGATGTCAGAGTCCTTGGGCAATTTCAAATTGAATTTAGGAATTGCATCAAGAGGAATTATTTTCAATTTTGGAAGGTTTTTTGTTTTGGCTACTTCGGCAATCCCTAACAAAGTAGCAAAATCATTTACCACAATTGCCTTAATCCAATCAGAGCTAGCAGCTAAAATTGAGCGTTCATGACGTTTTTCCCATGAAATCATTTCATAAACCAACCCAATTATTCCAAGTTTCTCTGCATGTTCTTTTAGTTTAGCAACTGTGTAATCTTCATGCATTATTCCTTTTACAGTATTAATTTTTGTTTCATATTGTGCAGCTGCTTTACTGGATTTTTCTAAAATTAAATTTAGTTCCTCTGTATCTTTTTTAAGTTTATTTTTCTTTTCGCTCAATTTAGAAATCCTTGTTTTTAATTCGGTAATTGTTGCTTTGTGGTTGTTCATCATTGATTCTAATCTATGTTCATATTCAGAAAGTTTTGATAAATCATTTTCAAGTTCAATTAACTTTAAGTTGTTAGCTTTTATTTTGTTTTCAGATTCTTCTTTTTCGTTTTTTGAGGAAGACAGTTTAACTTTTACAGAATGAAGTTCTTCGTTTAATTTTTTAATTTTATTATCGATTTCTAATTTTTTTTCTGCAGCTTTTGATTGTTCGCCTAAAACCTTATCTCTAACAGAATCTATCTCATTCATATCCTCATTAATTTGATTAATTTTTGAATTTGTTTCATTAATAGAATTTTTAATTTCAAAAATTTTTAATTGGATTTCTTTTCTAGAAAGCGAAATTGAGTCAAATTCCTTTTCTATTTCTGGGAATCGCGATTCAATTTGTTCTAATCTTTTATTTGATGCAACAATTCCACTGTTATACACCTCGTACTGTTGCATTGCATCACTTAATTCAGAATCAATGGAAGCTTTTGCTTGGTTGTAAGCATCTGCTTCCTGCATTAGTTTTGATTTTTCCGTTTCAAGTCCCTCAATCTCAGTCCTTAAAACTGCCCTCTCTTTCTCAAATTCCTCTATTTTTGAAGATATTTCCCGTAAAATTTCCTGTTTAGAGACTTTTTGGCTTAGAACTATTTTCATTTTATTAGCAGCATTAATAGCATTATAACGATTTAATTCACGTTGCAAGAAATCACTCCGAAGTTTTTGATTTCTTTCCTCTTCTAATTCATCAATTCTCTTTTTGATTTCACCCATTTTTGCGAGTGCAATTTCTAACCTTCTGTCAGCGTCATCAAGTTGTTTCAAAGATTCTGCTTTTTTATCATCAAAATAGGAAAGACCAACCAAATCTTCAATCGTTTTTCTTTTTTCTTCTGAAGAAAATTCAGATATCCTGGTAACAGTTCCTTGTTGAACCGCATTCAATTGTCCTAACCCAGCATTTGCAACATCTAAAAGATCTAATATGTGACTGCGATTTGTTTTCTTTTTGTTCAAGTAATAGGTATTTTCACCCTTGTCATCCATTTCTCTTGTAATTTCTACCGTATCGGAATCAACGGGTATTTTTCTGTCAGAATTATCAAAATGAACACTAGATCTAGCCATTTTAGGTCCACGACGGCTACCTTCTATATCATGAATTAGTGA
Organism: Nitrosopumilaceae archaeon; assembly: GCA_033720715.1. Lineage (GTDB taxonomy): Archaea > Thermoproteota > Nitrososphaeria > Nitrososphaerales > Nitrosopumilaceae > Nitrosomaritimum. Next base: position 5,140 of record JAWWBZ010000031.1, on the reverse strand, counting down.
TCTTAATTTATCGACCCTCATAATTTTGGGTTTATTTTCACCCATTGCAAAGATAATGGCATCCAGTATGTTGCTTTTTCCGGAACCGTTGGGGCCAGAAATTGAGATGAGTCCAGGTTCAAAATGAACCGTAGTATTCTTAAATCCAAAGGATTTGAATCCAAAGATCTCAACTTTTTTAACATGAACCAATAAGTGATTTTTTCTAATTGGTAGGATAATCAATGCTTAACAAGTTTAATTGACATAATTGAGTAATTTTTCTTGTTATACTATCAAGTTTTTCGTAATGGTTTTTGAAGTCCTTTAGATTGACAATTAGTGAATTTTACGCATGGATTTATAGAAGATTTGTCGAAATAAATAAAAAATTCAGGAGAGAAATTAGGTGCTTTCCTTTACAAATTCAACGATTGAAAGTATTTTACCCATTTCTACTAGGTGACCATAACTCTTTCCTTTGCTAGTTTTTAGTGGAGTGTTGCCCACACTTATGAAGAGAAGATTTCCACCATCAAGAGGAATTGTAATCCTTTTGATTTTTTCATATGCGGCAATGGTATAGAGACCTTTACCTACAATGTCGGTAACTTTTTGTCTTTCTTGCCACGCACCAATAGCTCTTAACAATGTGTTTTTGGTATCAGACAAGGGCACAATATTTTTTATTCCCCTCCTTTGACTATGCCAAAGAATTTCTCCTTTGGAGTTGCAAACCGCAGCAAATCTAATGGAATCATTAAAGTCCATTAGCATATTTAGAAGTTTTTCATACTTTTCCACAATAATACTTTCCAATAGAATCTATTAAGTATTCCAAATTGAATTAGAATTGGTCTTTAACTATAATTATCCATAAAAGATCATCAAATTATGGTAAGATTAGGATTAATTCAAACTAAAACTTATGGGAACAACAAGGAGGGAGTGCAGAGAGTTTCAGGTTTTTTAGATAAGGCAGGTAAAAAAAAGACCCATATCGTTTGTTTGCCAGAACAGTGGTTAAAGGTTAATGAAATTAATGATTTTGATGAGGAATTTGTAGATTTTAAGGAAATTGCAAAAAAATATGAAATGACCATTATTCCAGGAGCTTTTTATCAAAAAGTCAAACAAGAACAGGTGATTTGTGCCCCAATTATTGGTCCTGATGGAGATATTATAGGACAACAAAACAAAATCCATCCATTCGATTATGAAAAACGAATTGTAAAACCTGGGAAGGAGGCCAAATTGTTCCAAACATCCTGTCATTTTGGAATAGTGATTTGTTACGATATGGTGTTCCCAAGAGTCGTTGAAACTTTGGTGAAAAAGGGAGCAAAAGTAATTTTTTCTCCCAGTCGGATTGTAAGAAGAGGAATTAGTCCATGGAGCACCTACGTACAAGCACGTTCACTTGAAAATAGAGTTCCAATTTTAGCTGCAAATGTCATCAATAAAAAATTTGGTGGGAATAGTTTAGTTATCGATCTATATGAAAAAAATAAGGTTGTGATTCCAAAATTGACAAAAATTATTGATGAAGGGTTGCTTGTAAAAAATTTTAATTTATCAAAATATGATAAAAGTAGAAAAGCAAGATTTTCAGATTCAAAAGAGTTTAGGTAAGAGTTATTTTCCTTCTACAAAATCTTCACATGCTTTTTTTGCCTTGACATCGGGCATTTGTTCAATTGGATGTTTCATTAAATATGCACTGGCAGGTTTTATTGGTCCCCCTACACCTCTATCGAGTGCAATTTTTGCCAGTCTAACTGCATCAATAACAATTCCAGCGGAGTTTGCTTTGTCATCTACTTCAAGACGTACTTCCATATTATATGGAATATTTGCCCATTGTCTTCCCTCAATTCTCATAAACATTAATTTTGTATTTCCCAAAAAAGGAATAAAATCAGAGGGCCCTACATAAATTTGATCATCATCAAGTCTCGTATCAAGTTGACTTTGAACACTTTCAGTTTTAGATATTTTTTTTGACACTAATCTTTCTTGTTCTTTCATGTTTAGAAAGTCAGTGTTACCACCAACGTTAATTTGATAAGTTTTTTCAATTTTTGTTCCCCTGTCATTACATAGTTTTGCAAGGGTTCGATGTACGATTGTTGCACCCACTTGTCCTTTAATATCATCTCCAATTACCGGAATATTTTTGTCTGCAAATTTTTTGGCCCATGCTTCATCAGATGCAATGAAAGAAGGTATACAATTTACAAACGCAGTTTTAGTATCCAGGCAAATTTGAGCCCAGAATTGAGTTACTTTATCAGAGCCTACTGGTAGATATGAAACAATGATTTCTGCCCCTGTATCTTTAATTATTTGTTTGATTTCCTCGGCTAGTTGAGTTTCTGTTTTTTCACTTTTGATGGGTTTAATACGATTCTCAACCCACAGACCAACTCCATCTAACACAGGGCTCTCATAGACCTTTGCATTAGTTTTTGGCATGGACTCTTTTGGAATCCAATTGACCATGTTGGGATATTCATAAATGGCATCATTGATGCTTTTTCCAATTTTATTTTCCCCTACATCAAATCCGCACACAAAGTCTACATCATGAATTGTATATCCAGCTAAATTATCATGAATAATTCCTGTAACCTCTTGGTCTGGATTTTGACGATAGTATTCAATACCTTGTATTAAGCCAGAAAAACAATTACCTATTCCTACCAAGCCTACCTTGATTCTTCCTGACATTCGAAATTTGGTGATATTTGGCGGGTTTAAAGTTTTCTTGCAAAGAAAAATCGATCTCTAAGGCAGAATTTTATACTCGTCGCCAAAAATCAAACCATGATAACCCCAGGTAGACCTGTTAAGGATTTAGAAATTGATGAACAGACATCATTAGAAAAAATTTTTGAGGAGTTATCTCAATCTGGAGGTTTTGAATCGGTTAATCTTTCTAGTAGTTTAGAAATTTTATCAGAAATGATAGAAGATGAAAAATGTTTGAAGTTTGTTTCTTTTGTAGGAGCTGTAATTTCAACTGGACTTCGTGGGATCATTAGAGACATGATAAAAAATAATTGGTTTAATGTTGTAATTACAACTTGTGGGGCTTTGGATCATGATATAGCCAGACATTACTCTCACTACAAAGAAGGGTCCTTTACAATGGACGATGGAGACCTAGCTGATCAAAATATTCATAGGTTGGGAAATGTTTTGGTGCCATTAGAAAGTTATGGGCCTCTAATCGAAGAAAAAATGCAAGAATTTTTGGAGGCTGAATATCAGAAAGGAGTTAAAGAAATGTCTTCGGCAGACATATGCAAAATGATTGGAGAGCATCTGGGACCAGATTCGTTCCTACATTGGGCAGTCCAAAACAAGGTAAATGTGGTGGTACCTGGAATAATGGATGGAGCTGTTGGAAGTCAGGTTTGGATGTTCTCACAGAAACATCCAGATTTTAAGCTAAATTTAGTGAGTGATGCAAATTTACTATCAGGCTTAATTTTCAAAGCAGAAAAGTCTGGAGCCCTAATGATAGGCGGAGGTATTTCTAAACATCATACATTATGGTGGAATCAGTATCGTGAAGGATTGGATTATGCGTGTTATATTACCACAGCCCAAGAGTTTGATGGAAGTTTAAGCGGTGCATTGGTAAAAGAAGCGATTTCATGGGGAAAGGTTACTCAGAAAGCTAGACAGGTTACATTACATGCAGAAGTAACGACCATTTTACCATTTATTTACGCCGCATTACTTGCAAAATTAAAAAAATAATTTTCAGATTTTGATAAAAATTATTATGCAATACAAAAGAACATTGTTTATTGTTTCCTAGAATAATCATTAGAGAATTAAAACCAATAAATTTGGAGGGAGGATATTTGATTGATGGTTTTCCTTCAATTGGGTTTAGTAGTGTAATTGCAACTGAATCTATGATTAGAACATCACAGTTTAATTTAGCAGGAGTGATTGACTCAAATTTTTTTCCTCCAATAAGTTTGATTAAAGATGGAAAACCAAACTTTCCCACCAGGATTTTTGTTAATGACGAATTAAAAGTTGCAGCATTCCTATCACATTTAGCCCTTGAAGAATCCATGCACAGAGAGATTGCAAGAAAAATGATAAAATGGGCAAAAACAAAGAAAATCTCTCTTATCGTAAGTAGTGTTTCGATCAAGTCAACTGGTGAAGAGGAGGAAATTATGGCTGTTGGAAGCACCGACAAGACTACAAGTAAAATAAAGAATGTCGGTATCAAAAATTTTGAAAATGGGACAATTCCAGGAATTCCAGGTACACTTCTAAATGAAGGAAGGTTAACTGGTCAGGATGTGATTGTAATTGTTTTCCAGTCCGATGGTACAAGCCCAGACTTTAGAGCAAGTGCAAAGCTTTGTATGGTAATGTCAAAATTAATTCCTGGGACTTCGTGTGACATTCCAGCATTACAAATGGAAGCTGAAAAAGTAGAACAGATAATAAAAAAAGATGTTGAAGAATCAAAATATCTAAAAGATTCCATGTATAGATGAGAAAATTCATCCACAATCCAATATTTCAACTTCAGGTTGGCATTGCATGTTAAATAAATCAATTTTTTCAATTAATTCTTCACAGAATTCTGGATCAAGTGTTGATTCAAATGTTTTCAAATCATTTAAAATTGCAATGTGTTTTAACCCACAAGAGTTTTCAAAGATAAGTATAGATGATATGGTAGATACAATTCCAATAATTATCAGAATTAAAACTGTGATTTTTTTATTTTTTGGTAATGTCAATCTCTATTGTAGAAACATTTCTCTTCTTTCCATCCTGTGATGTTAAAGAATCCGAAGAAATTCTAACGTCACTAACTACATAACCAACAGTATCCATTCTTTTGACAATCATTTGTGAAACATCAACTGCCTGCGTTATTCTTTTTCCTCGAGCTTTTATTGTAACAACTGGAATGGTGGATAGTTGTGTGAGGGTTGCTGCAACATAAGACATTATTGGTTTGGTTCCAATGTAAATTACATTTCTTGGTTCTGAAGAAGATTCCCTTTTTTGTTCAACTTCAGTGGTATCTGAATCCTTTTTAGGATCCTCAAGTTGTGGTTCTGGTTCTGGTGACTCAAGTTGTGGTTCTGGTTCTGGTGACTCAAGTTGTGGTTCT
>JAWWBZ010000030.1:0-11209 GCA_033720715.1 Nitrosopumilaceae archaeon | reverse complement strand
TAGCTCTACATGAAAAAGGACTTTTGAAAAAATCTGATATTGCAGTCCTTAGACTTGCCGGACTTTTGCATGATATTGGACACGGACCATTTTCCCATCTTTTTGAAGAAATTATTCAACAAAAAAAAATCTCGCATGAAGATTTTGGAAAAGAAATAATTTTAAAATCCGATATTGGGGACTCTTTATCAAAAAATGGGTTTGACAAAAAAACTATTACAAAAATAGCCTTTGGGGATTCAAAATTCCAGTATCTAAATGAAATTGTATCTGGGGCTTTGAGTGCCGATATGATGGATTATCTTTTGCGTGATGGATATTTTACTGGAGCAGAACATGCAAAAATTGATCATAAACGACTAACTCAATCTTTAGATCTTCACAAAAAGAAGCTTGCTCTTGAAAAATCAGCCTTGTACTCGTTTGAATCAATGATGCACTCTAGATACCAAATGTTCAAAGCTGTATATTTTCACAAAACAGTTCGTGCAGCTGAAGTCATGCTTTTAGAAGCATTACGCTTGTCTAATGATGAATTTGGATTTACAAAATTTAACATTGACGAATATGTCAAACTTACAGACGAAAACGTTCTATCAATGCTTTTATCCACTACCTCACCCAAATTAAACAAAGCAAGACAATTGGCAAAAGACTATCAAAACAGGAATTTGTTAAAATGTGTATTTGAAAGAATTTTTACCAGTAAAAAACTTCTTGAGGAAATCAAAACTAATGAAATAAGGTCCTCAATTTCTAAAAAATCTAAAGTGAGTGAGGATGAAATTTTTGTAGATAGTTCAGTTACACCCTCCATTCCACTAGCACCATCAAAAAAAGAATCAACTAAAATTATTCTTATAACCAACGAGGACGGGAAATCTCAGGCTCAAGAATTACCCATACCAGAAATTCCTGTGGTATCAGCCATTTCAGGATTTATGAATATTTTAAGAGTCTATACTCCACAAAAAAACAGAAAAAAAGTTGAAATTGCCGCAAAATCAATTCTTGGTGATTTAAAATAATGAAAAAACGCATTGTTATCAAACTTTCAGGACGTGTTTTTGGAATGGATAATGTAAAACTGCTAAAAGACTATGCAACATTCTTAGTAAAAATTAGTAAATTTTGCCAGCCAATTGTAATAGCTGGAGGTGGAAACATTGCTAGGCACTATATCTCTCATGCAAGATCCTCAGGGGCAGATGAATCAACTTTAGATGAGCTTGGAATTGAAATTTCAAGATTAAATGCTAAACTCCTAATCTATGCTCTCAAAAACAAAGCTTACTCACATCCTCCAACTACGCTTCAAGAAGTAAAACATGCTGTAGATGATGGGCTAATTGTGGTAACTGGAGGGTTGCATCCGGGACAAAGTACCAATGGAACTGCTGCTTTAATTGCTGAAAAAATAAAGGCAGAGCAGTTCCTCAATGCCACTGATGTTGATGGGGTCTATGATATGGATCCCAACAAATACAAAAAAGCCAAAAAATTCAAACAAATTGAATTGAAGAATCTCAAAAACATGTTGGTTCATGAGGATTCTGTTGCAGGAGGATATGACCTAATGGATATAGTTGCATTGAAAATCATTGAGAGATCTAAAATCAAAACTAGAATTTTAAAGGCAGATCCTAAGATCATTGAAAAAGCCATTAAAGGTTCTGAAGTTGGAACAAAAATTGTTCTACCCTAGGGAGACTATTCTATCTTATTTTGAATTGTTGGCCTGTCCTCAGTCCAAATTTTTATGCTTGGTTTAGGATATTCAGGAATCCCTGAATCTCTTAATTTTTTATAAATTTCCAATGCCTCACTTTTTTCTACCTTTTTTGATTGAGCTTTGGTGAACCCATCATTATCAACAATAACTGCAACATACCCCTCTTCAGACTGAATAACAGCTGTAAAATCTTCTTCTCCTACCGGAAAAAATTTTCCATCAATTTTTTTGGTAGTTAATGTCAGCATTCCAAATCCTGCAATCTCAAACATTTTCATTTGGGATTTTCCTGCTCTGATTTTCCCTTCCTGAACCGCTTGAAAATACTGCATAAGGAAATTTCTTTATTATGATATAATAACTATCTCAAAATTTTACCAGTTTATAATTTAGAAAATCTAACTAGGAAAAAATTAGTCTAAAATGAAAATTCAAAGGTATGAGTTCACCTAATCTAGGGTGTGAAAAGTTGAATTATTTGTTCATTCTGTAGGAATTAGATAATAACTTGCAAAGGATTCTCTTCATTTCTCTTATGGCAATTTTTTCAATTGGTATTTTTCAAACTGCATTTGGTCAACATCATGGAGGGGAGCAAGCTCCCCCAATTAGTTTTGGTAAAGGTCAGGTAACAGTATCTTCTGAAATCATTCCAATGGATTATAGTCCCGAATTAAATTCTAGTCTAGATCTTAAAATTAGATTTTTTGAAACAAGTACTAACAAAAATATTGAAAATGTGTCATACCGTGTAAAAATTTTCAATGAGAATTCACTAATTGCAAATCAAATGTTTTTCGATAGAGATGGAGAACTTGAGGTTAAAATTCGACCTAAGACAGGATGTGATCAAAAAGAATTATGGAAATGTACCAGATATGAAGGAGAAAAAGACCCTATAGTACCAAACGCCCTTACCTCTTCAGCCCTCAGTAAACCTGTAATTATTGGACCTGTTTTTGATAAAAGTGGAGAATACACCCTAGAAATTTCCATTATTGGAGCAAACAACCCAAAAACTCAAACTTCAGAAGATATTACCTTTCAAACAAAAATAGTAATTCCATCCAGTCAACAATTCACACTAGTCTCAAATGGTAATGATTATCTTACAATAGTAAAAGATTTTCAAAACAAAACATCCAATCTTGTTTTTGACGAGTCCTCAAAATCATTAATTCTTCAAACACCAATTGATTGGTCACACTTAGAACATATTGATACCCTAAAAAATATTATAGAGATTCCAAAAGATTTTCCTCCCTTCAAGAACATCATTGATCTTACTGCAAAAGTAAATGGAGAAAAGACTTCCTCAAAAGTAATACATTTTGATGACATTTCCAAAAAAAATGTAAACGTGATCCACTTATCACTATCAAATGACGATTTAAAAAAAATCAATCAAAGGCCAATGGAGTTGGAATTTGTAATTCAACCAAACACTGAATCCTCAAAAACAAAAAAAGAGATTCTTTTTGCAAATGGTTACAAAGCAAAGGTTTCTCATGATTCAAGAAATGATGAAAATAAGGAATCATTTTTTACAATATCATTTTTTGATAAAGATGAAAACATTCTTCCCAATATACGATATGGATATTCCCTAAAAGATCCATACGGAAAGGAAATAGTCAATACTGGTTCAAATCCTAATTTAATTGGAATCGAGGTCCCAAGTGGGTCTGAGACACGATATCTAAAAACAGAAGAAGTGGGGGTTTATGAGATGAAACTTGTCCTTATTGGAAAGTCTTTTTCAAATTTTGATGAATTTATGTTCCAAACATATAATTTTGAAATTAATGGCTCCTCAGCCTCTGAGGTTTCAACCATTCCTGAATGGATAAAAAATAATGCTAAATGGTGGGCAGAAGACCAAATTGATGATGATTCTTTTGTTCAAGGTATCCAGTTTATGATTAAAAATAAAATTATCAGGATTCCCAATACAGCCAACAATTCAGAGAGTTTTTCGGGGGAAATTCCTGGATGGATAAAAAATAATGCTAAATGGTGGGCAGAAGACCAAATTGATGATGATTCTTTTGTTCAAGGTATCCAATTTCTAATCAAGGTAGGAATTATCAAAATCAGGTAAAAAGTAAAAAATAGCTACCCCCTTTTTGTAACTTATCTCAACATTTAAGATATCATGAAGTAAAGTGATAATATTGAATCCGAAAATATTTGTAATAATTGCCATTGTTATTTTAGGAGGAGTAATTGGAGTAATTTTTACAACAACTTCTGTTACAGAGAGTTCTGAAGGGTTGCCAGTTCAAGAAATTCAAAATCCCGTTGAACCCTTAGAACTATCTTTTGAAGACCTTTCTATTTTGCAAGTAACTGATAGAGCAGCTATTTTAGAGATTCAAATCAAGCTTGATAACCCAAATTCCCGCAGTGTGATTGCCAACTTGGTAAAATATTCCTTGTATGCATCTGATGATTCTGAAGAATTCAAAATTTATGCTGGAGAAATTGGAAGTAGACCAGAAGGAATGGTTGATGGTTCTAATTACTATACCCTCCTTAGTAACAACTCTATTATTCTAAAAGACAAAATAACTCTGACGAATCCAGGTAACTCTCCAGAGCTAATGTCAATGTTGAACAATCCAGATACTCAGTGGAGAGTAACTGGTACTGTTTTCTTTAATCTTAGTTCAATGACTAGCGGTCAAGAAAACGAAGTGAACTTTGAATTAACCCGTTGAACCTAAGAAATGGATAATGTATCATAATTTTTAAAAATTATGATAATTTGTTTTTAGAGTAAATTAATTGGCAAAGTTATAAAAACTCGTAAAGTTGTTTTTTATCAAATGGCAGAAGCAGGTATGGCAGCATATGGCGCAGCAGCAGGGGTAGCAATTGCCTTAGCAGTTGTGTGCTTTGCATTACGTGGCAAAGGACATCCAGAGCCACTAGATTAAACAAAGGAAAAATCCCTTTACAATATTTTTAATTTAATTTTCCTTTGACAACCCAAGCATTTCAGCAAGAGAAGTATGTTTTGAGTTCTTCTTGCTGATAAAGCATCTTTGATAGTATTGGCAATCTAGGCAATTAGCGGATGGTTCTAAGATTGGTTTTTTTTGTTCATTTAGAAGGTCATTAAGAACTCTAACCCTTCTTATTACTTCCTCAAACATTTTCTTGTCTCGAGTTAGTGAAAAAGTAAATTCTTCTCGGTCACTTGTTATGTAAATTACCATTCCATCTGTTTTGTCGTAAATCCACATGCAAGCATTAAGATACAATAAATCATTTGCCTGGGGGTATTCTGGGATGGAATTAATGGACCTGAAAATGATAATAATATCATCTACAATCATGTCCGCTTGACCTTTTAATTTTATGTCATCAATTTCAAACAATTTTGGTTCGCTACCATACTCTAGTTTTCTAAGTAAACCACTAATCAAATCGTTGAAACCCCGCCTTTCAATCTGACTTGGCTCAACTCTATCAAAATAGGAGCGACGTAAACATTGAACTGCTTCTGCTAAGTGAATGGTACTGTAATCATTACTATCAATGTTAATTTCTAATTCTCTTCCTATAGAGTCAATTGCGTTTTTTATTACACTTCTATAATCTCGATCGCCCATCATGATATTTCACCTAGATAATACATCCTTATAGATTAACTCATGATCTTGGTCAGGAATTTTGATATCTTTCCTGAAAAAGCAAAGGCAGTAAAATGAACGCTAAATCCCAATATTGCTCCTAAAACTAGGTTCCCTGTGCCATAGTAAATTCCTAAAAATATTCCCAAAGCTGGCAAAGTAAAAATCATCGCCAAAAAGGTGCTTATCCAAATTGTATTGATTATTACCTCTGCAGGTACCTTTTTTTTATTTGGTGAAAAACTTGCCATTCTTAGGCTTAATCTTCTTCCAGAATTAATTTAGACATTGTGGTTTCTGTGGGGATTTTTTGCTCTACTGCATAGGCTATGGCTGCCAAATTTCGTACCTCATATGCAGTCAATTTGGTAATTCCTACTATAGTGGCAAAACTGAACATCTTGGTAAAAGACCTCAAAGAGGAATGATAAATCTCTAATTCAAACTTTCTTTCAAATTCAGCTACTGCATCTAACTCGTTTTCTGCTTCTGGAATCAAGTCTTTGTATCGTGTACTAGTCAACTCATTAAAAGCATCTTTAACTGAAGCTGCAGAAATCATTCTTCCAATCAAATCTTTAGATGCACTAGGAGTTGCTGATACAATCAAATCTTGTATCTGTTCTTCTGAAAGTCCCCAAAATTTTCCTCTGATGGCACTAAGTAAGTTGTAAAAATCAATATCCATTCCAATTAATTTGGTAACCTCTGTTTCTCTACTGTTTTTAATTGCACGTCCTAACTGTTGATACAAAATTTTGTCAAAGTATAGATCAAAAACTTGAATGTTTTTCTTGTCGTTATAAAGTGCTGCAGCCTTTGCAATTTCTTCTCCAAATTGACCTGAGCTTAAACTAGCTACTGCTTCTTCAAGGTCTTTTGCAACAAGTGCCTTTATTACAATATCTCGTTGTTTGATTAACTCTTCGGCATGGAGATTGATGTGTGATTCAATCTCTTCTTGGGTCTTACCAAGAACCTTGCCCTTGAGTACTGATTTTAAATTTGAAATAATGAATTTGAGATAATATGCATTAAAGATACTTTTATCACCTGAGGTCTTTGCAATTGAGTAATGAACGTCTGCTAAATGACTTCGTAATGCATTTTCAATTTTTTGAGAGGTGTATGGTTTTTGAACATCAGATACAGAATCTCCATAAATTGTATTCTTTATTCTAGTCATCAATTCGTCCAAGTCTCTAGATTCGGCTAGTGTCTGAAAATCGGCTTTTTTTAGCAATTGGCCCCTTTTACTATAGGATTTAACTGAGGCATAGACATTCTTTGAGCCCATTAAATCTGAACTGATTTGGTAACTGATTTTAATGTTTGGCGACTTTCAAGAACAAATTTTAGGTTATTTGATTCAAAAATCTAATAGCTTCTTCCTTGTCTTCTTTAGGAAATTTCAAAAAAGCTTGAATGATCTCCTTTTCAATAATCAAAGATTCATCTGCAAGAACTTGAAGTTTTGAGAGATCAAAAGGCAAAAGATCTTTAATTTTATTATCACAAAATGCCTTGACATATTTTTTAAAAATAGAGTCAGTAAAATTTGGGCAATTTTTAGACAAGTTTTTAAGAATTTTTTCAAACTCTTTCTCTTTAGGACTTGCTTGGGCAAAAAACTGGTCAAGAAGTTTTTCTTTATTTTCAACCTCTTTTATTGACAGGGCAATTAACACTCCTTTTCTTGTTAAATGATAAAATGGAATTCCCTTTTCTTGAAGAGCCTTAGGTCCACGTTTAAGGGGCAGTCTCCCATCTTCTTCAGCAATTCCCATAGGAAGTAAAATTTCATCAAGATCCCTAAAAATCCCTGAGTAGATATTCTTCCAAACTATCCCCTGTCCCTTTGCAATTTTTTGAGAGATTCCGGTTCTGGTTCTCTCCGCTGGATTGGCTTTGCTAGACAAAATGCGAATAATTGAACGTTGGCGTTGGGCTTCTCCAGTAAGGGTCTCCTCCTTGGTCTTGAAGGTATCAAAGATGGATAGTTTTGTATTTGATTTAACCTTCAATGTTTACACCTTAACATAATTTTTCATTTTTATGATACTTACTAAATAAACTAAAATATATCAATTTACATTTTTCCCATTTTTATGGTCTCAAACCTTAAATAATTTTCAATTTCGATTAAAACAATGAATTCTAGGAACCACAAGTATGCTCTATTACTTGTGGCCGCAGTAGCCATTACAGCAACAGGTGCAATGACACAAGCATTTGCACAACAAGTTACTGATGGCATGGACGGATATGTAAAGGGAACAAGTGGAATTTACACAGGCAATCCCAATGAATGCTGGTATGATGACGGCGAAGGAAACATGCTACCTTGTCTTATCGACACAGGTGACACTGCATGGATGCTCGCATCTACATCATTGGTACTCTTCATGTCTCCCGGTGTCGGATTCTTTTATGGCGGATTAGCCAGATCTAAGAATATCGTCAATGTACTTGGTATGACCCTAGTTGTTATGGGACTAATGTCAGTACAATGGGTTTTGTGGGGATACTCGTTAGCATTTGCACCAAATGCAGATGAATCAGCTCAGGCGTTTATGGGAAGTCTTGATTATGCAGGATTCAACATGGTTTCACCATTTGCACCGTTGGGTACTGTAGGACCGTGTTCTGATACTTGGTCTGCAGCGTACCAAATGAATGCGATGGTGGAAGGAGAATACTGTAGCCAAGATTGGCCAGGAACAGTTCCACATCAGCTATTCGCAATGTTCCAAGCAACATTCGCAATTATTACACCAGTTCTTATCATTGGTGGATTAATTGATAGAATCAAGTTTAGCGCAATTGTCATATTCGTACTTCTATGGGGAACCTTTGTCTACGACCCAATTGCACACTGGGTCTGGGGAGGCGGATTCATAGGAGGTGGAGGACTGGACTTTAACCCAGAACTTTATCCAAGCTATGCATTAGACTTTGCTGGTGGTACTGTAGTACACATTTCTTCAGGATTCTCTGCGTTGGCAGGAGCCATTATCCTAGGAAGACGCCTTGGATATGGTAAAGTGCCAATGGAACCACACAACATACCAATGGTAGTCCTCGGAGCAGGAATTCTTTGGTTTGGATGGTTTGGTTTCAACACAGGAAGTGAAGTAATGGTAGACGGCATTACCGTTAGTGCATGGACCGTCACAAATACAGCAACAGGTATGGCGGCAGTAACTTGGATTTTGGTGTCATGGGCACATACAGGAAAACCAAGTATTGTTGGAGCCGCATCTGGAGCTGTTGCAGGACTGGTAGCAATTACACCGGCATCAGGTTTTGTAGGCCCGATGGCAGCGATAATTATCGGAATATCCGCAGGTACTATTTGCTATGGTTCAATTGCATTTAAGAACGCCAGAAAGTGGGATGATGCTCTCGATGTATGGGGAGTCCACGGAATGGGAGGTCTTACAGGTGCAATTTTGACTGGTACACTAGCTAGCCCACACATTTGGGATACTGGCGGTGATGGAACCGGTGCATGGACAGGAACGCCAGAAGGCATGGAACAACAAGCAATCAGCATTGCTGCAGCAGCAATCTCGATTGGATATGCCTTTGGAATTACCATTGTAATCTTGAAGGTAATGGATGCCGTATGGCCTGGCGGAATAAGAGTAACTCCAAAAGAAGAGGAGATTGGTCTTGATCTTGCACAGCACGGCGAACGAGCATACGTAAACGAATAGAAAATTCCTTTTTCTTTTCTTCTTTTTATTATTCAACCAAAATCAATTTACATCTGACAGGTTGAGAAGCCATATGATAATTTCAACTTCAGAACTAAATTCTATTTTGAATAATAAAGAAATTTTAGTAATTGATGCTCGGTCTTTCCAAGAGTATTCTGAAGGTCATATTCCAGGTGCCGTTAACTTGGATTTATTTGGATTTCATTGGATTGATACTTCACAAAAAGGAATTGAAAATTTTAACAGACAAACACAAATGCTTCTTTCATTTGCCGGAGTAGATGAGAAAAAGAAAGTTGTCTTTTATGATAATGTATCAGGGATGTTAGCCGCTAGAGGGGTATGGATGTCAATGTATCTTTCACATCCTGATGTTTCTATTTTAGATGGAGGATTTAACAAATGGAAAAAGGAAAATCTAGAAATCCAAAAAACAACTAACTCGTTTAAACCCACAAACTTTACTGGAAAAATCAATCCATCAATAATTTCTGGATTTGAAAAAATTCGAGACAATCTTAGCTCCCTAAAAATAATTGATACTCGCTCTTCTGGAGAATACCAAGGAACTATTGTCCGAGCTGCTAGAGGAGGACATGTCCCAAATTCCATTAACATTGATTGGGCACTAAACATTAAAGACGATGGAACATTCAAAGATGATTCTGAGCTATCCAAACTTTATGATATCCCAAAAAATTCCAAAATCGTAACCTATTGTCAAGGAGCCTATAGAGCAGCCAACTCATTTCTGGTTCTTAAAAAACTAGGTTTTGAAAATGTTAAAGTTTATCTTGGCTCATGGGGTGAATGGGGAAACCGATTAGATTTACC
Organism: Nitrosopumilaceae archaeon; assembly: GCA_033720715.1. GTDB lineage: Archaea > Thermoproteota > Nitrososphaeria > Nitrososphaerales > Nitrosopumilaceae > Nitrosomaritimum. The sequence goes on along the minus strand of JAWWBZ010000030.1, from coordinate 1,283 downwards.
TGTGGAGAAATAGTTTGGAATTCTTAATATTGTTTTTTAGTTAGTACAGGTATTCTCAATCATGGGATTTCTAAATAAAATCAAGGACAAAGGCGTTGACCTTGGAAAAAAGACCGTAGAAAAAGGATCTGAAGTTGGTTCAAAAGCCTACGAAGGAACCAAGGACGCAGCACAAAAAGGTCACGAAAAGGCAAAACGAGACAAAGAAAAAAAAGACTGATTTTTATCAAAACCTTTTTTCTAAATTATTTCTTATTTTTTCAATCTTTTAGTTATGGAAGATTTTGTTGAGTCAATTTAGCTTGAATTTCATCGACAATTGAGACTTGTTTGCTAGATTCAAAAGGTATGGAAATTTCTTGACCTAACAATTCAAAATAGGCTTTTCCTCTAACACCAATCTCAATCACTCCTTCTGTATCAATTATTGAATCCATTGCAGGACTCAAACTATCCTTTTTGAAACTCTGCATGATTGGAATTTCTTTTGTTTCTCCTGGGTTGAGAGTCATGTCCAACTTTGTAATCCCCTCGCCCATCAAAATGTCATTGAAAAATAGTTCATAAGAAATCTCAGGAATGTATACTGGTAACAATCCGTTATTGGTAACTTCAAAAATTAACCCTAAATTAATTTCCGCAACGACATTCAAAGCAGCATCTAACCAATTTCCAGTTAGTAAGTCAATACCAAATTGAACCAAAGTGGAAAAAGACAGCTGTTCAAGCTCTACTCCTACAGAAGAAACTTCAGTAAAAGAAACATGAATTTGAGTATAAGAATAGTAAATTAGACCAAAAATTATTCCAACTATAATCGCAACAACAATACAAACAATTACGAGTTTATTCAACAAACCATCAAATTTTAAAAATTTAGATTACTTTTTTTTCCAGATAAAATTATTGTAAATCAACTCTTGTCTAAGTTGATTAAATGGTTGTGAACCGCCACCATACCACTTTGTGAAAAATTCATACAAATGCAACCTAAGAGACTGGATGTATACAATCAATCCCTCAATCATCATTATTCCCAAGTTGCCACCCACAATCATAGCGATTGCGCCTCCAGATTCTGCTCCACCTAACGAAGAATATGCATTGTTTACGGTCAACAAAAGTGCCGCATGGACAAGCAACATGATCCCAAGCCGAGCATAACTAATGGTATGTGCAAGCGCTTCTACCGTTTTTCCTAGGAATACTTCCATCACAACACTTGCAGGATCGCCTCCATCTTCTGGATGTTTCTTTGCATGCAAAATTCCTCCTACCATCAT
>JAWWBZ010000029.1:0-11669 GCA_033720715.1 Nitrosopumilaceae archaeon | reverse complement strand
TTTTGGAGAAGAAACTTGGTTTAGAATTGGGGACAGAGATGCTGCTACTCATTTAATTAGAACCAATATGCTCAAAAATGGTCGAAATCTAAGTGACATTACAAAATGGATGTGTGAAAAATTTGCAGTGACTGCTAACATTATTCCAGTTACTGATAACAGTGTAGAAACCAGAATTACTACAGACAAAGGGGAATTACATCTTCAAGAATATTGGGTTAAACATAGAGGAAAAGACCCCGTATTAGGAATTCAATACATTGGAGCAGACAAAGCAAGACCAAATCCAGAAGCGGTAAATGCAATACATGATGCAGATATGGTAATACTTGCTCCAGGAAATCCGCTTACATCAATTGGCCCAATGCTTCAAATCAAAGGAATTAGAAAAGAGTTATCAAAAATAAAGAAAAAAGTTGTTGCCGTGAGCCCATTAATAGGAGACAAAGCAATTGCCGGCCCTGCAGCAAAATACATGGAAGCTGCAGGTATTGAAACAAATGCTTATGGTTTAGCGCAGATGTATTCCGATGTTTGTTCAAATATAGTAATTGATTCAAAGGACAAACTACTCATAAAGAAGATACAAAATCTTGACATGAAAGGACACGAAACAAAAATCACAATGAAAAATAAACTAGCTGAAGACGCCTTAGCTAATTTTATTTTAAAACAAGTTCACGTATAGTTTGAAAACTGCAGCTGTTATTCCAGTAAAGACATTTTCTAAAGCAAAATCAAGATTAGGATTAACACAACTTCAGGTAGAGAAAATCTGTGAAATCATGTTAGAAGAAATACTTCAAACTTTAACCATTTCACCACATATTGATGAAATTCTAGTAATAACCAAAGATGCAAAAGCAAAAAAAATTGGAAAAAAATTTAATGTGATTTTAATTGATGACGAAAAAGAATTTGGCGTCAATCATGCTGTTGCATTAGCAGACCAATATTTGTTGAAAAATAATTTTGATGTCTCAATTGTTTTTCCACAAGACATACCACACATCAAGACACAGGATATTGATTTTATGCTACAATTCAAAGCTGATTCAAATTATGTAATAGTGGTTCCCTCAAGAAGGTTTGATGGAACAAATGCCCTAGTAAGAGCACCGATAAATCTGATGAAGACACATTATGATGAGGATAGCTATAAGATTCACATGAGTACAGCAAAAGAGGTAACAAGAGACGTCTCTTTGGTTTTTGTCAAAAGAATAATGTCCGATGTAGACAACTTAGAAGATCTAAAGTTTATCCTAAGCCAAAACGAAAAACCCCAACTAACACAAAAAATTCAAAGCGTTCTTGCTGAAATTGAGTAGTTTTAGGTATAATTTTCTTAAAATAATATAAATTTGAGCACCGATCTGCAAAAAGGTTATATATAATGCTGCAGCAATGGTTAAATATTATTATAAATGGTTGCAGGAGTCGCGAAAAATGGTTGAAACAATTAGTCAAAAAGAAAGATGCCCAAGATGTGGAAAAGGGACATTAGTAACAGATGCAAACACAGGGGAGAATTTTTGTGGAAAATGTGGATTTGTAATTACAGAAAAGGTAGATGAATCAGGACCCGAATGGAGATCTTTTTCCAATGAAGGGGAAAACAAAAGCCGAGCTGGGGTTCCAACCTCCTTAGCAATGCACGACATGGGCCTTGCTACTGTAATCAATCCACAAAATCGAGATGCAACTGGGAAACCCCTTACTGCTGCAATGAAGAGCACTATTGAGAGGTTAAGAACATGGGACAGCCGAAGTCAGGTTCATGAACCAGTGGATAGAAACTTTAGACAGGCATTTAGTGAGTTAGATAGACTAAAAGACAAACTTGCTGTAGGGGATTCAGTAATTGAAAAGGCTGCTTACATTTACCGTAAAGCCTTAGAAAAAGGACTAGTTCGAGGTCGTTCTATTTCTGCACTTATTGCTTCAGCTCTTTATGCAGCTTGCCGAGATACTGAAACACCTAGAACGCTAAAAGACATAGGTCAATCAAGTAATATAAAAAGAAAAGACATTGCCAGATGTTATCGTTTATTGTTAAGAGAATTAGAATTAAAAATGCCAGTTGTAGATCCCGTAAAATGTATTGCAAGAATCGCAAGCAAAGCTGGTTTATCTGAAAAAACTAAAAGAAAAGCAACTAAGATTTTACAAACAGCTGAAGAACTAAAAATATCAGCAGGAAAGGATCCTATGGGATTAGCGGCTGCAGCACTTTATGTTGCATGCGTCACAAATGGAGAAAATAAAACACAACGTGATGTAGCTGAAGCTGCAGGCGTGACTGAGGTAACAATCAGAAATAGGTACAAAGGGCTAAAGGTTGCCCTAAACCTCTAGATTTGCCTCTTTTTTGGAGTAATACTGATTAACAGCCAAAACTGCAATTGATAAAATACCTGCTATAACAAAAATTATCTCCATTGTGTTTACTAAAGAATGACTAAATGCTTCTTCGACGGAAACTAAACTTATTTGAGAAATGAAATTAACATATGAGAAAACAAAATAATTGGTTGCCCAATGAACCATAATCGCACTAACTAACCCAAATCGAAAATATAACCACCCTAAAATTATTCCACTTGCAGTTGCCTGTGCAAATTTCCCATTACTCCACCCTTCTCCAGAGATAATATGAGCAACTCCAAAAAAAGTAGCCACTACAACTATCAAAATAATTGCTTTTTTTGAATCATAGATGTGTAAATTTGATGCAGGCGACCAAAGTGAATTCAGAAAATGCTTTATGGAATTTTTATGAGAATAAAAGGCATACAAAGGCAAACCAATCAAAAGAACTCTAAACCCTATCTCTTCTGTTAAAGGAGATAGACTCACATAGAAGAACTGGATTAAATCATTGTCTAAATTTGGGGGTGTTGTAGTTATTCCAAAACTTTCTTGAAATAAATTGATTAACCATGAAATTAAAATTAAAATGGAAAACCATTTTGTTATTGCAACCATATAGTTAGACTTGGTTTCTAGTCTACCATGTGATAGTAACGAGGACATTGTTTTTAGAAATCCTTCCTTAGGTCCATTCATCGAAATGGTAAATAAAATTACAAAGATTGACCATATGACAACAAAAGCATCTCCAATTTGTACATCTAAAGGAACAGAAATTGCGATGCCAGCAACAAAAATTTCAAAATCGTTTAGTGGAAATTCAAAATTAATGTCGTTTCCAAGGTCGCTGTGAAACATAACAAAAACTCCTAAAGGTAATGACAAAAACATCATCCCAAAAATAACTGACATTAATGCTGAGTGAGGAATTCCAATTACTTGGAGCAGTTTATTTTTATTTTGCAATTTTTGCTAGTGAAGCTCAATACTTGCTTCAGGAAAACCTAGATTAATCAAGGTGTCTTTAATTGTATCTCTATGATCTCCTTGCAAAAATATATACCCATCTTTTGCAGTTCCTCCACAAGCATATTTGTTTTTTAATTCTTTTGCCACACTTTCAAGATTTTTTAAATTTGAATCTAACCCTTCAATCATTGTTCCTTTTTTCTTAAATCGTCTTGTCTCTAATCGGATAATGATTTTTGTACTATCTTTTGCAAGTTCGCCACAAGCGCAAAGATCTTCAGGAAGGCCACAGATATTACAAATTACTGCCATTCGTTCGAAAAATGTTCCTCATCCGCACTATTAAGCCTTCTTAGACTCAAAGTAATGAAAAAAAGATTGGATTTTTTAAACAGAAAATTTACAGAATACCATGTCAAATGATCTTACCAAACGGGCAGTGGACATGTTGCTTCATGGTGCAACTCTTTTGAAAGAACCTTGCCCATATTGTTCAGGAGTAAGGGTAATGAAAGAAGGTCAAGCATTATGTATTAGCTGTGGAAGAGAACCCGAAAAAAGAAACATACCTCAGCAAAATAACAAAGAACAGAAAACAACCCTGATAGAGACTTTGGAAAAAAAACTTGAAGTATTATCCAAGGAATTAGAAGGGGAATCTGACCACATAAAACAACAAAACATCCTAAAATCGATCAACTCATTAATTGAGGCTATCGATAAAATAAAAAATTGACAAAAGTATTTATGTAAAGATCATGGATTTCAAATTTAACCATGAGCAGTAGCAAAAAATCTGCACCTCTTCCAGCATCAAGCGGAGGTTTGATGAGATTCTTTGAAGATGAAACCAAAGGGTTCAAAATGGATCCAAGAATCGTAGTTAGCATCCCTATAAGTTTAATCGCAATTTCATGGGCAATTGAATTGCTCCTTACTACGTGATCAAGCAATGGAAAAATCTGAAGACGGGGTTTCAAATATCCACAACAGATTTTCACTTACACTAATCAATCCATCATCTCATTATTTTTCCTTAGTTGTATCACTTCTTGTTGCAACAGCAACAGCTGCAATCACTCAATTGATTTACTTGAACTCAGATGAGTATTGGTTTAGAATTCCTTTAGTGGTTGTAGTTTTGGGAATCACTCAATTCATCGATACACAGTTTATCAAGAGAAAGGAGTATTCAAAATCCCTACATTCCTCACTTTTTGGAAATTTAATTTGGCTTCTAACAGTGGTAATGGGAATTGCTGCAAGTTTCATATTATCAAAAGAAATTTCTTTGTTTTTCATAACATTTGGAATGTTTTTGTTTGCAAGTTTTAGAATTGGAATTTACACCACAACATTGGGCGCCACTCTAAAAAAAGGATGGGCCATTTGCTTTGTTCAACCTTTTGCAATGTTTTTAGTTCTTATACCAAACGAAAGTTGGATTCCATTGTTAACTGACCCAATTCCCCTAGGATATGGAATTGCATTTTTAATAATAGCAAGTGTTTGGTCAGTACTCACAGATAGAGCAGGAAGACCCGAAATGGAAAGCACTCACAAAACTATTCAAGCATATTTAGCCTCTCAAAAAAATGATTTTTCTGAAGCAGAGGAGATAATGGAAGAGCGTTCAAGTCCCACAAAAGTTGCGACTACACAGATTAGAATTCAATCATCAGACAAAGGAACTGATTTTAGAATGGTTTTACCTGAAATTCATCCTGGTCCTTATCACCCTGTTGGAGGAAGTAACATTCCTTATCTTATTTACAAAAATCTTGATTCCAAAGCCATGGTTATGCATAGTATTTCGGATCACTCACTTAATCTACCATCAAGAAATCAGGTGGAAAGTTATCTGAAAAGTTTGGATAAAAGCGTTACAAAAGAAGAAGGTCTTACTTGTACAGAACCTGTAACGGTTCAAATTAACAAAGCCAGAGTCATAGGATTACTATTTGGAAAAATTCCGTTATTGTTTCTGTCCTTATCGCCACATGGAATGGAGGACATTCCAAGTTTTATGAAAAAAGATATTGAGCAGTATGCAAAGAATCGAAACTATTCCAAACCATTGATTGTTGATACACATAATGCAATGGGAAAAGAAATTTCAAAAGAAGATGCAGAGGATATGCTCAAAGCTGCAAAATCTTGTCTAGATACTTTAATTGGTAAAGAGTATTTTCCCATTGAGTTTGGATATGCAAATTCTGATGGGATGAACGTAGAGACAGAAGATCTTATGATGGGAGGCCTAGGAATAATGTGTTTAAAAATCAAGGATAAAAAATACTTTCTTGGGTGGGCAGATGCCAATAATATGGAAAATGGCGTTAGAGAAAAAATTGTGAAAAATTTTGCAGATAAAGGATACAATCTACTAGAAATGTGTACGTCAGATACACACTTTGCTAGAGTTAAAGTTAGAAACAAAAATGGGTACTACCAGCTTGGACTAATTACCAGTGCGGAAAAGCTATCAGACTGGATGTTAGAAATTGCAAAAAAGGCGGAGAATAAAGTTAGTAGTGCAAAATATGAAATTCTTGAAAATAAAACTGAAGTCAAAATAATGGGAGAGGGAATTTTTGAAGATTATTCCAAGGCATTAGATAATTCCTTGAAGATAACCAAAGGGTTCATGATTGGATGTGTGGCATTATTTTTAACTAGTCTTTTTCTATAGTTTTGATTTCTTCAATATTTCCATAAAATTCATCCACAAATGAAGAGAATTGAAAAATGGGTACTATCGGAACTTTATCAATAAAATCGATTTTATCTTGATAAAGCGTAACAATGACAGGAACTCCTATTGACCCTGGAGTTTTTGCGATATATTGTTTAGTTCTTTCCACTTGTTTTCTTACAACCTCTCCTAAAGTAGATGCACTGTATCGTTTCCAGTGTTTACAATCAATCAACATTGCAATACCCAGTCTAATTCCGATAACGTCAATTTCCATACGAGGTTTAGTTAAAATGAGATTTTTAATGATTGCAAAATTTTTTGATTCCAAAATTTCTGCTGTTAGTCCTTCAAAATCTTTCCAGTTCAACTCTTCAGATATGGCATCAATTGGAAATCCTTTTTCGATTAGTAAAATTGCTGTTTTTAATTTGTCACTCTCTTCAAAATAAAATTTATTATTTATTTCTGAACCAATATCATTTTGAATTAAAAATTTAAGAATTTTTTTGGATTCGTCATTGTTTGTTTTTGTTACAGCAGAAAAATCTTTAACAGAGATTCCACCTGGAATTAATCCAGGTAGGGCAGATAAAATTTTGTATGTAGACTTCAATCGAATTTTTATTTCCAATAAACATGATATAGGTTTTAAGACCGTTTAAGTCAGGGTAATAATGAAATAAGTTTTATTAAGACTATCTCAAATTATGAACATGAAATTATTGCTAGTTTTTATGCTAGCTCTTGGAATTTTGGTTTGTGGGATCAATGAAACATTCGCAGAAAAAAATACCTTCTTCGAATCGGTAAAATTTATTCAATATTTGGATGAAAATACAGCGCTAGAAGAAGTGCGAAACGGAAATCTGGATATGTATTTTTACAGAATTCCAGCAGATAGACTTGAAAATTCTAAATCAAGAGAGGGCTTGAACGTTTTTGATTCTGCAAGTGGGTCTTATAGCATTTTGGTTAATCCTGCCAAAGGAGACAAATTCAATCCTTTTTCCATAACAGAAAACAGGTTTGCAATTCATTATATGGTTGATAGGAAATTAATAGTAAATGAGCTAATGTCAGGTTTTGGAGCCCCAATGTTTTCCAATTATGGGCCATTCGATCCCCCTTATTTAACAATAATTGAGGAATTAGAGTCATTCAATTTTAGATACAATCCTGCTCTTGCTGAAGAAATCATTTCCCAAAACCTAAAGGAAGCAGGAGCCATAAAAAAAGAAAAAAAATGGTACAAAGATGATGTTCCCATCGAAGTTACAATTTTTATTAGAAGTGATGATCCCGTGCGAAAATCCATCGGAGAGATTTTATCATCTGAACTTGAAAGAATTGGCTTTACTGTGAAAAAAGATTTCGGGGATTTGAACAAAGCTTTTGTGGTTGTATATGGGTCCAATCCTGCAAACTTGGATTGGAATCTATATACTGAAGGTTGGAACAAATCAGCATTTGTAAGATATGATTCGGTTGGTTTAGGACAAATGTGTTCGCCATGGTTTTCAAATATGCCAGGATTTAATGATCCAAGTTATTGGAATTATCAAAATGATTACATTGACGAAATATCTCAAAAAATTTATGTTGGGAATTTTTCCTCCTCAGAAGAAAGAGACAAGTTAATCAAAGAAGGAACTGTAGAGTGTATTAACGAGTCAGTAAGAATTTTTTTGGCAAGCAAAGTTGATCAATACGTTGTGAATGAAAGAATCAAAGGAGTAGTAAATGATTTTGGCGCAGGAATTCCTAGCAGATTTACACCCATAAACGCTCAGGGTGAAAAAGAACAACTTGTGGTGGGGGTTAAGCAGATTTACCAAGGAGCATGGAATCCAGTTATGGGATTTAGCGACTCTTACAGTAGGCAAATTTGGAACATACTTTCAGACCCATTTTCTTTTCCCCACCCATTTACTGGAGAGATAATGCCAATTAGAGGTAATTGGACAGTAGAGACAGCAGGACCAAATGGAACCATGGAAATCCCAGATGATGCCATCATATGGTCTCCAGAAAACCAAAGGTGGGTTGAAATTGCAGCTAATAGCACCTCAATAAGCAAGGTCACATTTGATTTAGAATTTAGTAATTGGCACAATGGTCAAAAGATGGATATGAATGATGTTTTACATTCATTATATTTTACAATTGAATGGGGAACCCAAACCGATGAGAACGATAAAACTTTCGACACCGAATTCACCCCAAGAGCCGCCCAATCAGTTCAAACCTTAATTGGTGTAAAACCCCTTGACGACGATACAATAGAAGTTTATGTAGACTTTTGGCATTTTGATGATGGGGAAATAGCAGAATGGGCATCTTTATGGAATACGATGCCTTGGGAGATATACTCTTCAATAGAACAGGCAGTTATTGATGGCAAAGTTGCCATATCTAGATCAGGCTCATCAAGTAAAGGAATCAATTGGATCTCATTGATAATTCCAAATGATGCAAAAATTATCAAGGAGTATCTGGACGAATTTAAAACCAACCAATACATTCCAGCGGCCTTTAATGGAATGGAGAAAGATCCAGAATACTTCGATACTCGTTATTCTGCAAGCTCAAATTGGATTGAGAAAAACAAGCATGCAATAATTAGCAATGGTCCGTTTTATCTGGATTCCTATTCCCCTGAAGCTAGAACAATTTCAGTAAAGACATTTTCAGACGAATCTTATCCATTTAGATCAGGTCATTGGTCGGAGTTTGAAAATACTCAGTTTCCAAAAATCACCAGTCTCCAAGTTCCAAAGATCCTTTCAAGAGGAGAGGAATTGAAAATAGATATTGAAACATCCCAAGCAGATTCTATATTGTATTTTTTGAATAGTAATTCAGGGGAACTTGTTTCATCTGAACAGATTTTGATAGGAGGAAAGTCTACTCAAATAATCATTCCAGATGAACTTATCAATAAATTAGGTAGTGGAGCGAACGACCTGAAAATTTTTGCTATTTCCGAAGCTGTTCTCAAACCAGATTTTCACTCTACTAGTTTTTTAATAGTAGATGACGAAACTATCTTTCCACAAACTACACCAGAAGAAATCCAGTTTATTGATACTGAACAAACAATAATCTGGATTGCAATACCTATAATTGTGTTAGTGGTAGGAATAATCATATGGATAAAAAAACGAAGAAACTAATCTAATATCCCATAATCATTCAGAATTTTTTCTAATTGATCCTCCGAGTCTATTGAAGAGTAATCATCCAATAAATTCCGATTAAGTTCATAAAAAGTGTGACCCCATTTGAATTTGTCAAGCAAGTCAAGTGCTTCATTTTTAAACCCGAGAATAAACAATGAGGCAGAGAGAGCCTCAACAGTGGTAAGTTTATTTAATTTTGAATAGTTTACAGGATTTCCCGCAAATAAGGGTGGAAGTTTACGTTTTACACCAATAAATTTTTTTGAAAACGCTTGGTCAACAAGATTCCAAGAGCAATCAATCCCAACTATTGATCTTATAAGTGATTTATCTTTTGGAAGTAGCGTTTTTGGTGAAAAGGGATCCAAAACTAAATTATTTTTTTTGGTGTTTTTGACATCACTAGCAATTTTGAACTTTACCAATTTTGCTGCAGTACATTTTTTTGGGTCATCTTGGTGGAAGCGTAAAACATGAAGTTTCAATAAATTAAATTAAAAAAATTTCTATTTGGATTTTACTCTAGAGAAGAGTAATTAATTTTATAATAAAGACGAGATGCTTGGGAATCTTTAATCACATTTACACTCCAAGTCGAATCAGGTAACAAATCAGTCGAGGATTCAGGTAATATGGAGAATTTTTCCACCCTGGCATCTGGACCACTATATCGGACCTTCATGTTTACCCCATCAATTTCAACTATTTCATATATTTCTCCTGGTTTTCGAGTCGACTCTTTTACAAGACATTCCGCCTCTTGTCCAATTACACAAATTCCAGAGTCCGTTGTGACACGAAGATTAACATTTGATTCCTCTCCTCTAGGGGAGGAAACAAGGGAACCAAGAAGAACACGTGGTCCTGCTTTTACTCCATCAAAATCTTTTGTAATAGTAATAACATCAATCGAGTTATCAGGTATGCTGGTTTGTTTTTCTATTATGGTTTGAGAAATTTTCTCTGGAGGTTGCACTACATCAAAAACAATCCTTTTAGTTTCAAAGTCGGATTCTACGGTTACCTCGTATTTTCCTAAACTTGAGATATTGTTAGGAATTACAAACTGATAAGAAAATGAACCGTTTGGACTAGGTCTGAGCGTCGAAAACGGTCCTTGATGGGTTCCACAAACAAACGACCCACATGTGATTTCTGCACCTGTTTTCTTGAAAACACTTACTTTGTATTCTTCAAGATAAATCAATTTGTTTGGTTTTCCGGTAATTATTGCAATTTCTCCTGGGTGATATTGATTTTTATCGGAAGAGACTAGTAAAGTAATTGGTGCATCCAAACCAAAAACAAAATCATTGGCAACCCCAAAGGAATGAGTTGTTTGTTTTTTTAGGTATGTTGCCTTTACTTTGTATTGACCTTCACTGAATATGGTTATAGGTAATTCAAATGTGCTTTGAAAACGTCCCCCTTGGTCAGGATATACAGAAGCTTGATGAATTATTTTAGTAGGTGTTTTCTCTGAAAAAATGGTCAAATGCACTCTTTCGGGAACCACCAAGCCTTCATCCCCTTGTTCTCTAGCAATTACTGAGCCAAGAACCTTGAGCTTCTCCCCAGCTTTATAGATAGATTTTTCAGTTGACACATGAATCGGAGTCTCAAGTAAACTATCATTTACTGGATCCAAGGAGACCTTAAAGAAAAGATCTTTATCAAAAGACGAATTAGATACTTTAATTTTGTATATTCCTAAATTTGTGGTTACCAAGGATCTATCATCTACAGATTTTACAGTCTGCATTTTTTCAGAAATGGGGGTAGTCCATTTCCAGGTAAATTGTTGATTTTCTACCGTTGTTCCTGTGGTAGTTGAACTTCCATCTGGTTTTGTGAGTTTGACAATAACACCAGTATCCCCAGTTCTTGGAATAATTCCAGATAGCATCACAGGTTCTCCCAATCCATATACTTGTTTGTTCAACGAGGCAGAAATTCCATCTCCAAGTGTTAAAACATCGGATACGCTGAATAATACAGAGTTTGAGAGTTTAAGATATTTTGCTGTGACTAGATATTGTCCTTCAACAAAAACACTTCTACTCAGATCAGTAGTTACAGAATACCTCCCAGAAGGTTCTGGAATTGCCGTAAAATCATACGAAACTGAAGACCCCGTACTTCCCAATCTTCCCTCACCAGTACGGCCAATTATGGATAAAGGATTTCCATTTTTGTCTTTAATTGATACCTTGACAACAGGAACATCAGCTGTGGATCGACTTAATTCATTTACATAACCGCTAATTGTAATTTTATCACCAAAACTGTATATGGGTTTATCAGTAGCTACTGAAAGTGGTTGTCTAACTAAAAGGTCATCAGTTGGGTTATCAACTACATTGATAGTCTTCATTGCTGAACCTACTTCTTTTGAAACTGTAATTCGGTAATCACCCAGCCTTGTATCCCCTTTTGGAATTTGAAAAGCG
>JAWWBZ010000028.1:0-11755 GCA_033720715.1 Nitrosopumilaceae archaeon | reverse complement strand
AAGACTGCAGCAAAAAAAGCAGCTCCTAAGAGAAAAGCCGCTCCTAAGAGAAAGGCAGCTCCTAAGAGAAAGACTGCAGCAAAAAAAGCAGCTCCTAAGAGAAAGGCAGCTCCTAAGAGAAAGACTGCAGCAAAAAAACGACGATAAATCGTCAGCAAACCTAACAATCGTCGTTTAGAGACGATTTGTTTTCCTTTTTCTAAAAAAATTAAAAGGTTTTTTTGAGTATAGAAATTTTAAATCCAATTGGATTGATATTTACTAAAATTGTATATCGGTGTGTCTACAATCTGATTACTTCTTTCAATATCTTTAAATTATTTTTTTATTATTGTAAATAGAGGAACAAAATTTAATTAGTGAATTTTTCTGTAAATCTTTTTCAATCTTCTATAATTCTCATTATTGATACAGAGGGTTTTCTGAGGGTTCGTTTTTATTTTATTTTTTTATCAATATAGTCTTTCAATTTTAAAATTAATTAATATAATTTCAAATTGTTCTGTATCAAAATTAATAACAGAGTGAAATTAAGTTAAACAAGTTTCAAATCCAATAGAAATTCCATTGTCGTAATTTTTTTTAAGTTGTATTTAATTTTGACATCTTCAAGTGTGATTCTTTTGTTTTTACAAAATTCTTATCGTTATTTATTTGCGAACCATGTTAGCAACCATCTAAATAGAATCAAGATTTTCTAAATATGATTTTCATTTTTTATTGTTATGTGATTAGATTTTGTTTTGATATTTGAAAATATTTTTCTCAAATCATTAAAAATCTTGCAGAAAACTTTCTTTAAAAAAATTAATTTTAAAAAATTTAATACAAATAGCTCATCAATTTGATTTGTTCTTCGGTAGTTATGATATCCTTTGCAGTTAACATTTCCAAAAGATCTTTAAACAATGCTTTTTGTTCAGCTGACATTCCACCAGCAGAGCCTTTTTCGCCTGGTGGGCCAGGTGGACCTCTAGGTCCGGGTGGACCGACTGGACCTTGTTCTCCTACAGGACCTTGTTCCCCTAATGGACCAATAGGTCCTGTGGGACCCCGCTCACCTTGAGGTCCTTGAATCCCTTGTGGTCCTTGAGGTCCCTTTTCTCCAGGTGGACCAGACAAACCTCTCTCACCCTGTGGACCTTGTGGGCCTTGTGGACCTTTATCGCCAGGAGGACCAGGTAATCCAGTTGGGCCTTTATCACCCTGCTGACCAGTTGGTCCTTTTTCTCCTTTTTCCCCTTGTGGACCAGGTACTCCAGTTAGACCTTTTTCTCCCGCTGGTCCTTGTGGGCCTTGAGGACCCTTTTCTCCAATTGGACCTTCTGGTCCTTTTGGACCTTTTTCACCAATTGGACCAGGTTGACCTTTAGGACCTTTTTCTCCTTGTTGTCCTACCGGGCCCGTAATTCCTTTTTCTCCTTGTTGACCTGGTGGACCTTTATCACCCTGCTGACCAATAGGACCAGTTAATCCTTTTTCGCCAATAGGACCTTGAGGCCCTTGTTGTCCTTTTTCTCCCTGTGGACCTGTTGGACCCTTTGCTCCTTTTTCTCCGGGAGGACCTGACAATCCTTTTTCGCCAATTGGGCCAGACGGACCAGTGGGACCTTTTTCTCCCGGAATTCCTGGTTCACCTTGGATCCCCTTTTCCCCTTGGACCCCGGGAGGACATGTGGGGCCTTTTTCCCCTTGTTGACCTGGAGGGCCAGTAATTCCTTTATCGCCAGAAACACCTTGAGGTCCTTTATCTCCTTTTTCTCCAGGGGGACCTCTAAGCCCAAGTGGACCTTTATCTCCAGTAGGTCCGGTTAATCCTTTTTCTCCTTTTTCTCCCATTGGTCCTCTAAGACCAGTTATTCCTTTATCGCCAATTGGGCCAGTGGGTCCTTTGTCTCCTTTTTCTCCGGGAGGACCAGTTAGGCCTTTGTCTCCTTTTTCTCCGGAGGGACCAGTAATTCCTTTATCTCCTTTTTCTCCCTTGTCACCTGTTATTCCTTTATCTCCAGTAGGACCTTTATCCCCAGAAGGTCCCTTGTCTCCAGATACTCCCTTTGGTCCGGTTAAGCCTTTTTCTCCAGATGGTCCCCTTTCTCCTGGTGGACCCTGTGGACCTTTATCACCTTGAGGTCCAGGAGGTCCCCTAGGACCTGGAGGACCAGGTGGCCCTGTTGGCCCTCTATCACCAGCTGGACCCTGAGGACCAGTAGGTCCTTTTGCACCAGATGTACCTTTCTTTTCAACAGGGGAAGGTGTAGAAATTGGTTCAGAATAAATTATTTCTTCTGGAGTTTCTTTTGGTTTTTCCTCAACATAAACTTCCTTTGGTTTTAACGGAGCACCAATTGGGAATTCAAAGATTGAGTATAGGGACGAAAGTAAATCGTTAACAACAATCCAGACATTGTCATATGTAAAAATAGTGTCAGGAATAGGATTTTCTCCAGACCCAAGAGTTTCAGAGAAGGTTCCATTTTTTACTCTAAGGTGGTAATTCCCAGTCCATAAAGATGAGAAAGTTTTGTTTTTTATTTGATCCTCTGATGGCTCTTCCCCAATAATTGAAATTTGGACCTCGTAAACGCCGGATTCGCGAAAAGGTGCAGGACCTTCTACACTAAGTTTAGAATAAGACACAAACGTTGGTTCGAATTTCAAGTATTTCTATATTTTCAAGAATTCATTCTATTATGCATCAGGCACGAGTGGGGATAGTATTTATCTAGATAAAATGTCCATTACCAACTAGTGAAAGGCCCATTTAAGAGAAAATCCAAAGTAGAAAAATCCGATTTTTCAGAGAAAAAGGAAATTACCAGCCTTGTGGATGCAGATTACAATCGAAAAAAACTCTTTAAAAAAGGAGTCAACCTAATGGCAGATGAAAAGCTTGAGGAAGCCGTAGAAGTCTTTGAAACTGCTCTTCGAATCGATCCGGAAAACATTGAGACATTAATGAAATTAGGTTATGCAAAATTTCACCTAGATGACCATTTAGGAGCTTTAAAAGTATATGATAAAATTTTGGATATAGACGTTACAAACCCCGAAGCTTGGAACTTAAAATCGTTAGTTCATTACGAGCAAAAAAAGTATGCCAAAGCTTTGGACTGTACAGAAAAAGCAGTAGAGTCAGATCCAACTTATGGAATGGCCTGGTACAATAAAGCATGTTTTCAATCACTGTTAAACCAGGTTCCTGAATCTTTAGAGTCGTTGAAGCGTTCAATTGAAATTGATGTTAAAAATGCAAGGAAATCTATTAGAGATAGAGATTTTCTAAATGTGAGAGCAGAAGAAGGATTCAAAAGAATTGAGGAAGTTGTAGTTTTGGAATCAATCAGACAAGGATACCATACAATAGGAGCCATCGTTTGGACTACCTTTATTGATAAAATTGATGTTGAAAAAGCTTTGAAAAAATTAATGGCAAAGGGATTAATCATTCAAAATGAGAAACGAGATGGCCTACACAGAATTCCCGTTTGGGATTTAGCTCCAGATGTTGCCCAAAGAATGGGAGAAGAAAAGAAAAGTTTGTTTGGAATTACTAGAAAGAAATTACCAACCCCTGTAAAGAACCTGAGGAACCTGAGTGAAGCGATTCAAATTGCAAAACAGGCAATAGAAGAAGAAGACTTGGAAAAAACTATTAGCATTTTCGATGAATTTATTGAGACATCAAGGTCTGGTGAAGAGATGATTGAAAACTTCTTTGATGAGCACAGAGAAATTAGATTATGGAAGATCAGACTTAAAGATAGAGGTGTTGATTATATCATTGACAATAAAGAAAAGATGCTTGACTTGTTTGACAATATCGAAAGTACGATAACCAAGAAACTTCGTGAGAAAGTAGTTTAGTTATTCTGCAGATAAATCCCAATAATTTGCATCTTGTTGTTTTTCTGTAGGTTTTGACAGGCTTTTCCACTCTTTAAAGGAGCGAACATAGAGTTTTGCGTTTGGAAGACCGGCAGATTTTAAGGCATAATATGCCAACCCTGAAAGAGTCCCTACACTTCCACAATAAGTGATAATTTCTGAATCTCCAGAAAGTCCTCTATTATCTAACAGTCTCTTCATGTCTTCTTTCGGACGTAGGATTTTGTCGTTTGATGCCAATGTTCTGTAAGGTAAACTAATGGCACCTGGTATATGTTGCTCTAAATAGTTCAGCCTCTCTCTATTATCAACTAATATCACATCCTCTCTTTCTTTAGCAGACTCAAGATATTCAGCTGTAGCCAGAATTTCTGGTCTTAGCTTGAGTGAGTGTTCTTTAGTTTGAATTTCAGGAATTTTATCGTCGTTTTCCAATCCCAGAGATTTCCATTTACTATAGGTGGTTTCAAGTAATGACACATCATTGTGTCCAAGATATTCCAATGTCCATGCAACTCGAGATGCCAACGCTCCAAATGTATCATCATAAACTACTACAGAGGTTTCATCATCTATTCCCAAAGAATTGATCAATTTTAGGACTCTTTCAGGACTGTCATCAGATAATAAATTAGCTAAAGGTAAGTTTACCGCAGTGGGAATGTGATTTTGTTTGTAATCGTCTTCTCTTCTTACATCGATCACTCTAACACTTTTATCTCGAATTTCAGATCTTAATGAGTCAATATTAGTAGTTGCCTCAACCACCTTCTCTTTGCTCAAGCTGCACATTCACCTTTACCAGTCTTGGTGTGGTAACTTGTGTCGCTTCCATAATCAGTGTAAAAGTCAGGATCCTCTTCTTTTGATGGAGGGTTTGTCAAAGGAGTTAGAACTTCCTTAAGATCATCTATTGTTTTAATTTCCGAGTCATCAACTCCTTTTACAACTCTGTGTAACCAAGACCTTAGATCATCATCAGATTTCTTGTTTTGTTTGAACAATTCAATTATTTTCAATATTATCGGAATTACTCTTTTGGCAGGGACACGTAAACAACTAACTCCCAACATTGTATCACCATCAGAACGTCCTCCTAATTGCATCATATAGTTTGGAAACATGTCTTTATCTACTCTGCCCCCGCCTCCAAAAAATCCAATAGTGGCTATTCCATGTTGCCCACATGAGTTTGGACACCCACTTATCTTAATTGAGGATTCCCGCAAATCATCATCTTCATCCAGTTTTAATTCTAAGAATTTTCGCTGAATTTCCTTTGCAAGCCTATGGGAATTTGTCAGGGCGAGATTACATGAAGTAGTTCCAGAACAACCAATGGGTGCAGCCATCGTCAGTGAACCCGATTTAGCCAAACCTGCTTTTAGCAACCGCTCATAAAGATATGGTAAATCCTCTTCACCCACATATCTCAAAGCAATATTTTGAGTAAACCCAGCTCTTCCAAGTCCTTCTGCTGAAAAGTCTTGTATAATTTCTGCTAGTTGATGGAGTTGGTTGGATGTAATGTCACCAGCCTCTTGAGTGATAAACACAGAGTAATATCCATCTTGTTTTTGCTTGAAAGTATTGCCCTTTAACCATCGAGAATAGCCATCAAGTGGGGAAGAGCCACTTTCGTTGGAGATTCTAATAGGTTTTTTAATTTCTTGAGGAGTGTCATCTACATTTAGTCTTGTTACTACTGATTGTGTTGCTCTTACAATTGCTCTTTCTTTTAGAACAAGGTTTTGGAATTTTTCCCAACCCATATCAGCTACGAGGTAACGCATTCTGTTGCGTGCTAAATTCTTTCTATCACCTAATCTGTCAAAGATCCTCATTACTGCAATGGATGTATACAAAAGGTCTTCCTCAGGAGTAAAGTCTTCTAGTTGATGACCTACATAGGATTTGTTTCCCAATCCACCACCAAGAAAAATCTTGAAGCCCTTTTGAATAGAACCTCCTTGTGTTCTTTTTTGAGGAATTAATCCAACATCTACCATTCTTACCATTCCGTGTTTTTCACAACATGTGAAATTGAATTTGAATTTCCTAGGAAGGTTTTGTGCCATTGGATTTCGTAAAAAGAATCTTGCGGTGGCAAGTGCATATGGAGTTGAATCAAATTCTTCATCGGGGCAAACCCCTGAAGTTGGACTGCACATTACATTTCTTACTGTGTTTCCACAGGCTTCTCTTGATGTCAAACCAACTTCGGCCAATCCCCTCATAATTTCTGAAACATCTTCTAATACAACCCAATGTAGCTGAATATTTTCACGTGTAGAAAAATGAGCACTACCAATGGAGAATTGTTCACTTAGCTGAGAAATCTTTTCGAGTTGGTGAGGATAAACTTCCCCAGCAGGAAGTTTTATTCTAACCATGGCATAGTCATCTGCTAATCTTGTTCCATATGCTCCATGTTGTAATCTAAATCGCCTAAAACTATCTGCATCATATTTTCCTTGTCGGTAGAGTTTTACAGTGTTTGCGAAATAATCAGCCTCTTGATTTCTTGCCCAGTTTATTTTTCCTTTCTTTGATTTTGGTCTAGATTGCTTTAGGTTACTCAATGTCAATACAAATCAATCTAGTCGATTTCGGTTATAAATTTTTGAAATAGGAAATTTTGGTACGTTATTCTCCAATTTGGTACAAATAACTTCATACTATAGTAACCTTAAGAGATGAAATTAGGATAAACTAACTGTTCAATTTTGTGCGAAAGTTTTAATGTCAAATAAAAAATTAAATTTTCATGCAAGAAGCAACAGTTGCTCAAAAATCTGATAAAATTTTTACTAATGTAAGAGAAGTTGAAATTACACGTGCAATTGCAAATGAATTTCACGATGTATTAATTGATAGAGCAGAATCAGATGTTATAATAATTGGAGCAGGTCCAGCAGGATTAACTGCCAGTCGCGAACTTTCAAACCGAGGGTTCAAAGTTTTGGTAATTGAACAAAATAACTACCTAGGAGGAGGGTATTGGTTGGGTGGATATATGATGAACCCTGTCACAGTTAGGGAGCCAGCCCAAAAAATATGGGATGAGTTGGGAGTGCCATACAAAAAAGTAATGGAAGGTCTATACATTACGCCCGGGCCTCATGCTGTTTCAAAATTAATTGCAGGGGCATGTGATGCTGGAGTGAAGTTTCTCAATCTTACCAAGTTTGACGATCTAGTTTTGAAAAATGGTAGAGTTGCAGGAATCGTGGTTAATTGGATGCCTGTTTCTGCATTACCAAGGAACATTACCTGTGTTGACCCGGTTGCTTTTGAAGCAAAAATCATTATTGATGCTTCAGGTCACGATTCTGTCGCCGTCAAAAGACTTGTTGATAGAGGATTAGTTGACTGGAAAGGCATGAATCCAATGTTTGTAAACGAAGGAGAAGAACACGTAGTTGAGAAAACAGGAGAAGTTTATCCTGGGTTAATTGCAGCTGGAATGTCAGTTACAGAAACACATGGATTAGCCCGAATGGGACCAACTTTTGGTTCAATGTTATTCTCAGGTAAGAGGGCAGCAGAGATTGCAGCTGAGAAGATAAAAGAATTAGAAAGATAAACAGATTTTCAAAATCAACCTAATTTTGGAATTGTTTTATGATCGAAAGAAAATTATCGATAAAATTAGCTTCATCTTTAAATCTTATTTTGACGTAACCTATCCAAATTGAGTTCCACTGAAAATAAAAACAAAAAAGGAGGAGTATCCAAACCCAACGAATCTTCAGATGTATATCAGATATTCCAAAAGAGTATTGATAATTATTTTCAAGAAGTCATTAAAAATGCTGCAACCTATCTTCAGGCAACATCTAATTTACAACAAGAGATTTTTAATTCAAGGAAAAAAAATGCAGAAAACGCCTTTACCCTTCAGAAAGCAGTTTTTGAAAAACTGGACGGCAATCCCAAAGTCCCAGAATCTGCAATAGATCTTGCAAAGTCATTTGTAAGTGAAACTACCGTATCGTGGAACTTACAAAATAAAATAATTTTAGAGTCCCTTGATGCTCTTTCGAAAAACATTGAGGCCTTTAACAAAAATTCAATAGCCTTTGAAGAAATCAACAAAGGTTTGATAGATTATTGGTCATCTATAATAAAGCAAGCCTCAAAAATTTCATCTTAAATAGACAATCCAAGTAGGAGGGAATTTTGATTTTACATAAAAATACGTTGGTTTTGGCTGGTTTTTGTTCCTAAGAAGGGGAAAATTACATTAGGTTATATCGAAATATTTTAAAAGACGGTAGAAAGATATCATGCGATTTTTAATCCACATCATTGTTAATTTCAAAAATTATTTTGTATGATGAACCGTCCGTACCGGAAATTAATTTGGAATGTCTAAAAGAATTTTTGAAACAAACTTTTCCAATAGAAGTGGAGATTAGAGAAAACATTTTGAAACAGTCTTTACCAGACACTGCAAGAAGAATAGCCGAATGTAAAATATTTAATTTACGAAAAGATTTTCAAAAACAAAAACCTACCATGGAAGAAATTTTGTTTGAAGAATCTAATTTTGAGAATACCTCTAATACTGAAAATATTGTTATGTATGATGGATTTCAATTACAAAAAGTGTTAGCGAATCTTGTAAAGGATTCAGAAAATAAAAAAGAAATTTTTCATATTTTTTTTACGAATAAACTAACATGCACTTATGATTATAACGATTACAGATACCATGGAAGAGCTCTAATTGGTGCCAATCCTTCTATAATATCCACAACAGGCATTATTGAAGCCCCGGCAAAACCAAGGTCATATTATTATGAATTAATGACAAATTACACAGTAGGAATTAATGTTGACACAGTCAAAGAAAAATACAAAGGACAATTTCTAGAATATCATGATCCCAGATTATCAAAAATAATTGAAGGATATTTGTTACAAACAATTTTTTACTATGAAACGGGTGAAGCTTTTTGTGAAAATAAGGAATGTAGGTTATTCAATTCACATTGGCAAAAAGACCTTCTAAAGTCACAGCTTGAAATAGGTAGGATATGTAGTAAACACCATAATATACTGGAAGAGATTATTAAAAAAAATCACTAATTCTATAACCCAAGACCTAATTCATCATTAACATTATTGGCATCCAGATAGGTACAGATTGTTCTTTTTGTTTAAAATCTTCTAGCTTTATTTCTTCTTGACATTTTTGCATGTTCCTTCCAGAAAGACATTCACCTAGTGCTTCATGATAAAGTATTTTTTGCTTGGATTGGAATGCAGATTCTTTCTCAATTTCTCTATTTGGGTTCTTGCTCATTAAATGGTAGGTGTATTCACTAGTCTCCAAATCCAGAAGAAGATTTGAAAACAAAGCCTTCTCAACAGATAATATATCATTCAGGAACCATTGTTTTTCAAATCCACCCATACTATGAGCAATAATTATCATATCAGCTTTATCAAATTCTTTTACCACTTTAAATTGCAAAGATAAAACTTTGGTAAAGGTATCCCAATGAGTCATCGAGACATTCATGTCTTGAAGGTATTCTTCATCGTTAACCAGATAATTTTTGCCCTCCGTTTTTAAAATTTTAATTGGTGCATGATCAGTTGTTTTAGAAGTTGTCCCTTCGGGAAAAACATACACTTCAATACCTGTAGGGGGCAAGCTTCCCTCATTATATGGAATTTCTATTGTAAGAGTTACAATTTCTCCTAGGTTAACGGTATTACTGTTTGAAGGTTCATCTAGTTTTATTGAATTAGGTAATGAAATTTTCGAAAATCCATTTGGATATGCTTTAACAATCTGTAGTGCTTCCTCATCATCGATTTTATCATAAAGCATATCATATCCCATTATTCCTGATGCTTGATGTAAATTACCATCAGAGGTAATAGGGTGATTCAAACTCAACGAGTGACCAATTTCATGCAATGTGATTCGTTTGATTTTATCATAATCTAATTGGTCATGTTTTTCATTTTTTATAATATTCTCAAATTTTTCCAGAGTCATATCATTCCAAAACATTTCATCAGCTTCCGATAATTTTTTAAGAGTTTTTTGATAGTCATCCGTGTATATAGTAACATTTGCAACGGACGTAAGGGGATGACTAAACCCTGCTACCCCAGAAATTTGAAAAATTGTAGGATTTGGAGTATCAATGTAATTAATGTAGCCATCGCACACAGACTCATTTTTTGGATAAATATGTAAAGTCATATCCCAAACAAAGGGATTGTTTGTAACTTCAACAATTTTGTCATGCCACATTTTAATTGAGTTTGCAGCAATGTGATTAAACATTGGATTTTCATTGTTTTCATTTATACAATAATCGATTTTAGTGTCGTTGAAAACTAGAATTCTGTTTCCAGTGTACTTTTGGACATCGATATATTCCTCCTGAAAAGTATTGGAAAATGCAAACGCATCTTGATCAATAATGAAAACTAATAATAATATAGAAAATAATACCCCCCCGATTCTGATCATCTTATTACCTCAACAGGTAGATCTTTTCATAAATAATTTACTATTAATAATATATGGCAAAATTTCTTCAATTATGATTTGGTGATCGGTGTTAGGTTACATTTTTTTTAACGAAACACACTGCAAATAAAAAAAGGAAATCAAGCCTTTTCAATATCGGGCGATAGTGAGCATGGCTTGATTCCTAATTTGAGGTCTGATTTGCCCAAAAAAGAAACTAAGTTAAATTTTATTTATTGATCGATCATTATTTTCAATTAAAATTTCATCAAATAAGGTCTATCACTTAAATTATTGAAATTTTCAAAGTGTTTTCATGATGGCTGCAGATTCAGGTGCAACTGTTTTAGAAGATAGAGATGACAAGCCAAAAATGCCTGAAAGAAAAAAAACAAAATTTGATGTAATCATTATTGGTGCAGGTCCATCTGGATATACAGCTGGGATTTATTGTTCGAGAGCTGGATATGATACCCTGATACTTTCAGGGATTCTCCCCGGAGGACAATTAGTTAACACTACTGAAGTCGAGAATTATCCAGGGTTTGAAAATGGGATAATGGGACCTGACCTAATGATTGAAATGAGAAAGCAAACCCAGAGAATGGGGACAACGATTGTCGATGATGAAGCAATTAATGTAGATTTTAGGCAAAGCCCTTTCAAAGTGCTTACAGGATCAGAAGAATATGAGGGAAGAGCTGTAGTAATTGCTACTGGTGCAAATCCTAGAAAACTTGGACTTGAAGGAGAGCAAACTTTTGGAGGTAAAGGTGTGTCTTATTGTGCAACTTGTGATGGCCCCTTCTTTAGGAATCAAGAGTTGATTGTTGTTGGTGGTGGAGATTCTGCAATTGAAGAAGCAACTTTTCTTACAAAATTTGCAACTACTGTTCATTTAGTTCATAGACGTAATGAACTACGTGCGAGTAAAGTGATGCAAGAAAGGGCTTTTGCAAATGAAAAAATAAAATTTCATTGGGAATCTCAAATAACCGATATTAAAGGAGAGCAAAAGGTTCAACAAGTTGTAATTAGAAATGTAAAAACAAATGAAGAGACTGCTCTTGATGTTGGAGGAGTTTTTGTGGCAATAGGTCATGAGCCAAACACCCAATTATTCAAAAATCAAATTGATTTAGATGACGAAGGATATATTGTTTTGAAAAATAAAACCCACACAAATATTGAAGGGGTGTTTGCTGCGGGTGATGTTCATGACAGAACATATAGGCAAGCAATAACAGCTGCTGGTTTCGGGTGCATGGCCGCAATTGATGTTGACAAGTTTCTTACAGAAAAATCTTAATTTTTAAGGATTCAAATATCCTTTTTATTGAATTAAATTTTATTCTACTAGCGCTTTTTGTT
>JAWWBZ010000027.1:0-11845 GCA_033720715.1 Nitrosopumilaceae archaeon | reverse complement strand
GGACAGGGCAGTGGAAAATAAATTCAAGATTAAAAACCAAAAAGACTCGCTAAAAAGTGTAATTTCAGAAATTAAACAAAAATTTCCTGGTGTAAAATTGCTAATAGTATTATCGCATATGAGTGATATGGAAGATTTACAGTTAAAAAAACAACTCAACTCCCTTTGGCGCAATAATTCCATTATTTTAGGAGGTCATGACCACAGCCAACTAATTTCTTTCGATAAAAGGTTTGAAAATTGCATGTTAGTTAAGGGTCAATCCAATGCACGAACATTACAACTAATTAGTTTTGATAACAAAATCACTTTAAAAACTCATGATCTTAAAAAGAATCTAATCGTATTAACCTCAAAAGACTTGCGAGAATTTCCAAAATCAAGTCATATAGAGAAAGTAATAGAATCATGGTTTAAAAAACTAAAAAAACAAAACAAACTTCCCAAGAATAAAATTATTAAAAATTTTTCCAAAGGAATTGTTTTAGATGGAACCGAAGTATCTTTAAGAAAAGGGACAACAAATTTTGGTAATTTTATCACAGATTGTCTTAAAAATTATACACATGCAGATATCGCCATGATTAATTCAGGTCATTTCCGAGGCGATAGGTTTTACTCAGAAAAGATTGATGTGTTGGATTTACTTTTTACTTTTGTCATGGAAGAGCGAGAAAATATAATGATTACACAATTGACCAAAAAGGAATGCCTCTTATTTCTAAATCATGCCTTTAGCGAAGTGGGTAAAGGAAGGATTTTACAGTTTTCAAAAAATACCCAATGTGTTTTGAAAAAAATTAAGAGTGATGAAAAGGTGCGGGTTGCATTAATTTCAGATATGATTTATTCTAATGAGGATGGTTTTGCAAAAATACTGGCTAAAAATAGAAAAATCAGTATTGTAAAACTGAGAAGAACCTTAGAAAAAGATATTGTAAAAGATACCAATTTAATTGACGCCATAATCAAGACCGCTCATAAAGTAAATTATGATCCAAAAGTTCGCAAGCAAATTAAAGTCCAAAATCAATAATGCGAAACTAGTAAAAAGATCAAGTTTTTCCTTGATTGACAACAAATTTTTCATTTTTTAAGAACCGTATTTTTTTGATTTGGTGCAAGAATTTATTTTGAAATAATTTGTTCCACAAGTTTAATTAAATTATGGATTCTTCTTTCAGATATCCCTGTCCGTTTTGATAATTCAGTTTCTTTAAATTTTAAGAGATCTTTTGCAATCAAGATATTATGTTGAGAGAATATTTCAAATTCAGACTGTTTTAAACCAAGAATAGTTATCGGATAAAGTTTGTAAGATTCAATAATCTTCTCTAGGCTCTGTTTTGGAGGATATCTCCATGAAAATACCTGCAGCCCAATACAATTTGCATATTTTTTTGCCTGCCGGGATACTTTGGCATTACATACTATAGCTTCTGCATCAAATTTTGGTAATGTATCTAAAAATCTAGCATGTGTATACAAGACAACTTTTAATCTAATAAATCCTCCACGATATGAATTATGCTTACATTCTATAAGGAATTTTTTACTACTGCTTTTTGCAATTAGATCAATTTCATGTGTTGCACACATTCCTTTTATCTTACTTCTAATACCCTCAACTTTCAAACCATAGTGTTGTAGGATATTTGAAACAAAGTTTTCAAAAGCAAATCCATTTGGGCCCAAATTCATAATAGCTTCTTTTAGTTTGTATCTTTGATGAAGAGCACGTCCTCCTTTTTCCTCAGAAATTGCTCGCAATACTAGTTTGTATATATTATCAGTACCCATTCCTTGATAAATTTGAGACTTTACCTTTTTTACAATCCTATGAGATGTTTTCTTATCAGCACCTGCTCTTCTACAAGTACTAAATATTTTATTTTCATTGAATTGAACTCTGTGTCCGTTTGCTTTTGTAATGTATGTCTTTGACGCTATGTTACACTATGGGAAAGAAATGAAATTAAATTTTTTCATGTAAGACCAAAATTAGGTTTTTCATACTATCATAATAGCCTCAAAATTTTTATTTTTGTTCATTTTGAACAAACCGTTTTTTGTGTGTCCCCTCCCTTACACACTTTAGTTTAACATCATTTTTTGTGTGAAAATTTTTGCTTGATTAAATCAGTTAATTCACCTAACAAATACAAGATAGGAATTTTTCTAGCCATAACCTCAATGTTAATTGTTTCAATTAGCATAATAGATACCCAATTAGCCTTTGCATATAATTCAGAATTAGGTAAAAAAGAATACATCGATTTTCAAAAGTATACAGGAAATCGATTACTTGTCTTCAATGACACAAGAATTGATTATTGCATAACACAAAATGAGGAGAATCCATACTTTAACGAAATTGCCAAAGAGGCAGTTGAAACTTGGCATGATAGAATTGTAGAAGTTACTGGCAATTCAGAGGTGTGGGATATGACCATGCACATTTTTCCCAAGGATGAGTCAATTTGTGATGGGTATGTA
Source organism: Nitrosopumilaceae archaeon (assembly GCA_033720715.1). Lineage (GTDB taxonomy): Archaea > Thermoproteota > Nitrososphaeria > Nitrososphaerales > Nitrosopumilaceae > Nitrosomaritimum. The sequence goes on along the minus strand of JAWWBZ010000027.1, from coordinate 9,349 downwards.
AATTACCTGGATACTCCAAATGCAGCATATTTTCAAATGTTAGGAGTAGCAGGATTTAGTCACCCTCAGACACCTGTGGCCAATGTTACTATTTACACGAATGATTATCAAAGTACTCTTTTGGAAATGGCCGAAGAAGATGACTTTTTTTGGAAGGATATGACTATGAAGAAATTTCAAGACATTGTAAAAAATGGTGACCATAAACAATTTGACAACAATATGATAAAACGAATTACTTTACATGAAATTGGACACTCTCTTAGTTTGAATCATCCCAACACTGATGGTAGTTTAGCAGATGCTACTGGCATTATGGGATATGACATGTCATATAATCAAATTGATGATGAGGAGGTAATCAATATAGTTAAAGCCTATCCCAATGGTTTCTCAAAAATTTCAAAGTCACCATCAATTAACCTAGATGAAAATAATCAAAAACAAGTATTTACTGTGGGAGAAGTTGCAAACCTTACCATCGAGCTTCCCAATAAGAAAGGAGAGTTAGCTCCATCCGGAATTGAAGTATACATTTTCCCCGATGGAACTGCATCGCAAAAAACCGAGAAAGCCCCAATAAAGATAATTCGAATAGAAGGCCAGAAACAAATTGTCAATAATGGTGGATATTTTACCGACATCCATTCGATTATGACACACTGGGGTTCATCCACCAAAGTTTTATCAGTTCAATTCAAAGTCATGAAAGAATTTGAAAGTGCAGACATGATTGTAATTACTCATAACGTAGGTGGATTTGAACAACAGTGGTTCTTAGATGATGTTCTTTCCGCAAAAAATGCCTTGTTTTCTAACCTTCTCTTAGATTTTGAAACTAACGAATACAAGTTTTATCTAATGGGAGCTAATCCAAATAGAGTAATTGAAAAAGAATCAGCCTTCAAGGTACAACAAGAGAAATCATACAATGAGGCTTTAGGTGAGTGTTTAACTGAAAAAAACATGAAAAAATGCACTGATGAAATTAAAATTGAAGATTTTAAACCAGATACCACACAGAAAATCTGGATGCCATAAATTTCAAAATTAATACTATTTTTAAAATTCTAACAGAAAATAATCTAACTAAAATACTTCTTTAGGTCGGTATTCTCCAAATACCTCTCTGAAGGTATTGCTAATCTCACCGGTGGTTGCATAAGCTTTTGCAGAAGTAATTATGTAAGGCATTAAATTCTCATCAGTTTCTGCGGCATCTTTCATTTTAGATAAAGCAGATTCTAGTTTCTTTTTGTCTCTTGCTGTACGTAGTTTTTTTAGAGCCTTCTTTTGTTGAATTTCAATCCTGTCATCAATTCTCAAAAGTTCTGGTTGTTCCTCTTTTTCTGTGTATTTATTAACGCCAACTAGTATTCTTTCGCCATCATCGGTCTCTTTTTTGAGTCTGTATGCATTTTGTCTTATTTCGGACTGGAAGAATCCTTTTTCTATAGCTTTGACAGAACCTCCCATCTTTTGTATTTTCTTCAAATATTTCCACACTCCATCCTCAATTTGATCACATAGCTCTTCAAGATAATAAGAGCCAGCCATAGGATCTGCCGTTTTAGTTACTCCGCTTTCATGTGCAACAATTTGCTGGGTTCTAAGTGCAATTTTAGCAGATTCTTGAGTTGGCAGAGCTAATGCTTCATCCCTAGAATTTGTATGAAGTGACTGAGTACCACCCATGACAGCAGCCATTGTTTGTATTGCAACGCGAACAATATTGTTGTCAGGTTGTTGTGCAGTCAATGATTCACCACTTGTTTGAGTGTGGAATTTTAATTGCATAGAACGAGGGTTCTTTGCATGAAACATTTCTTTGAGAATTTTAGCATAGACCTTTCTTGCCACTCTAAATTTTGCGACCTCTTCAAAAAATTCTATAGTACAACAAAAGAAGAATGACAATCTTGGGGCAAAGTCATCAATTTTTAGACCTCTATCAATACAAGTTTGAATATATGCAATCGCATTTGCTAGTGTAAAGGCAACTTCTTGTGTTGCCGTACATCCAGCCTCTCTCATATGGTATCCTGAAATTGATACGGGATACCATGAGGGAACTTTCTTAGCACAGTAACCAATCATATCACCAATTAAGCGCATTGATGGTTGAGGAGGATAAATGTATGTGTTTCTTGCAATGTATTCTTTTAGAATATCATTTTGAGTTGTTCCTCGTAGTTCTTCACTTTTGAATCCTTGTGATTCCCCAACTGCAATATAATATGCAAGCAAAGTAGATGCAGTTGAATTGATAGTCATTGAAGAACTTACCTTTCCTAATGGAATACCATCAAATGCAGTCATCATGTCTTTGAGAGATGCAATTGACACGCCAACCTTCCCAACTTCTCCTTCAGCTTGAGGAGAATCAGGATCGTAACCTATCTGAGTGGGAAGGTCAAAGGCCATACTGAGGCCAGTTTGTCCTTTTTCAAGCATGAATTTGAAACGTTCGTTGGTAAGCTTTGCATCCCCAAACCCAGAGTACTGTCGCATTGTCCAGAATCTATCACGGTACATTCCAGGATGAATTCCCCTAGTGAATGGATATTTACCAGAATCCTCGGTAGGTTTCTTTTTAGAAGATTTCTGGTAGATACGTTTTACAGGAAAATTAGAATCAGTGAAAATTTTTTTTTCTGGTTCCTTTGATTTTGTGGGTTTTTTTGTTACCATATTTCTCACTTTACTAATGATTTTGTGATTTTATCTGCTGCTTCAAATGGATCAATATCTTTTGACTGGAGCTTTTTTAGATATTTCGAAAATGTTTTATCAGAAGCCAGCATGTCATCCATCTTTTCTTTAATGTTATTTAAAATGATATCCTTAAGTTCAGTTTCGAGGCGTTGCTTATCTTTTTCTTCTTTTGATTTTTGTTTTTGCTTCATCATATCTTTTAGAGATTTGGCAAATTGAGAAATTCCAGTATTTTTCTTTACGGAGGTCTTGAGAATTATTGGGTTTCTTTCCGTTGCACCAATAAAGTCACGAACAGCATCAAATAGCTGGTTTGTTCCATCCAAATCACTTTTGTTTACCAAGTAAATATCCCCTATCTCTGTCAAACCTGCTTTGATGGTTTGAATGCTGTCTCCCGTATGAGGATTGAAAACTACAACTGTAATATCTGCAATGTTTGAAATTTCCACCTCAGTTTGTCCCGCCCCTACACTTTCAATTATTATTGGATTAAATCCCGCATATTCTAAAACTCGAATGCTGTTCCTCAATGATCTTGAAACAGCACCTGTTGCACCTCTTGATGCGATACTCCTGATATAAGTTCCTGAATCAGTGGATTCAGTCATTCTAACTCTATCACCTAGTATGGCCCCTCCTGTAACATGGCTAGTTGGGTCAACTGCCAAAACTGCAGGTTTTGTGCGTAATTTTCTCAGAGCGACCGAAGTCTTGTTAATCAACGAACTTTTTCCAGCTCCCGCAGGGCCAGTAATCCCTATAACAATGGATTTACCAGTATTTTTGAAAATTTTCTTGAGAATTTTTTTAGATTCTGGTTGATTATTTTCTACAATTGTTATGGCTTTAGCAATTGCCCCCCTTTTGCCTTTTTTCAAGTCAGAAAGTAGGTCCATGAAATTTAGTTTTTGATGTTGCAATAAAATCTTGTGTATGATCTATGGTTTTCCATAAATTATTGGTGCAGGGTTTTCTCCTTCAGGTCGGATTTCTGTTTTTAAAGAAACTTTTCCATACTCCTCGTGATCAATTAAAAATGTAACAGGATGTATCTCCCAACCGTATTTAGGGGTAGTTGGAAATTCAATTTTTTCCACAAATTCAGAATTCAAATAGGTTCTTTGGAAGGACTCCTCCATTCCAAGTACTTCTAATATAACAGCATTGGTTTTTTTCGATTTGTCTTCAAATCTAATTTCGATATAATTTTCATCAGAAGATTCTAGGTTTTCAAAATAAACTGCATCAATACTAAAGGTGTTTTTGATTAGTTCTTGATTTTCATTTCCTCCCCCCGTCAATAAAATTATTGCAAAGATTGTTACTACCCCAAGAGCAATGGGTGCTCCAAGTTTTTTAGCCATTTTCGAATTCTTTTCTCAAATTTCTGAGGAATTTGGAGTTTATGCGAATTCTTTCAAGAGTTTGTGCTTGTGTTCTTTCAGTTCCAGGCGTAGGGTTTTTCTTAAAGAAATTCCTGATTTCTTTTTCCATAGAGTCATCAGCTACTCCTGAAATACTGGCAACTATCCTGTTGAAGAGGGGATTTCCATGTCCTACTTTTTTGTTTAATTTTGTCCAATTCTTCTTTAGCCAAGGCCACAAAACCTGTTTGCCATATGGATTTGTTGATACACGCATTATTGGGAGTTGCATGTTTTGAGAGCGAACTTGGGATGTTTGAGAAAAGTCAAGAGTCTTTTTGAGTAATTTTGGATCTTTAAAACCACACATTGCTCCTAAGAAGCGTAGTTTTTCTTCCATTGTTTTGGAATTTTTGTATAGATTCACAAATTGGGAATATACCTTGGAGTTTCCTTGCCATGCAATTACGGAACATACAGGTTCTATCAAATCAGGTGGGAGTGATTTTGGGGATTTTAAAAATTTTTCAAATCGTTTTTTACATTCCGAAAAAACTTTCTCATCATCCATTTTTCCCAAAGTAGTAATGGCAAAGGAACGAAGTAACGCATCAGTATGTTTGTCAGTTTTGTTTGGCTCCCATCCCAAGTTAAATAAGATTTTTCGTAGGTAATTGATCCCATATTCTTTAATTTCTTCAGAAAACTTTTCGTTATAACTACGAAAGTACAAGGAAGAAAGATTATGTGCAACATTGAGTGATGCAAGATAACTATCTTCATCAAAATATGCATCTGAAAAATCCAGGTAGTTTCGTACCTTCTCCTGTCCTGAAACACAAAGGGAATACAAATCGTTTTGAATTGCCCACCTATCAATCGGAGGGATTTGTTTTTGATCAATTAGCATTTTAAGATCAAGTAAAATTCCTTCATCGTATTTTATCCGGTAGAATCCATTCCTTCCATAATTTACAACAAATCCCAAAGTAGATTTTGGTATTTTTAGAGTCATCGATTTTTTAGAAAAAAGTTTGGTTGTTACCTTACCTGAAATTCCAATTGACAGGGGTATTTCCCATTTTCCGTTTGAGAATTTTTTTTCATATTCCATTAGATATCGAGATTGTTTTAGGAATAAGTTATTGCCATTCTGGGTTGCTTCCACGAGAGGGAACCCAGGCTGTTTAAGCCAACTATTGACCATCGAACTTACAGGTTTTTTGGAGACTTTTCCAATTGCATTCCATAAATCTTGTCCTTTAGCATTTTTGTATTTGAATTCTTTAAGGTATTCTTTTAGTCCTCTTCTAAAGTTTGGTTCACCTACAAAATTTTCTAGCATTCTTAGAATGCATCCACCTTTATCGTAAGAAATGGCATCAAAAATTTCTCTAATTTCTGATGGAGATTTAACTTTGACATCAATTGGATGGGTTGTTTTCAATGAGTCAAGCCCCATTGCTACATTCATTGCATCTTCAACAAATTGATTCCACAAATCCCATTCCGGGTAAAATTTATCCACAAACTTTGTTGCCATAAAGGTTGCAAAACTTTCATTGAGCCACAAATCATTCCACCATTTCATCGTGACAAGATTGCCAAACCATTGATGAGCTATTTCATGAGAGATAACTTCTGCAATGAATTGTTTTGTTCTAGTTGAAGAAGTTTTAGGATCATAAAGTAAAATTGTTTCTCTAAATGTAATTGCCCCCCAATTCTCCATAGCTCCAGCTGCAAAATCAGGAACCGCTATCAAATCGAGTTTAGGTAGTGGGTATTTAATTCCAAAGTATTTTTCATAAGATTGAAGTAGTTTTTTCCCCAAATCAAGAGCATACTTTCCTTTTGACTTATTCCCCTTGGTTGTAACAACACGAATTTGGATTTTTCCAATTCTTCCACACAGATATTCGAATTCACCTACTCCAAGATAAATTAGATATGTTGACATGATTGGAGTTTTTTTAAATTTGTAAAGGGTTTTGTTTCCTTGTTTTGTTTTTGATAATACTGGCATGTTTGAGATTGCTGTAAATTTATTGTCAGTTTTTATTGAAATTTCAAAAGTGGCTTTTGCCTCCGGTTCGTCCCAACATGGAAAAGCCCGTCTAGCATCTGCTGCTTCAAATTGAGTTGTAGCTAGATACTTTATTTTTTCTCCTTGCTTGTATTGACTTCGATAAAACCCAAGAAGCCTATCATTTAGAATTCCTTGAAATTCAAGATAAATTTGTACCTCTCCTTTTACAACACGTTTGAGTTGTATGTGGAGTTTTTCCCTTTTATTATCAATTTTTACGGTTGAATCAATTTCTCCATCATGTGTTCGAACCAGGCATCTTTTGATTTTAATTTCAGCACAATCAAGTGAAATCTGCTTGGTGGGCTTTTTACATTGAATCTGAATAATTTCTTTGCCATCAAAAGTAAATTTTGACAGATCAGGCTCAAAGGTAAGATCATAGTGTTTAGGAGTTATGTCCACTCATGATGTAATTTTCTTCGGGTTTAAGTAGATTTTCCATAGCACCAAAAAAGAACTCTGTAATCAGTTTATTATTCTGTGAATTATTTGAATTATAATGATTCAGAGAATAGTCTTTGGAGCTCTTGCTGCAGTTTGTTTTATTGGAATAATAGGAATTCCAATGGGAGATCCGAAATTTATTGTAAATGCCATAATTCTTGAGTCATGCTTCATAGCTCTTGCAGGAATTTCCTTATGGAGGTTTAGACTAGTCTTAATTCCAAGCTTTGTTCTAGCATTAATTGTAATAATAGGAAACTCTGTATCACCAAAACACATTACCATAATGACAACCTTTTCTCCGGTTGAAAATGCGATTGTCCTAATTATTGGTGGATATGTCCTTCAAGGGTTATTGTTAGTTGCCTGTTCTATAGGACTAGCAAAAAGAAAAAATTTTGGTTTTGTAAAGCCGAAATTCAAATAAACCCTTTAAAGGATAAGATTTACAGTAAAAATTATGAAACAAAAGGTTGCCTCTAGAAAAATTAAGATTTTAGTTGCAAAACTTGGGCTTGATGGACATGATAGAGGAGCCCTTGTTCTATGCAGGGCATTTCGAGATGCAGGAATGGAGGTAATTTACTCGGGATTATTTGCAACTCCAGAACGGGTTGCTCAAATTGCAGAAGACGAAGATGTTGATGCAATTGCAATGAGTTTATTGAATGGGGCACATGGTACTTTATTCCCAAGAGTAGTAAAGGCCCTGAAAAAGAAGGGTATCTCAGATGTTCTTGTTGTAGGAGGGGGAGTAATTCCAGAAGTTGATCACAAAGCCCTCATCAAATCAGGAGTAGACCACGTTTTTGGACCAGGAACCCCATTGCCAACAATAATTGACCATATTACCTTAGGAGTTTCAAAGTTAAGAAAAATTTAAAGAAAAAAATTATTCTGTGGAATCAGGCCACATCATTTTTCGCATTTCTTTTCCGACTTTTTCAATTTGGTGTTCATCAGTTTCTTTCATGTATTTTGCAAAGGATTCTTGTCCGTTTTTTTGATATTCACTTATCCACTCTTTGTTAAAGGTCCCATCTTGAATCATGGTAAGGACTTTTTTCATGTTTGATTTAGTTTCTTCTGTCATTACCATCGGTCCTCTAGTTAGACCTCCGTATCTAGCGGTTTCACTAACCCGTCTCCACATACCATTGATTCCATAGCGTTGTATCATATCTACAATCAATTTTAGTTCATGAAGAACTTCAAAGTATGCAATTTCAGGTTGATATCCTGCTTCAACAAGAGTCTCAAAAGCAGTTTTTATCATAGAAGCAGATCCTCCACATAAATCAGCTTGTTCTCCAAACCAATCAGTTTCAACTTCTTCCTTGAAAGTTGTTTGGATTAAACCAGCTCTTGCACTACCAATTGCTTTGGCAATTCCAAGGGTTCTATCCCAAGCTTTTCCAGTATAGTCTTGGTGGACTGCAACAATTGCAGGAGTTCCAAATTTTTCAAGAAATGTTTCCCTGACTTTAGAACCTGGTCCTTTAGGTGCAACCATGATAATGTCTACATTATCAGGAGCACTAATCCAGTTCCAGTGAATCGCTGCAGCATGAGAAAATGACAAGGCTTTTCCTTCAGATAGATTGGGCCCAATCTCGTCTTTGTAAACTTGAGATTGGATCATATCAGGAATTAAAACATGGATGATATCGGCCTGTTTACATGCTTCAGATACTGACATTACTTTATGGCCATCATTAGAGGCTTTGCTCCAGCTGTTTCCTCCTTTTTTGAGGCCAACAATAACATTTAGACCAGAATCTTTCATATTATTTGCCTGGGCATCTCCTTGAATGCCATAGCCAATAACTGCAATGGTTTGATCTTTAATTGGATCTAGACTTATTTCGTTGTCTTTCCAGGTTTTTGCCATGAATTTTTACCAAATTATTGCAAATATTAACTATGAATAATCCTAGCCTAAAATCATTCCAATTCTAAGAACAACAAGGATATGCATCATATAGAAATAATTGTAGAGCATTGTCTACACTTTACCTTTACGGCAGTATCTGGAATACGAATAAATTTTTTCGAGCCACAGTTAGGACAAATGGGACAAGCACGTAATGGTTCCATTAGTGTTCTGTTGGTTTTGTATCAGATTTATGAATTATTTCAAGTCGATTTTTTCCATTAATTTTTTTTATTAATTCTGATACTGCATTTGGAACAAGATTCTCCCAATTCTCTCCAGAAATAATCATGGAACGAATTTTGGTGGCATTGTATTCTTCTCTGTCTAAAAATGCGGGTTTTATGACCTCGATATTGGAATCTGCCAAAAGCATTTTGACATAATCATTTCCACTATACACCCTTTCAAAGTGAGGAAGCATAGATTTGAGATATGCAGACCAGGTAGATATATTGAATTGGTTTTCAACTGCTAAAATTATACAACGCGTCAAATCAATACCAGAATCTTTAATTGAATTATGAATCATTTCAATTCTCTCACCAGCCGTAAAAGGATCTTTTTCTAGATAATTAAACTGAGAACTAGTTACTAAAACGATGACCTCATCGCAATCTTTTAGGATTTGTTTTACTAAATCTAAATGACCTAAATGAAAGGGTTGAAATCTTCCCATCATTAATCCTCGCATAAATATTTGAATGGGTTTGATTTTATTAAATCAGTCTATTTGATTGGACCACTTCCAAGAATGCGGATGGTTGGTGATTCTGGTTTAAGAATTACTGCAATATC
>JAWWBZ010000026.1:0-12253 GCA_033720715.1 Nitrosopumilaceae archaeon | reverse complement strand
ATGTAATAAATGCAATTCTGTAAAAACAACACAGATTTTTTCATGTCCATCTTGTAACAGCCCTCATTTTAGATTGGGAAAATTAATTGAACATTACAATTGCGGAAATGTTTCTGAAGAGAGGACATATGAAAGTGATATCTGTCCAAGTTGTGGAAAAGAAATTAAAGCATTGGGAGTTGATTATCGAGTTTTGCCAAATCATTACATTTGTAATAATTGCAGTGATGCATTTTCAGAATTATCTTCAGAGTATCTCTGTCTTAAATGTGAAAACAAATTCTCTTTAGAAGATGTAAGCTGGCAAACTAGTTGCAACTACAAGATTGCAGCTATGTAATTTTAGGAAAAGAAACGCGAAATGTCTCGCTCCTCAGATTTTGACGATATCCAAAATTCAAGCAATTTTCCAAAGAGTCCTTTAGCAATGAGTATCTCACAAAAAATTCCCAAGGAAAAAAATATCAAAATTAAAAGTTTTAAAAACAAGAAAAAAGGGCACGTAGACCCAGTTCAGATAGTTCTTACCGCTGCAATTTTTTTGTTCCTTGGGGTTTCTATGTTTTATGTTTTAGGACCTATCAGCATGGTGGCGATGCTTGTGGGAGGAACTTTGTCCACTTATCATATGCTAAGTTCTAGGTCAAACATGTTTTCAGCAAATAGAGAAGGGCGTAGGGGACCATCAATTCTATTAATTGTTATAATTGGCTCTCCTTTTTTGATGGGTGGTTTAGTAGCATATGAAGGATTTAGCCTTGCAGAGTCTCCACAACGAATTATTCTTCTTTGGGCTATGATAATTTCATTTTGGACTACAATGTTATTTGTCCCAATGTCTGTAATTAGTAAACACAAGGAAACTACTCAACCTTCATTGTCTCACTTTCCAAAAGTTTCCATAATAATTCCAGCCTATAATGAAGAAAAAGTTATTCAAAAAACCCTTGAGTCAATGATTGAAACCCAATATCCAAGGAAAGAAATTATTTTTGTCGATGATGGAAGTACTGACAAGACTTTAGAGATTGCAAAAAATTACAAAGACAGTATTATTGTTTTACATAAAGAAAATGGTGGAAAGGCTTCAGCACTTAATTATGGCATGGTTTATGCAAAAGGAGAAATAATTGTAGTCGTAGATGCAGATACTATTATTGGAAGAAATTCCATTAAAGAAATTGTAAAAGGGTTTGAGGTAGACAAACATGTGGCAGCTGTTGCGGGAAACATTAAGGTGAGAAACCGAGTTAATTGGATTACCAAGTGTCAAGCTTTAGAATATTTATTGGGAATTCAGGTTGTTCGACGTGCTTTTGATAGATTTGGTTCCATTACTGTTGTTCCTGGTGCTCTTGGGGCTTTTAAAAAATCTGCTGTTTCGGGTACTGGTGCTTATGGAAAAGAAACAATTGTGGAGGACTTTGATCAAACAATTAAACTTCTCAAAGCTGGATTGATTACCCAGGGGAGCATTAAGGCAGTTGCATACACCGAAGCACCAACAACTGTTTTGGATTTTGCAAAACAAAGAAAACGTTGGTACCGTGGAAATATCCAAGTTCTTAGCAGACATTCTGATGCGCTAACAAACCCTCGATTCGGATACTTGCAAAAACTTGCCTTACCATATCTTTTCTTAGGGATGATAATTACACCGATTATTGGATTTACTGCTCTAGCTAATGTAATAATTGGAGTCTTTAGTGGTGATGCTTGGTGGGTTTTGGAGGTAGCTGGAATTTTTACCATCCTTCACTATATGATGTCTTATTTAGCCATTAGAATAGATGAGGAGGATCCTAAATTGATGGTTTATGCAGGATTTTTACTTTTTGGATTTAAACAGATTGTTGACTTTTTGCTACTAAAAGCTATATTTGAACAACTGTTAGGTAAAAAAGCTAAATGGACCAGTGCAAGGAGGATTGGAGATTTCAATGAATAAATTAACGGTAATTCCAATTTTGTTGCTTGCAATAACTGTCTCCCTTACAACTTTGGTTGGTAATATCTATGCCGAAGAGTTACAAACCTTACAACTTGAAATAAAATACACCAATGGTGATAGGATAGATGCTTACCAAACAAACTACAAAATTTATCAAGACGATAAAAAAACACCATTCTTAGAAAAAACTTTAGAAAGAAATCCAGAAACCATTGAACTTCCAAAAAATCACAGATACAAAGTTGAAGTGTATGTAAATGGAATGTATTCGGAAGTTGGATATTCCACGCTACAAAATAAATCTCAAAAATTAGATATTTCCATTCCTTTGCCTGGAGGGTTAAAGTTTAAGGTATTTTTCAACGATGGCGAAACTCCAATCAGAGATGCTAAATTAATCATTAAATCAAATAATGGAGAGATACAACGAATTGGAAATACAAATGATAAAGGAGAAACAATGAGGTATTGGCTTCAATCTACTAGTATTCCACAAGATCACTATGTAGCAGAAGTCTATTTTGGAGATTTTATGCTAACTAGCGTTTCTAATATAAAATTACAGCAAGGGATTTCACAAGACCAAAAAATTATAGTTCCTATTCCTGAGATTGTAGAGGAATTAATAACTTTTAGATTGTTTGATACGAATTCTAACAAATTAATGAAAAAGGATGGTAATTTTTCCATATTACTAGTAGATCAAAATAATTTGAAAACCATTGGTCACATGACTGGACCAAAGGGCGAAATTTATTTTTCTAGTCTGCCATCTGGAATTTATTCAGCTTCTGTCCTTAATGGAGGAATAAAAGATCCCTTATGGCCAGAAACTTCTGTTCTTATTTCTGGAAAACAAAATAATTTTGATTTGTTCCAAACTAATCCAATTCAACCTGAAATTCCTGAAATCATTGAACCCACCAAAGAAACTACACCTTTAATTTCGAATATTACAGAAACGGATTCATTTTTTGAACCTGTTGTATACAAGGAAGCTGAAAAAAATTTTAGTCTATCATGCAACTGTGTTGCCTTTAGATTGGATGGTCTTCAAGATTATTGGCTAAATAATGTACAATGGGATTTAATAGATTATTTTATGGACAGAGAATTACCACTTACAACTGGTGTGATTATAGATTCCTTCGGTGAAGATTCTTTTCTCTATGAAAAAACCAAAAAAGGAATAAACTCTGGAATACTTGAAATTGCAAATCATGGTCTTGATTCGACACCTTTTACAATTTACGATAAAACAAAACAATTTGAATTGTTAAAAGAATCTTCTGAAAAAATTAACGAAAAATTAAATGTTCAAACTACTGTTTTCATCCCACCAGAAAACAGATTTAATGAAGATACTAAAGAGGTCCTAAAAGAAATTGGTTTTACACATATTAGTGCTAGTGAGTTTAGCGACGAGGGTCCATACCCTCTTAAAGATCAACCACTTTTCAGATTCCCTGCTCTTGCAACTACTGGAGAGTATGTCCCTTCCCAAAATAGAATTTTGGGAATTTCTTATGAAGAGACATTTTCTGATATTTCAAAGTCGATAGACGCCCATGGATTTGCAGTTGTGACTATACATCCTCAAGAATTTTCAATTTTTAGAGGCGGAGAATATTCCAATGAAGTAAATCCACAACAGATTCAAGAACTAAGTTTACTAATTCAAAAAATACAAGATAATGACATCAAAGTAGTTCATTTAGGAAAAATTGACCAAAAGATAATGGTTATTTATCCAGACCCTCCACAAAATCTTTCAGGAGACTTTATCGTTCCTTCTTGGATTAAGAATAATGCGGGATGGTGGAGAGATGGGTACATCGATGATGACTCTTTTATTCTTTCCATCCAATTTTTGATAAATGAAAATATTTTATCCGTTCCTACTTCTACTCAGGAAACAGAAATTTCTGAGATTCCTTCCTGGATTAAAGAAAATGCTGGTTGGTGGGCCGAAGGTAAAATTTCAGATAATGATTTTATTTATGGAGTTGACTATTTAGTTAAACATGGGATAATAATTATTGAAGTTTAGTGCCAAACTAATCTAAATAAAGCCGTTATTTTGTAAAATCAACGTGAAAAACATATTCGTTAATGGTTTTGGATCTATTGGAAGTAGAATTACCTCCTTTCTTAAAGACGATCCGGAAATAACAGTTATTGGAGTTGGGAAATATTCTCCAGATGAAAAAGTTAACATTGCAATCTCGCAAGGACTAGATGTTTTTGTACCTGAAAAGAAACTAGATGATTTTAAAGAATACAAAATAGCCGGAACTATAGAGTCTGCCCTTGATGAATGCGATTTAGTGATTGATGCCGCACCAGGTGGACATGGATATGTCAATAAAAAAAATTTATACGAGCCCAAAAACATAATGGCGATTTATCAAGGGGGGGAAACCACAATTGGGGAAAAGGCAGTTTCTGATCTTTTGTTTAACTCTCGTTCAAACTATGATAAAGCAATAGGAAAAAAACATGTCATGCAAGGAAGTTGCAATGTGACAGGAATGGGACGCATTCTAGAACCACTTCGAGCCAAATTTGGTGACAAAATAGTTCGGTTCGATGTAACACTAATACGAAGATGGGCCGATATAGAACAAACTCAAAAAGAAGTAAAAGACACCATTGAAATGACTGAAAAACCTCATCATGGTGATGATGTAAAAACTTACTTTGGTAAAGATTCACCCTTGTTTGTTCGAGCCATCAAAGTTCCCTCAAGACAAATGCACTTACACATTATGGATATAAGATTTAATGAAACTGCACCAAAACCTTCTGAGATACATGGTATTTTTAAGAATGAATTTGGAGTCGCAACTTTATGGACTGCCAAAGGGACAAAAGATGTAAGAGACTATGCTACCAATATGGGTTTTAATTTTACGGACACTAACATGATTCACATTCATGCTAATATGACAGTATCAATAGGAGACACGGTCCAAATGATGTATTCAGATGACCAAACTGGAATAGTTATCCCTGAAAATCACATGTTAATGCAGGCCATGCTTTTTGGAAGATCCTATAAAGAGGCCTTTTCTCATACAGAGTCTATATTTCATATGAAAGAGAAAAAAGAAAAACTTCAAGAACACTTTGCTAACAAAGATTAGGTCCTAATTTTTTCAATTCTTATTTTTTGAGGGACGTTTTTGAATACTTTTTCTACAATAATTCTGATATCCTCAACCTCAAGTTTATCGCCTGCTTGGGGAATATCTTGTAATTTTTCATGAAGTAATCCACTTAGAGATGCGTAATCGTCACCTTCTGGAATCCCAGTTTCAAAAATTTCATTAATTTTGTCAATCTTAATGTCTCCATCCGTAATGATAGTATCTTTATCTATTCTAGAATAACCTACAGGTTGGACGTGATCAGTTTCATCTTCTATCTCACCTACAATTTCTTCTAACAAATCTTCCAAAGTTACCAACCCTTCAACTCCACCATGCTCGTCAACTACTATTGCCATGTGGGTTTTTCTTCCTTTCATTTCCCTTAGTAATGCGCTAACCATTTTCTCCTGAGATGCAAATACAGGCTTTCTGGCAATTTGTTCTAAAGTCTTCATTTTATGGTCATTTTCAAGTTCTTTCAACACGTCTCTTACATGAACAAATCCAACAATATCATCAGGACTTTCTCCAAAAATTGGAATTCTTGAATATCCATTTTTATTGATTTCTGGAAGTGCCTCAAAAAGAATAGTCTTAGCATTAAGTGTAAACATTTTTGTTCGTGGAGTCATTACAGAACGAATTACAGTGTCATCAAATTTCAAAGCACCATGAACTAATTCCATTTCTTCTTTTTCCAGAGCTTTTTCTTCCAGGCCCTGATCAATGACTCCCTTTATCTCTTCTTCAGTTATTGGTGGAGGTACATGACTGCTTCCAGTCATCTTTACAACACCCTTCGTGATTATTTCAAAAAACTTTACAACTGGAAAAAAAACATAGCTAAATCCTAAAAGAACAGGAGCAAATCTTAAAGCAATTTTTGTGGCATTTGCATTACAATAGGTTTTAGGGGTAATTTCACCAAAAACTAGAATTAAAAATGTCATTATCCCAATAGCTATACCAAGTCCATCATTACCAAAAATGCGAATAGCAACACTTGTTGCCAACGCAGATGCCCCTACATTTACTAAATTATTTCCAAGATTTACACTTGCCATCATCCAACTTGGATTGGTTTTTAACTTGTGAAGGGCCCTAGACCCCTTTTTGCCTTCGTTTACTAATTGGATTACTTTTGATTTTCTTACTCCAACGAGTGCTACTTCCAATCCACTAAAAAAACCAGATAATCCAATCAGTACGGATAGGGATACTATCTCCACCCAAAGTTCTACCATAATATCCTCCAAAAAGTCTTGTTAGAACAACAACACCTGTCATTCATTTTATTTTTTTAACACCATCTCTTGGTTGCAATATTTTTGTAAAACACATTATTAAGGCTTAAGATGTCCAGATTTATTTCCCCAGCAAGTTGATTTTAAGTTAAATTTAATTTTTAGGAGGTTTGGCAAATTTATTTTGTGGATTGTTGTGGTATTCTACAGGGAGCATTGCATCTTTTTGTCTTCCAGTAAGAATTCCTACAACAACATCATCTTTTTTTATAATTTCTTGTTCTAAGAGTTTTTTTATTCCTGCGACAGAAGCTCCTGAAGCCATTTCACAATCAAAACCATTTAGTCCAACTACTGCCATACCATCCAACATTTCAGAATCAGAGACTGTTGTAACAACACCATTTGTAAACTCTAAAGCTCTTAATCCTTTGAGAATATTTGCTGGTCTTCCAATCTGAATAGCTGTGGCTTTTGTTTTTGGTCTAATTCCATTCTTATCAAGATATTCATAGTATTGATCAACAAGATAAGAATTTGGTTTTCCTTTATTCCATCTTAATTCTTCCTCTTTGAATTTTCCGTTATACAAATCCGATAAAGTACTAGCTCCTTCAGAATTTATTACAGCAATTCGGGGTATTTTTTTTATCCATCCCCATTCATATAATTCCATAAGTGCCTTTCCACAACTCGAGGTATTTCCTAATGCTCCTCCAGGGTACACAATCCAATCAGGAGATTCCCATCTCAAATATTCCAAAGCTCGAAAAGGAATAGTTTTTTGTCCCTCAATTCGAAATGGATTAATTGAGTTTACAGTATAGCCATTAAAATTTCTCGCATCTTCTAAAGATTGTTTTAATGCATCATCAAAATTCCCATCAACTTCTACAATTTGGGCGCCAAATTGATAAGCCTGACTGAGTTTTCCTGGAGCGATTTGACCTGCTGGAATATACACATCACACTGAATCCCTTCATTTGCTGCAAACATTCCTGCAGAGGCTGAAGTGTTTCCCGTCGAGGCACACACGATTTTAGTTGCACCTACCATTTTTGCATGAGTTACCGCTGTAGCCATACCATTATCTTTGAATGAGCCGCTAGGATTGTACCCTTCCGGTTGGAGCCAAAGATTTTCACTAGAAATTCCAATGAAGGAAGATGCTTTTGTCATGTGATATGGTTTGGACTGTCTTCCTTCTGCTCCATCCAACGACACTAGATAATTTGAACAGGATTCAACATTTTCTGTATCGATTTGACAGAAATTTAGTAATTCTCTAAAACGCCACACCCCACTTTCATTAAAAATAATGTTCCCATCCATTCTTCCCCGATGAGCAAAGATTTCTTTTAGTTTCTCATCCGGTTTGTTTTTGTATTTTACATCTAATAGATGTCCTTTTTCACATTGCACGTTTGTACTTTTAATTGGATATTCTAACCCACAGTTAGGGTCAATACATTTCAGAAAGGCATCTCCTTGCAATGTCAACCTAAAATAATCATGATAATTTAAAGTTAAGAATAATTTTTGTCATATCACCATAATGTTTTCTTGCCAAGCTTATTAGACAAGAAAAAAATCATTGAAAAATAGTATGGTTAGAAACGACGAATATGTCAAAAAAGTACTTTATCAAATTATTGAATCTCATGGGATTATTCAGAATCTAAACGATAAATCTGGAGATCTTGATATTGTTAAAAAAGAACTGCTTAAAATTAATGGTTTTTTTAATGTCCTTGTAAAGAAAATAGGAACTAATGACTTTGAGTCTAAAGATTTTTTAGAATTAAAATCAAAAATAAAAAAATATTTGGAAAACTATTATTTTTTAAAAGAAATTGATACTATGTATCCCTTATATTCAGAAGACTCTGCTCGATTGAAAAACATAAGACTAAAAATTTTAGAAGCATTTGAAGACAAAAGATTAATTGACAAAATCAAAGAACTTTCTGAGGATTTATGATATGAAAAAATCAAAAAAATGTATTTTATGTGGGTGTGCAGATCATAGGCTTATTGGATGTTCAAGGCATATGTCTAAAAATTGTAGTTGTTACAAAAATGAATAATTTTTTTATTTTTGTCTAGGTCCGGACCTTTCATGAAAGTTTAGACAACATTTACATTCTTTTTTTCTACATTCTTGTTCTGAATAATGTCCACAAATGCCGCATTCACATCCCTTAGTCATGTTTGTAATAGATTTGTTTACAATAAAAATAATTCTTCAAATTTTTATGATTTTATGGTCAATTGTGCAAACAATATCGCCTTCAGGTGTCTAGTCTACTTTGATTTTGATTTTTTTGTGTTAGTTTTTTTGGGTTTTGATTCTAATTCTTTTTCAATTGCTTCTTTTCTATTATCTACGGCTTTGATGATTTCTTGAATGAGTCCATCCAAGTCACTTTCTTCCGCTTCTGGTTCTACAGTTTTTGCAATTTCATTTATTGTGTTTGAAATTTCAGAACTAACATCTTCAAAGCTTTCAGGATCTTCATATGCTGCATTATAGAGGTTTTTTAGATTGTTTACATGCCCAATTACCTGTTCGGTAAGCATAATCCTATATTCTGTACCATTAACATCAACTTGTTTTGCACTCATAATTGAGAATTCGATTTGTGATGCTTAAATGTTTTTAGTTGAAATTGACTGTCCTTAACTTCAACTAAATTTAAAAAACAATATAATCAAGAGCAGCCGCATCACTAATTAATCTAGTGTGCATAGAACCTACAACATATCCATTTTTTATATCGTTTGCAGGTATCCATCGATTGGTGGATGAATAATGTCGTTTTTCGGCAAGTTCCCTCTCAACTGCCTCAATGTCAAGCTCTCCTTCTTCAACTTCTTGTGTTTGAAGGTGTTTTATTGTAATGAGGATTTTACTAATTTTGACACGATCACCAAACTTCCATTTTGAAGGAGGATTTTCATCCGACACTTCTAGGACTTTTATCTTCATCTGCTTGTTACCAGTAGAATCATGACTGATCAAAACCCTTTCATCAGTGAATTCTTCAAAGGTAATTCTTGAATTTACGTCCTCTTCTGTTTCTGCTACTAAATCTAACAAAGATTGAATTTTTTGTGGCTTTGTTGATTGTTCAGACAAAGAATCAGAGGATTCTTTAAGTAGATTCTCAGAATTTAAGGAGTCTTTTTCATTCGACATGTTCATACCACATGACTATCATTAAAAAATGATCTGATAAAGTTCAGATGAATTTAGGCACTATTGGTTTTATTTCCAAAAGGGGTTTCAAAGTCTTCAAGGTGTATTTGAGTTCTTTTCCCATCAATTTGAGCAAAAAATTTTCCTTCGTAGGTACATGCACAATTGGTTGCCTCTAGAGAAGGATCCCATATTTTATAGAACTCCCTCAGCTCTCTACTCTCATAGGTTCTCAAACCTGTTCTTTTTTTTGACAAAAATTTGAATGCAAGCAATACTTTTCTTTTATCGTAAATATCAAAAACATTTATCCATTTTAGACATCTTTCGATTTGATCAGCAGGCACGGGTAACGAACTAGTGGTTCCTGACTTTGCCTCTATCGTGAAAATTGTACTTTCTTTTGTATTTACAGCTAAAACATCTGGAAGTGCAGTACTCGGAGATCCAAGTCTAAACGCATTCCAATTATCTGCAGATTGAAATCTTTTAACGATGGTGTCTTCCCAATGGTATCCTCTTTGTCTTCTAGTTCGTACGGCCTTTTGGTGGTTTTTTGATTTTTTTTGATTTATTTTTTTAATTGTAATGGTTTTTGAATTTTGTTTCATAAAAACCAAAGATCATGGGGAGATATAGAAAGGTAGGTAACATTGACATAACCTCTCACTTTATCTTTTTTGAATTTGATAAATAACAACACTATTTTATCATTACATGCCAGCTCTTTTGATTCAAAGAATCCCAATGATTGTTGCAAATCCAACATTCTGAAATCATCGGGCAGACATTTTTGTCTATTCTAAAACTTTCATTTTTACTATATGGTTCTCTTTCTCTATAGTGCAATCTGTTATTATTACATTTTTTCCAATATCTGGAATTCCTGAAATTATTTCCCCCAGCAGTCTTACTGTGTTTTCAATTTCTGCGACGCAGAAAATTTGGTTGTTTTGTCTGGAAAATTCTATTATTTTTCCTACGCCAGTAGATTTTCTCCAATTAACTTCTTGTAAACATTGATCGCAGTATTCAGAAGGAGGCCAAACAATTTTTTGGCAATTAGGGCACTCTGATAGAAAAAAACTCCCTTTTTTTAATTCTGATTCAAATTTCAATTTTCTAAAACCAAAATTGTTGAAGAGGTTGCGGCTGCTGACATGTTATGGATTAAACCAACCTTTGGATTGTCGATTTGTCTTTTGTTAGCTTTTCCTTGAAGTTGCTGAGTAATCTCTATTGTTTGAGCTATTCCTGTTGCACCTAATGGGTGTCCTGTTCCTATTAAACCACCCCTCGGATTTATCCATAAATCTTCTGTTTCATAAGCATCCTTTATCATTTGAATCCCTTTTCCAGGTTCTGTAAATCCCATTGAATCTAAAGCCATAGGCTCACAAACCGAAAATGCATCATGGATTTCTATTGCATCAATGTCATTGTGTTTGTGATGTGACATTTTCAAAGCTTCTTGAGTTGCCAACTTTGTTGATTCCATCTGATCAAAAGTTGAGTTTTTTGTAAAGCTTGCACTAGTGGTTTTTTGACCTATTCCAGAAATCCAAATGGGTACATCCGTATACTTATTGTAACTTTGTTCAGAGGCTAATAAAATTGAAGCAGATCCAGTACAAGGCATAGAACAATCCAAAAGTCTTAACTCATCTGTAATTTTTTTTGAATTTAATACATCGATTATAGAAATTTGTTTATGAGAAAAAGCATTTGGGTTATTCAAAGATTGTTTATGATTTTTAACCGACACAATTGCGAGGTCTTCATTTTTAATAGAATAATTTCTTTTGTAAGCCCTAGAAAAAATTGATGCCCAAAATACCGGATGTTTAAATTCCCCACGCAAATTATCCCACTCCAAAATCTGACCAGGACTATCAAATCGTTCTGCACCTGATACCAAAACGACGTCAGCCAATCCTGAGGAAATGTACGCATATGCCGATACTATTGCATTGGTTCCTGAATTACAAAGACTTTCTACCGAATGGGCAATTTTGGGTTTTATTCCAACAGATTCTGATAAGATTGGCGAAAGGTATTTTGAATTATTGTTTGTTGATACTAAAACAGCATCAATATCATTTTGATCAATATTGGGTAAAGAATCAAACAAAACTTTTGTAGAATCTCTTAAGATTGTCTCTATCTTCAAATCTTCTTTTGAAAATTTTGTTATTCCGTACCCTACAATTGCTACTTTTGGCATTATTTCCCCTCAAAGAATGTTTTGGAAAACAACCTAAATGACTCAATCACGTTTCCTACAGGATTAAACTGAATAATAGGCAAGTCTATTCCGGTCTCTCTAAATTTTTTGAGTTGTTTTATACCGTCATCTGGTGTTCCTGATATGGATAAAGAATGAAGCATCGAGTCAGGAATTAATTCATGAATTGACTGAAATCCTGATTTTTTATATTCATCAAAAATATTATGAGTCTCTTTTTTAAATCCATTTCGTGATAAAAACTCTCTATAGATTTTTCCTACAGCAATGTAAAATGCCAACGTCTTTTTGCACCTATCTATTGCAATTTCTGAATCATCTGAAACACATGTAATTATTTGACATGAAACATCAATTTTTCTTTTTGATTGCATTTTAGATATTGTGTCTTTCATCTCTTCTAAAGGTCTGAGATAAAAAATTACTCCATCTCCAATCTCCCAAGCAAGTTCTACCATTTT
>JAWWBZ010000025.1:0-12665 GCA_033720715.1 Nitrosopumilaceae archaeon | reverse complement strand
TCAATTTAGCTAATCATAAAAATCGACTAAATTTTTAATACTTTGCGATGCTTCATTATTTCCCTTCACATTACCAGTCTGCATATCGATATTCCAATCATATTGAATATTTCCTTTGTATGATTCAAAATTAAACAACACCTGATAATTTTGACTATCTATTTTAGAAATTGAAATATCCACTACTGTTTTTTTATGATCAAAGATTTGTTCATTTGGATATTCTTCACTTATTTGATTTGAAATAGCCTCAATCAATGTATATCCCTCTCTATCTGGTCCATTATAAGACATTAAAGAATCCAGCACTAATTGATCTTCATCAGAAAGATTTTCAGGAAATTTATCATCCAAATCTGACTTTGTTATTTGAGGTATAACAAAGACAATAATGAGTGCAATTACTGCAAGATATACAGGTGCCCTTTTTTTTAGAAATTTCTTAAACGGAGATTCTTTGGGTTTTTCCTCTTTCTTTTTTGAATCTCGGACCATTTTCTATCAAATTTTGTTTTTAGCAGTTAAAATTAAAACTTCCCAAGGAAACCTAATAGTCTTGTTTTTCAATGTGAACGGCTTTACATTTTGCCTTACCATTTCTTTTAATTCTAATCTTTCTTTTTTACCAAGAGAACCTAATTTTTCTTTTAGTGGTTTTGCAAGATATTTCAAATAATTTTTCCAATAATCCTCAAAAGTTCCTGGGTTAAAACTAAAGATAAAGTCACTAACCCTGATTTTGGAAAATCCTGCATCTTTTACCTCAGTTTTTAGAGAAGATTTTGTTCCAAACCTATCTAAATTTGGAGAACCTGGAGGGATATAATCCGGAACAAATTGTGTTACAGCATCAAAAATACTGCTAAAAAAGGGAACTTTTTTTGGATGTCCATGTACAGTTATGCCTAATTTACCCTCATTTTTGAGGTGTTTCTTCATGTTTTTCAGGGCTTTTTGAGCATTTGGGAAAAAGAACAATGCATACTGGCATGTTATAATATCAAATTTTTTTGCAAAATGAAAATTCTCAGCATCAACATTTACAAAATCTAAATTACTCAAACTCTCATTCCATTTTTTTGCGATTTTAATCGCAGTTACAGACGTATCACCTCCAATAACATGCCCTTGTTTTCCTACTTTTTGTCTGAGCTTTTTCGTAACTACCCCTGTTCCACATGCCAAATCAAAAACATAATCTCCTTTTTTAATATCTAAAAGTTGAACTAGCTTGTTTGTGCTCTGAAAAGGACCTTGACTAACACTTGCCCATCGCTTATGATATCGAGGAGCGACTTCATTCCAAATTGTAATATTTCTTTTTTTGTATTCCGTTGAATTAAATTTCATTTTGATTCATTGATTCGTGGGATTTAGTATCTGATAAAAGAGTTCTTCCTGTCTCATGAAAATACCTTTGTTCTATTTCTTTTAATTTTTCGTGTAATTTTTTATTTTTAGTTTTTTTCAATTTATTGTTAATTTCATGATACTTTGCAACCAATCTCCGAAGCTCAGATTTTTTCATTTTAGTCTACTTTCAATTTCTTTTACAATAAATTTAGCAATTTTTTGTTTGGTTTTCCAACCTGATGATTTTTGTGTTATATTATCAATTACTAAAACTTCGTTAAAGTTTGGGTTTTTTTTATATCGTAATGATCCAATATCATTTGCAATAACCAAATCCACATTCGATTCAAAAATCTTCCGTTTACCTTCTTTTATTAGGGCTTGTTTGGAGATATTAGTTTCTGCTTTGAATCCTACCAAAAATACTCCCTTTTGCCATTTTTTAATTTGATTTATGATTTTTGGGGCTTTTTTGAGGCTAATTTTGATCAGATTTTTAGTGCTTTTGATTTTTTGTTTACTTGGATTTTCAGGAGTATAATCTGCTGCGGCAGCAGCCATAATTACAATATCAAATTTGGATTT
Source organism: Nitrosopumilaceae archaeon (assembly GCA_033720715.1). GTDB lineage: Archaea > Thermoproteota > Nitrososphaeria > Nitrososphaerales > Nitrosopumilaceae > Nitrosomaritimum. Next base: position 10,727 of record JAWWBZ010000025.1, on the reverse strand, counting down.
CATTTGTTTTTTTACTGCTTCATACATTTCTTGACTTGTCGATACAGGAATAACTTTAGCACCTTTTGGAGGTTCTGCACTTCCAGGACCATAAATCAAAGTAACTTTTGAACCAGCTGAAATTAATTCGGAAGCTAACAAAACTCCAGTTTTTCCAGAACTCTGATTTGTTATAACTCTGACAGGATCTAAAAATTCGATTGTTGGACCGGCAGTCATTAAAATTTTTTTATTTTTTAAAATTGGAGAAGCTCCAAATTTTCTCAGGATATAATCTAAGACATCTTCAGGTTCAGGAGCTTTTGCTTTTCCTTCAATCATTTGGGGACTTAAAAATTGAATTTTATTTTTTAAAAACTCAATATTTTTTTTAACTGCTGCATTATCATACATTGAAGCATGCATAGCAAGGCACATCAAAATGGGAATTCCTGATCCAAAACCTACGGTAAGTACAGTAGAAATTGGAGTATCATCTATTCCATTTGCTAATTTACCTAGTGTGTTTGCAGTAGCTGGATATACCACAATCAAATCCGCTTGATTATAATCAGCTAATCTAATGTGTTCTAAATCTCCTGTTAGCTTTGTAATTACAGCATTTCCAGTAGCCCATTTAAAATAATCAGGTTTTACTAGTTTTGTAACTGCATTACTTGTAACACAGGTAACATTTGCGCCATGTCTCATTAATAATCGGGCTAACTCGATTGCCTTGTAAGCAGCAACACTTCCAGCAACACAAAGAACTATTTTTTTCCCAGATAATTCTACACCATAGGAATCTACTATATCCAAAGAAGGATGTTTTTCTTTACTTTGCTTCTTACCTGCCAATTTCTTCTCTTAATTTTTTTAATTCCACTTCATCCATTGAAAAATAATTTTCTTGAGCAGGAAATGAGCCTGATTCTATATCGCCTTTATAATTCTCAAGAGCCTTTACAATATCTTCAGACAAATTCATGTATCTTTTTACAAATTTTGGCTTTAGTTTATCATACATACCTAGCAGGTCCTGAACTACTAGGACTTGACCATCACATCCTTTACCGGAACCAATTCCAATTGTTGGCACACTAACAGTTTCAGAAATAATATCAGCTACTTCGTGGCTAACCATTTCTAGTGCAATACTAAAAACCCCCGACTCTTCCAGTTCTTTTGCGTCGTTAATTAATTTCATTGCAGTATCTTTGGTCTTTCCTTGTACTCTGTATCCTTGAGATAACATGGTTGTTTGTGGTTGCAATCCAATATGACCCATTACTGGAATTCCGACATCAACAATTGCACTTATTGTTTCTGCCATTACAGAACCACCTTCTAATTTTACAGCATCAGCACCTGATTTTATCAACCTACCAGAATTTCTTATTGCATCATCTATGTTTGTTTGATATGACATAAATGGTAAATCAGCAACAAGAAGAGAACTTTCTCGTGCTCTGCTAACTGCTTCAGTAAACAAACACATTTGATCCATTGTTACTGGTATGGTGTTTTCATATCCCAGCATTACCATACCTGCACTGTCTCCAATAAGTAAAATATCAATTCCAGCCTTGTCGCATAATGAAGCTAAAGTATAATCATAGCTTGTAATTACTGAAATTTTCTTTTCTTCTGTTTTCATTTTTATAATGTCTAAAACAGATTTATGCAATTTTTGATCTCCTTGATAAATTATTTTTTATTTCTTTTACATTGTCTGAAAGATTTTTTCTGTTATCAAAATTATCTAAAATTTTAATTAACAACCCTTTCTTTTTCTTGGATAACTTTTTACAATTTTCAATTAACAAATCCATTCCACGAGTAATATTATCCACAATTGTGATGTTTGCGGTTTGAGCAGTTCTAGATAGGGGATTAAGATCAAAAGTGATTACAGTTTTTCCAGCCTTCCTTAAAGCCATCGTTCTATCTCCATCCTCTAGGGGGACAATAACAACATCGGAAGAAAAAATTCCATTTTTATCCACTATTCTTCTTGCAGAGTCTATCCCAGATAGGATGGCTTGAGATGATGTTTTTGTTCCCAAAATCTCCTTAGCTCCATTTTTTTTCAAAACATCAACAATGGCCTTTTTCCTTTTTTCATTAGCATAAAAGAGATTAACCTCAATTTTTGAGCCTGTTAATTTAGCTAAACGAATTATCTCTTTTGCGCATAGAGCAGCAGTATTGCCATTTACCGAAATTACAGGATAATCAGCCAGAAGAATTTGAGCAGCTGCGGCTTTTATGGCTAATTTTGCAGTTTTTCCAGTTTTTTCTCCAAGTAAATAGTCAAAAGCTTCTCCTCTACCTTGAGCCAAAAGACCCTCTTTAGCCACCAACCCCTTGTCAAAACCTGATACTAGTCTTTCTCGAATTAAAAGTGATTTGAATCTAGGATGAGATTTGGGAATCAAAGACATGAAATTTCAATTGAAAAGAACACGTGCTCCTCTAACGTCTAATTTTGAAGTAATAATTTTTCCTTCTGAATAATGTTTGAAAATATCTAAAACTTTTTCTAAAGATTTATCGGGTACCATAGAAAATACAGTTTCACCAAAAAGAGCAACTCCGCTTTTTATTCCATTCTTTGACAACTCTTCAATTAATTTCTCCATACGAGGAGTCATTACATTTACATATTTTGCAAACTGTAGGGACATGTCTTGAAAACTTTCATAATCTTTTGATATCAATAATTTTTCTACCATTTTACCACCTAAACCATTAATTTTTGAAAGTTGACTTTGAAGAAATTTGTTTGTAGAAATTGGTGAAAAGCAAATCATCACTATTGAAATATCTTCGGCTTCAATTTTTTGAACTTCACCAACTCCAGGAGCTCCTGGTTTAACTCTAACTTCAAACCCGCCATGGTATGCTGCTAATACATCTCCAAGTCCTGTTTTACAACTAACTTCCGCTATATGAGCAATTTTTCCAATTTCAGATTTATCCAAACCGGTATGTAACACATCATCCAACGCATATGCTAGTGATAATGCAACAGCACCACTAGAACCTAGACCAAACCCAACTGGAACATCTATTTGATGTTCTATATCAAAAAACAAATTTTCAAAATTTCCTAGTTTTAAAAATTTATTCAATACAAAGTTTGAAACATCGGTTTTATCTGATTGAAAACCTTTGGTTGTTATTCTAAATTTTTCTTGATTATCGGTTAATTTTGAAATTGTAACCTTCGTGGTTACTCCTTCCCTAATAGAAAAACCTGCACCCATTGAACCAAAATCTTGCGGATTACCAGAATTATTATCTAAATATGCCTTAAAGAACCCAGTAATGTGAGCTGGGCAGAATGCTACCGCCTCCATTGATCTGAATTTAAATTTCACATAAAATATAAGAATATGGCTTAAATTAATTAAATTAGTATAAATTGACTAAATTTATTCGACGCCTACAAAAGATTGGAAGTAGTATTCTAGTATCCTTACCTAAAGAATGGGTAGACGCCAACAATCTGGATAAAAGTAGTCAGGTTGAACTTGAAACAGGTCAAGATAGCCTTTCAATTTCTGCTAATAAGGAAAATCGCCCAACCAAAGAACTAGTTATTTCATATCCCTTACCAAAAGATGAAAACATCGTAGCTGACATTACTGGGGCATATCTCCTAGGTTACGACATTATTCAAATAAATTCTAAATCTATCATACCAGGAGAAGACCGAGAAAAAATTCGTAATTCGATGCGAAGATTAGTTGGAATGGAGATAATTGAAGAAGATGCATCAAAAATTAACATGCAATTCCTTTTAGATTCTACCACATTAAATCCAGAGAAGATTCTCAAAAGAATGAGCTCAATTGCATTGGGAATGTATGATGATGTTGCCAACGGATTAATTACAGAGGATAAATCTAATTTACAAACTCTAGCAAAAAGAGATGTTGAAGTAAATCGACAATATTTTCTTTTAGTCCGATTAATTCGGAGCACACTTGTTGATAAGAAGCTAGCATATGTATTTAATCTTGAAAATATTGATGTACTAGATTATAGAATTGCTGCAAATCTATTAGAAAATGCAGGAGACACCATAGTTGAATTAGCAGATTTTATTTACAATTCATCATTATCAAAGGAGTATCTAAAAAAAATATATCTAATAGTACAAAATTTTAGCGGATTAGCAGAAAAATCAATTGATGCCTTTACAAAACCTGATAGACGATTAGCAATTGAAGCAATTGCATCACACAGGGAATTTCAAGCAAAAATTTCTAGCCTGAGAACTAGCATAGGAAATAAAAAACAAATTCCAATTGATTTTCTTGATCTAGTTTACTTGTTTGAAAGGATTGCCAAATCCTGGGCAGATGTTGCGGACTTAGTTAAACCCATCTATAATGAATAATTAAAATAATTTTTTCTTGGCAGCGTATGTTAAAACCGCACATATGGTCTTTGAATCCTGAATCTTACCACTTTTTATCATTCCAATTAATCTTCTAAGGCTAATCTTTTCAACTGATAATATTTCATCCTCATCAAGTTTCAAGTCAGCTATTTTCTTCAAACCTGATGCTACGTAGCAATGAATAACTTCAGTATTGTAACCTATAGAGGGATAGTAGGTGATTAGATGAGTCATTTTTTTTGCTTGGTAACCAGTTTCTTCTTCTAATTCTCTGTAGGCACATTTCAGAGGTTTTTCTCTTTTTTCAAGAGTTCCTGCAGGAATTTCTAGCACATATCCATGAGGAAATCTGTGTTGTTTGACAAGAATTACTTTGTCATTCTCATCAAAGGCAAGCATAGCAGCTGCTCCTCTATGCTCTATCATTTCTCGTTTTACTTTCCTACCTTCAATTTTTCCATCATAAACACTTAAACCTAAAATTTTACCTTCATAGATTTTTTTCTTTTTCATAAAAAAGAAAAAATTTTGTTATTATTTAATTTGTTTGATACATAAGATGAAGGGTTGGAGATTTCTTAAACTCCTTTATAGCCGAAACCAACCATTCGTTTAGAAAAGAAATTTTTTTTGGAATAAACAAATCTGCTGATTTTACTTTATCAATATTTCTAACCTGTTGAGTCAAATCGTCCATTTCATAGATATCTTTACTGTACATAAATAATACAATTTGGTTTTTTGCAATAAATGGAATTTGTAAAAATGATTCAGAGAATTTTTTCTCTAAATCTTTCAAAGTATTTTTTAAATTACCATCAATCCAGGTAAGAATTGCATGAGGAATAAAATTTGTAATTTTAGTAGGGTCGTATACTAGAGTAAATTGAATCCCTTCATTATCATTTAATTTTTCAATACATCTTGTTACTGTCTTTGTAGAAAGATTTGTTTTTTTAGATATATTCTCAATTTTTTGACGAGGTTCTTTCATTAATTCAAGTAATATTTCTAAATCAGTTTTTGTAAGATTTGAATTAAACCCAGGATTTTCAGCCTCAAAAATTGAAAGAATTCTTACATCTTTCATTAACTCATTTACCAGTTTAATTTTTTCGTGAATTTTTTCTTTAACTACAATCCCACATACTGTTACTCCACCAACACAAGGAACTACAAAAAACGGAGTTCCCACCAAGCTTATCTGTTCTATAATTTCTTTGATATTTTGTCCAGAAACTACGATATACAAAACTCCTAAACCCAGAACAGGAGGATCCACTTTAATCATAAAATTTTCAATAATCTGAGCATTTTCCATTTTACGGATTCTTGCTCGTACTGACCCACCCGAAATCCCTAACTCTTTACCGATTTGTCTATCAGATTCCCTACAATTGTTTAGTAATTTGCTGAGTATTTTTATATCTAAATTGTCCATATTGACACCTTTGATAATATCCTACAATATAGAAATGACTAATATAATATAAAATTGTCTACTATGTTAGCACTATACATCATATACATTAAATATTAGACAGAAATTACAATAACTATGGAATATCGTTTACGTTTGGCAAAACGCATGTTATTCAATAAAAAAGGAAGTTTGATAGGTGCAGTTTTAGCAGTAACGATTGGAATTTTAGTAATTCATGTAAACTTTGTAATTTTTCAAGGACTGTTTGATGCCATAGTTAGAGATATCAGTAATTACCGAAATGGAGACATTCTAATCACAGACGAAGCTGATTACATTGACAAATCAGATTTAGCAATGGCAAATTGGTTTGAACGAATTCCTTATGTTCAAGGAGCAACACCGCGGCTGTCATCTAGTGCAGAAATCAATATGACCAAAAATGGAAAATTAATCGAAGAAACTAGGATTCCTGTTGTTGGGGTAGACCCCTATCGTGATGTAAAAGCATCAACAGTTCATGAAACTGTTGCTGAAGGCACTTATGTAACTAATCGTAACTCAGTTGTTCTAGGTTCTAATGTAGCAAGGGATCTTGGAGATGCTCAAGTGGGAGATACACTAAAACTCCTTATAGTAGACAGATGGGGCGAAGACCAAATTCGAAATTTCAAAGTTGCAGGTATTGTAAGGTCTCCAGGGGGACAAGGATTGGATTACAGTGTAGTAATGCATATTGACACTCTTCGTGATATGATGGACCGAGACGGAGAGTCTGGTTCATTTATGGTTAAACTCAATGATCCAACCAAGGCATTTGAGGTAAAAGAATTCTTTTTACGTGCATTTCCAAATGATGATTTCCTAGCTGAAACAATTGAAGAATCCGCTGAAGAACAACTTGCAGGGTTTAGATCTGGTATTGCTATGATTAACATGATTGGCTACTTTGGTATGATGTCTTCTGCTTTTGCTATTGTTACCATTCAGATGATGTTGGTGAATGGAAAAACAAGGGAAATTGGTGTTATGAGATCTATTGGTGCAAAACGGAAAGACATTTTGATTATCTTTATTTTTCAAGGGATGATAATTGGTGCTATAGGAGCAGGAGTGGGTACTGCTGCAGGCTTGGGTTATACCTTCTATGCGAAGGAAACAAAAATGTCTTTTAACAATAGCCTTCCATTAGAAGTATCATATGACTGGGAAAAAATTATCCAAACTGCCCTCACGTCCTTTTCTTTAGCCATTATTGCTTCTCTTTATCCGTCGTATAGAGCGACTAAACTACTTCCCGTGGAGGCAATGCGAACTGTCTAAGGTTTTGGAGGTCAAAAACTTGACCAAAATTTTTGGAGCTGGAGAAAATCAGGTAAAGGCCTTGGATGATGTTTCCTTTTCTATTAACAAAGGGGAATTTGTTCTAATTATTGGCAGTTCTGGTTCTGGAAAATCTACTTTGCTCAACATGATTGGACTATTGGATAGACCGACACAAGGTAAAGTCTTCATTGATGGTACAGATACAACCAAACTAAATGATGGAAAAATATCTGCCTTTAGAAATAAGAAACTAGGATTTATCTTCCAATTTTCAAATTTGCTAAATGATTTAACAGTTTTAGAAAATGTTTTACTTCCTAGACAAATTGCTAGAACAAATGGTTCTGCCAAAAAAGACGCAATTGAATTATTACGATCTGTAGGTCTTGAAGACCAAATTAACAAACGAGCAAATAAAATTTCAGGTGGACAAGCCCAAAGAGCTGCTATTGCACGAGGTCTCGTAAACCATCCCTCAGTTGTCTTGGCAGATGAACCAACTGGAAATTTAGATTCTGTAACTTCAATGAAAATAGTTCAATTGATGAAAACAATGGCAAAGGATCTTAACCAAACTTTCATTGTTGTCACCCATGACAGAAAGGATTTTGGCAATGTTGATAGAATAATTACCATAAAAGATGGTAAAGCCTCTGAAGGAGAACAACCTGCGGAACTGGAGGTAATGGCTTGATAAACACCAAAATTATTTTTTCAATTGTTGCTCTAATTGTTGTTCCCATTGCTACAGGCAATGCTTTTGCACAGATTTCTTCTGGTGGATTTGGGAATTCACCATTTGAACGAGAATTTCATGACGTGAAATTTCTCGATGCTTATTTTGGAACAATGGATCAAAAAATTGAAGTTGAACCAGGTGACTCCAATGTACCATTTACCGTAGTTTTTGCAAATGTAGGGACTCAAGATATTACAGGAATTAGAGGTCAATTATCACTTCCATTTGGATTCTCAGGTTCTGACGGTCCTAATTCTGTAATTCTTGCAGATAGTGATTCTAACTCCATGGCTGGGAACAATTTCCACCTTACATTTTTTGTGAATTTAGATCCTAATCTGCAAATAAAACAATATCCTGCAACTGTTAAAGTGGATTATTCAAGAGTAAGAGAGTCTGGCGTAAGGACATCATTTTCAGATTTTACATTCAAAGTAACTGGAGATAGTGTGATCAATGTTAAGGCCTTAGATCCATTTTTGGTATCATTACAAACCAACGATGTAATCATTCAAGTTTCTAACGATGGAACTGCACCAATTTCAAGTGTGGATATTGTAGCCCAAAACACACAAACAGAAATGGCCTCTACCACCGCCTCTACAACAAATGTTGAGAAGGTGGTAATTTTGGAATCAAATTGGGATGTTGGAAACATTAACCCCAAATCATCTAGAGAATTAACTGCCACTGTCTATGTACCACAAAATTTGAAGGGAGATACTTTGAGGATTCCATTGTCCATTACATATTACAATGCACATGGTGACAAACAAACGATAGACAAAATTGTAGATTTTTACATTAAAGGATTCATCGACCTCACAATCTATGATGTTGAAGTAATTGAATTAGCTGATACCCAAATGGTGATTGGTGAAATAATTAATGAGGGAAACGAGGATGCCTTGTTTGGTTTTGTTTCTTTAGAGCCTTTGGGAGATTCTAATATTAAAAGACAAACTCAATTCATTGATGAGATAGAGATTGACTCTCCTGTCCCATTTAACATACCTCTAGAATTTGAAGGAGATCCAAAATATGGTGAACATGAAATAAAAATTACTGTAAGATACAAAGATAATGTTAGGGAGGAAACATTCATTCCTTATGAAACTACTATATTTGTTGAAGAACCCCAAGATGAGGAACCTGAAGACAACACTTTCATGTTTATTATTCCTGTGATAATTGCAATTGTTGTAGGAGTAATTGTCATGCGTAGACGAAAAAAAGAAATTGAAAGCAATTAATTTCGAACATCAATAAGGAATAAAAATTGATTTGTTATGAGGACAAGTCTTGTTGTATTAATTGCAGTATCAATAATAGGAGTATCCATAATCACCATTGGATTTTTAACTAATCAAGAAGTAAATGAGCAGGTCAAGGACCTAACTCCTTATCAAAAACTGGACATTTATAGAGAAGAATTAGAAAAAATAAACTACAATAATCAAAAACTCCTTTCTGATCTGGAAAAACAAATTCGAGAATCTGACGATGCAAATCTAGAGCAATTAAAAAAAGAAATTGGTGTGTTAAAAAAAATAATTGATGATAATAAAAAAGAACTTCAACAAGTTATCCAAAAACTATCTGAAATGGAAAGGAATTGACTCTGGCTCATTTTAATTCATATACGTAAAATTTTTTCAAAAATTATGGATTTACACAGAAAATTAACAATTTTAGGTATAATTTTACTGGTGGCCACTTTCGCACTCCACAATAACTATTCAGAAAACCCCACAGAAAATGAATTTAATTTTGCTTATGTAACTGGAATAGCAATGTTAATAGCTTTTTTGGCCAGTTTCATCCTCTTTAATAAAGAAAAATTAAAAGATTCAAAAATTTGATAATTCAAAAATTTATTCAGTAAAAAATTAACTATGGAGTGGTTTTAGAATTTTTTTTATATGCATATACAATTCTAGCATTTTCTTCTAATGGAGAGGGGTTCCCATCAGTTTTCTTTGCAAAAAAATACTGCTCTACCTTTTTTGCCACTTCTTCCGTGTCAGCGCCAAAAGATATCCAAATTCCGTTTTCCTCTACGCCATGTAAATCAAACAAACCCTCTTCTAGATCTTTAGTAACCCCTACATACCAATCTGGATAATCACCTTCAAATTTACTCATGTAAGATTCCATTCTTTTAATTACCGTTTTGTAATCCATAATGTGATAATCCATACTTGATCTTTGGATAAGAAATTAAATTTTTAAAAGTTGTGTGAAAATTATCCTTTAGAAAGCATTACCTTAATTGATTTTTATTTTGTTGTTTTTTAACTAGGAAAATGGCGGACATTGTTATGCCACCTCCTAAAAGGATAACCCCTATTGAGAATTCTATTTTTAACCTTTCAAAGATATTTTTTGTTTCTAAATCCAAACGAGAAAATGTTTCAGAATCTAAACCTTCAAAATATTGGATTTGGGGATAATCAAAAAGCACAATAAGCATACCTACAATCAGAATTATAATACCGCTAAAAAAACCACCTACATTTTTAATTTGGATTTCTTTCAATTTCATAGACGTTGAAAACTCTCGGTTTAAGATTTAAAATTATTTTTGTAACTGATTAAAAGGCATGCCACATAGTTTGAGGTATCAACTAATAATAATAAAGAAAATGTCTTTCATGAGCCAAGCTGTCGTAGTACAAAGGCAAAAACCTGACCAGTCATCCGTCTTGGTTGGAACTGAGGCCAAAAACCCTGTTCCATCCATGACAAATCCAACCTGGGAGGAAATTAGAGGACTTTCTTGGGTTTTTTTTGAGGATGACTAGATTGAATTTCAAATCTATTTTTGACAAAGGCAAAAAAGGAGTCTT
>JAWWBZ010000024.1:0-12946 GCA_033720715.1 Nitrosopumilaceae archaeon | reverse complement strand
GAGTGGAATGATCCTAGTGTTTCGATGTTTTTGTTATGGTTATGGATGATCTCGTTTTTTATTGGGATTATCAATATGCTTCCATTACCAATCTTGGATGGTGGTAAGTTCATTCATACCATTATTGACAAAAGGATTTCTGAAAAATCCGTAAATGGAGTAATGTGGGGGATTTATGGTGTCACATTTGCTTTATTTGGATTAAACATTGCCTTATCCTATATCAAATCCGGTTGGTTTACAATTTAGTATTCCTAAAGAATAATTACCCAACTATTTTCATTTTGTTTTAATGAATTGTGACAGGTGTGATAATCCCATTGCATATACAAGAAAATATTCAGGTGAAAAATTATGCTCCAAATGTTTTTCAAATTCTATCCTTCGAAAAACTGCAAAGACTATTTCAAAATTTAAAATGATTAAAAATGATGAATTAGTAGCTGTAGCTGTATCGGGTGGAAAAGATTCTCTTGCCTTACTTAACATAATGAATAAAATGGCCTCAAATCATAATTTTAGGATTAAAGCAATTACAATTGATGAGGGGATACCTGGATATAGGAATGAGGCTTTAGAGATTGTAGAAAAATTTTGTGATAAACTAAACATTGATTCCAAAGTTTACCCCTATAAGGAATTATTTGATCTTTCTCTTGACGAAGCATTAGATATGCGAGAAAATGAGAAGACCTCGTCTTGCTCAATTTGTGGAACTTTACGGAGAAGAGCCATGGAGTTTGCAGCTAAAGACATTGGAGCAAATGTAATTGCAACGGGTCATAACTTGGATGATACTTTACAAACATTTCTAATTAACATGGTTTCAGGGGACACAAGCAAGGTAGGATGGATGGACCCAGACACTTCTGGAAATAAATTAAGAAAGATAAAGCCATTTTGTGAAATTTATGAGTCAGAAATTGTATTTTATGCGTTTACAAATGATATTCCTTTCCAATCAGAACCATGTCCACACATGAACGAAGGGATAAGAACAGAAATTCGTGAATTCTTAAATTCTTTAGAAAACCAACATAGTGGTATTAAAAATAATCTATATCAATCAATCCTTAAGGTGTCCCAGATAGTAAAGGAATCAAACCAAAAACAAAAGATGATTTGTAAAAAGTGTGGTAATGAATGCACAGGGACGGTGTGTGCAGTATGTAACATGATTTTGAGATTAAAAGAAAACCAAACCTAATGCAAATATAACAATAACTTGAAGGAATTTTGGTAGCAGGTAGGATCAGGGTACCAGCCGTGCCCTATTCTGAAACCGGCTATATGCAGAGATCAGTAACTGTTGGGTAAATCTCTAGATTAGTAATTCCCGCTTGGAGTGCGGAAATGAAATCACGCCGAGGCGGGTGGTTGCAGGACTAGAATTATCCGAAGGGATAACTTCTATGACCGAACCATCGAAAGGGATGAGGTCCGGGAGGGAGCAATCCTAAGGTGGAGCATCCACGCTTCCTCGTCAACGTGGCGGATCTTGTACTCCTTGAAAAGGGGTTATTCGTCTAGACTGGAACCAGCAGGGCTGCTACCATTAATTTTAACATCAATACAATACATCAAACTTTGAAAATTCATTTTTATATTTTTCATTTATTATCTCAACATCTTCAACTCGGGCATTTGCTGGACCTCCATGACACCATTCTACCAATACATTTACCTTTTCATCCGGACCTTCAAGTAAAGCCTCTACCCTACCATCTTTGAGATTTCTAACCCAACCAAAAACGTTATTTTGTTTTGCTTTTACCTTTAGTGCTTGTCTAAAAAATACACCCTGAACCTTTCCAGTTACAAAAACTCTAACCCTTTGGTTGGTCATTTAAAATTTGAAAAAATTTGTTACTAATCAATTTTAGGGTGTAGGTATTATTCAATCTACTTTCTTTCTTTAATTCTTGCCCTACCCGTTTTTCGCGCTGCAATGCTACCAACCTTGGCACCTGGGGGAGCATCACGAGATACAGTTGAGCTTTGACCTACATGTTGGTGCCTTCCACCTCCATGTGGATGTACATATGCTGCTTGAGCAACACCCCTTACTAATGGATACTTTTTTCCTTTAGCTCTAAAGCTTCGCCATTTGTTTCCTGCTGACATATAGGGCCTATCGGTAACTCCTCCTCCAGATAAGGTTCCAATCATTGCTCTATTTTTTGGGTTAAGAGTAAGGAATTTTCCAGATGGGAGTTTTACAACAACTCCTTCTTCTCCGTGAGAAAAAACAGTTGCATTGGTTCCTGCAGACTTTACAATAGAACCCCCATCACCAAAATGTCGTTCGATATTACAAACAATTGTTCCATCAGGAATATTTTGTATACTAATAACATTTCCTTGCTCAATTTTTGATTTTAAACCAAAATCCAAAGTGGTTCCAACCTTAGTTCCTAAAACTGCTGGAACAAAAGAGACAGATCCGTCTTCAAACCTAATTTTTGCAAGTGGCGCCTCTCTTCCACGTTCATGCACAAGATCAATTACTTGACCTGAATGTTGTTCAGATAATTGAAATCTTGGATATTTTGCCTTACTTCCAACCTTGCCCGTAGAAGTAGATCTAAACTGATTGCCTCCACGGCCACGTCGTCTAACTAATGGTCTTTTACCCAAGTAGTACGTTTCCTGCTTACTGTAGATTTTAAGCTTGTGATTGAATCAAGTTTCAGTCAAAAATACCACAAAGGTATAAAAATTAGGCGGCAGAATTTCCTTTATGAGTCAGAATGCCTTATCATTGAAAGTTTTAGAAGCTTATACTAGAGATGTTGGGCGAGGAGTAGCAAGAATCGATTATGATTCTATGGATACTCTTGGTGCTTCTACGGGTGATGTTATTGAAATTAAAGGTAAGAGAAGAACCGTAGCAAAATGTTTACCACTTTATCCTTCAGATGAAGGAAAAGGGATTATCAGAATTGATGGTCTTGGAAGAAACAACTCTGGAATCGCAATAGGGGATACAATCACCGTAAGAAAAATCAAAGCAGTAGCTGCTGAAAAAGTGGTTGTTGCTCCACTTGAAGCAATCCCTCCAATAGATGAGAGATATTTAGCCGATGCATTAGAAAGTGTTCCTCTTATCAAAGGGGACAATGTTATGGTACCATATTTTGGGGGCCGATTAACTTTCCAAGTTATTGGTGTTACACCAGCAGCTGATGCTGTACTTGTGACTCAAAAAACAGTTTTCCATATTGCAGAAAAAGGAGAGACATTACGAGGAGTGCCTCAGGTAACGTATGAGGACATTGGAGGTATTCAGGATGAGATTAAAAAAGTAAGAGAGATGATAGAGTTGCCATTAAGACACCCAGAAATTTTTGAAAAGTTAGGAATTGAAGCTCCTAAAGGAGTATTGTTGTTTGGTCCTCCCGGAACAGGTAAGACTTTACTTGCAAAGGCCGTTGCAAATGAAAGTCAAGCTCATTTTATTAGTATTTCAGGACCTGAAATTATGAGTAAATTTTATGGTGAAAGTGAAGCTAGATTACGTGAGATTTTCAAAGAAGCAAGAGAAAAAGCTCCATCAATAATTTTTGTAGATGAAATTGATTCTATTGCACCTAAAAGGGAAGAGGTTACTGGAGAAGTAGAAAGAAGAGTAGTCTCACAAATGCTATCTCTTATGGATGGGTTAGAGGCTAGAGGAAGAGTAATTGTAATTGCAGCTACAAATAGACCAAATGCAATTGATCCAGCATTAAGAAGACCAGGAAGATTTGACAGAGAAATAGAAATCAAAGTTCCAGACAAAAAAGGAAGAAAAGATATTCTTTCCATTCATAGTAGAAATATGCCATTAACAGATGATGTGGATATTGAAAAAATTGCTGCAATTAGTCATGGGTATGTGGGTGCAGATTTAGAATATCTTTGTAAGGAAGCTGCAATGAAATGTTTGAGGAGATTACTTCCCGAATTAAACTTAGAAGAAGATAAGATTCCACCTGAAACACTTGAAAAGCTTGTAGTAAACCATGAAGACTTTCAAAAAGCACTGATTGAGGTTACTCCTTCAGGAATGAGAGAAGTTTTCATTGAGAATCCTGATATCAAATGGGATCAAGTTGGTGGTTTAGATAATGTAAAGCAAGAGCTAAAGGAAGCTGTTGAATGGCCAATGAAATATCCATCACTATACAATAAGTTAGGACATAAAATGCCAAGAGGAATTCTATTACACGGTCCTAGTGGAACAGGCAAAACACTCTTAGCAAAAGCAGTTGCAACAGAGAGTGAGGCTAATTTTGTCTCAGTTAGAGGTCCAGAGTTATTATCAAAATGGGTTGGAGAATCAGAACGTGGAATAAGAGAGATTTTCAGAAGAGCTCGACAAGCATCTCCTTGTGTAGTATTCTTCGATGAAATTGATTCAATAGCTCCAATTAGAGGTGCAGGGGGAGAAACTGCAGTAACAGAAAGAGTAGTAAGTCAACTATTAACAGAATTAGACGGAATGGAGAACATGCATGGTGTGGTGGTTTTAGCGGCAACAAATAGAGCAGATATGATAGATCCAGCACTTTTGCGACCAGGTAGGTTCGATAAAATTATTCAGATTCCATTACCAGATAAAGAAAGCAGAAAGAGCATTATCAAAATTGGAGCAAGTTCAATTCCTGTAGTTGATGATCCAAATGATCCTCAACATGTTGATTATGACAAGATTGCAGAACTAACTGATGGACTAAGTGGTGCAGATACTGCAGCAATAGCAAATACTGCTGTTTCATTAGTAATTCATGAGTTCTTAGATAAACATCCAGATGTAAAAACAGTCGAAAAATCTTCAGAAAATGCTAAGGTAGGAATGAAACATTTTGAAGAAGCAGTTAAGAAGGTTAGAGAACAAAAAGACCTCAAGATGGGCGAAAAACTGGTAGCTTCCTATTACAGGTAGTTTTTATTAAATAGACAAAAAATAATTTTCATAAATGCCTGAATATACTGGTTATACTGGAAGATCTCTAGAATTTTTAAAATCAAACAATATTGAAGTCGGAGATTTAGCAAAAGTAAGTGCTGAAATTTCCTACTCTGGAATTATAATGCCTAGATATGAGCACACAGATGATGAACATATTGTCCTAAAATTAAAGAGTGGTTACAATGTTGGGTTAGAGATTAAAAAAATTACTAAAATTGAGAAATTACCTTCTAAAACAAAAATAATAGAATCCAAAAAATATATTAAAAAAAATCCTTCTTTACCAAAAATTCTTCTTTTATCAACAGGGGGGACAATTGCAAGTAAAGTAGATTATAGAACTGGAGCTGTAACTCCGATTTTAACTGCTGCTGAATTAAATTCTTCAGTTCCTGAACTTTCCAAAATTGCTAATATTGATACTGAAGTTTTATTTTCAGAATATTCTGAAAACATAATGCCAGATCATTGGTTACAAATAGCTAGAAAATTAAATGAGGTGGTAAAGTCCCAATACACTGGAATTGTAATAGCGCATGGAACAGATACCATGCACTATACCTCATCGTTTCTTTCATTTGCTTTGAATGGATTTCCCATTCCAATTGCACTTGTTGGATCGCAGAGGTCTTCAGACAGAGCATCTTCTGATGCTGCTTTGAATTTAATTGGAGCGACTAAATTTCTTGTTGAATGTAAAACTACTGGTGTTTTTGTTGTAATGCATAATGATGAAAGTGATAATACAATTGCGTGTCATTTTGGAACAAGAGTAAGAAAAAACCATACTAGTAAAAGAGGTGCGTTTAAAACAATAGGAGACGATCCTGCGTATATTATCTACGATGATAAAATTCAAAAAAATGCAAAAAAAGAATTTTTTAAAACAAAAGATTTTACTCCTAAAATTAACTTAGATACCAAAGTTGCTTTGGTAAAATATTATCCTGGTTATGATCCAAAACTTTTTGATGAAATTTTAGGGATGGGGTACAAAGTAATTATTTTGGAAGGAACTGGACTTGGCCATATTGGAAAAACCATGTATAAATCGGTAAAACGAGCTCAAGAAAAAGGTGTGTTTGTAGGTATGACTTCGCAGTGTATTGATGGTCGAGTGCGTATGACTGTCTACGAAAGCGGGCGTGATTTGCTAAATTTGGGAATAATTCCTTTGGAAAATATGATACCAGAGGTTGCTTTGGTAAAAGCAATGTGGGCTTTAGGAAATTCTCAAGATAGGGAAGAAATTAAAAAAATTATGCTTGAAAATATTGCATCAGAGTTATCGCATTAAACAAAGGAGATAGTTACATGGATGAATTCTCGATTGAAAAGGTAGGGACAAAAATTGGGTTAGAAATTCACCAACAACTAGATACTAATAAAAAATTATTTTGTAATTGTGAACCTATTGAATCTGATGAATACACCAAAAAATTTCAAAGAAAACTAAGAGCTGTAAAAAGTGAATTAGGAGAATATGATCCTGCTGCCTTGTTTGAAAAATCAAAATCAAAATCAATAGTGTATTATGCAAATCCTCAAAGTAGTTGTCTTGTTGAATATGATGAAGAACCGCCTCATGAATTAGATAAAGATGCAAAGAATTTAGGACTGGTAATTGCTAGCTCTCTAAATTCAAAAATTTTTAGCGAAATTTATCCAATGAGAAAAACGGTAGTAGATGGTTCCAATACTACTGGGTTTCAAAGAACTATGTTGATTTCTCAAGGAGGATATTTAGTGGTTGATGGAAAACAAGTTGGTGTCCAATCTATTTGCTTAGAAGAAGACGCTGCAAAGTTATTAGGAGATGAGGGGTTGATTAGAAAATATTCTCTTGATCGTCTTGGTGTTCCTCTGGTAGAAATTGCATTGGAACCTGTTGAAGGAAATCCTTCAGAAATTAAAAAAATTGCATTATACCTGGGAAAACTTCTTCGAGCTACTAAAAAAGTAACAAGAGGAATAGGATCAATAAGACAAGATGTTAATGTCTCGATTAGGGATGGTGGCTCTGTTGTAGAAATTAAGGGAGTTCAGCAATTAGATCAGCTCGAAAAAATCATTGAATTTGAGGCGAAAAGACAATATGCTATGGTTTTGATTTCTAAAAAGTTACAAAATTCAAGTTTTGAAGCAATTTCAACCGATAATGTTTTTGAAGTGACAGATGATTGGAAAAATTGCCAATCAAAGATTATTCAGAAAGCATTAAAGGACAATTCTATAATTAAAGCAATCAAAATTCCCAATTTTAGTGGAATGTTTGGATTTTCTCCGTATGAAGGAATTAGATTAGGAAAAGAAATTGGTCAACTTGTAAAATTTTATGGAATTGGCGGAGTGTTTCATTCTGATGAGTTACCAAATTACGGGATTGAACAAAAAGATCTTGACATTATCAAAAAGAAAATTGATATTTCTGAAAAAGATGCCTTTTTAATTATAGCAGCACCAGTCTCAACGATTGAATTTGCCATAGAGTCAGTAATAAACAGAATTAATGAAGCCCCTAAAGGAGTTCCTGCAGAGACTAGATTAGCAACTCCAAAGGGTGAAACAGTTTTTTTACGTCCTCGTCCTGGTGCATCTAGAATGTATCCTGAAACAGACATTCCTCCAATTATTGTTACAAAAAAAGAATTGGAATTTGCTCAAAATAATATTCCAAAACCATGGGAAGAGTCTATTTTAGAAATTCAAAAAAGATATAATTTGAATTCTCAGCTAGCTGAACAAATTTTTGATTCAAAATATTTGGATTTATTTGAAAAAATTTCCACAAATAATAAGAGCAACCCTACCTTCATTGCATCTGTACTTTGTTCAACAATTACCAATTTAGAAAGAAATGGATTGAATTCAAGTTTATTAAAAAATGAAGAGATTACCAAATCTTTTGAATTTTTGGAAGATGGGAAAATTACAAAAGAATCCATTGAAATTATTTTTGAAAATATTATGTCGGGAAAATCCAAAACAATTGAGGAGGCTATGAAAAATTCCTCTATAGAGTCAGTAAATGAAGAGGTGTTGGAAAAAGCAATTGAAAAAATCATCAATGAAAACCAAGAGTTGGTAAAAAATCAAAAAGAAAGGGCTGTTGGTCCACTAATGGGCATAGCCATGAAGGATTTACGAGGAAAAGCCTCAGGTCAGGCTGTAAATAGTTTGCTCATGAAACATATCAAAAAAATTCTAGAAACAAATTAGATTGTATGCGGGAAGTGGGATTTGAACCCACGAACTCCTGAGAGATAAGGATCTGAACCTTACACCGTTGACCAGGCTGGGTGACTCCCGCAATTCAAAAATTTAAAATCTAGAATAAGTTTCTTTATTAGCTGGATTCATGGAATATGAGGCAACAAATTAGTGATTGGATGAAATTTAAAGAAATTTATTGTAACAATTGTAAGAAAATACTTGGGAGGTATAATACCAAATTTTATGAGGATGATAAAATTAAAGAGATATTAAATTCGTGTCATTCTGGTCATGTACGAAAAGGACATCAGGTTATACTAAGAGATTTTTTTAAACAAGAAAAGTAGTTTGCTTAATTCTTCTCTAATTTATCGTCAAAAATTATTCTAGTGATTTTTCAAATTCTTCAAGTAAATTTTTTTGGTGTTTGTTAAGTTTCTTTGGAATATTTACTACAATCCTTACGTATTGATCTCCCCTCCCACGTGAATTCAATCGTGGTAGTCCTTTTCCTTTTAGTTTGATAATTGTATTTGGTTGACTTCCTGATTCAACTTTGATTTTTTCAGAACCATTTAAGATTGGAACTTTTATTTCTGACCCTAAAGCTGCCTCAACCATCGTAACATTTTGGTCATAAAAAATGTCTGCTCCATCTCGTTTAAAATGGGGATGTTGTTGGACTCGAATTCTAACAATTAGATCTCCATTTATTCCACCAGGAAGTTCATCACCTTCATTCGGTATGGTATAGTCCCCGTTATCAATCCCTGGAGGAATATCAAAGGTTACTTTTTTGGTTCCTTTTTTCTTTCCACTCCCATTACAATCTCCGCACGGTGTTTCAATTATGGATCCTCTTCCTTTACAATTGGAACATGGTTCAACGGTTACAAATGAAGCAAATCCCATACTCCTACTTTTTCGAACTTGACCATGACCTTGACAGTCATTGCATGTTTTTTGGGTTGTTCCGGGTTTACAGCCTGAACCAGTGCAAGTGTTACATTCAATGTTTTTTTTCAGTTCAATTTCCATTTTTTTACCTGTAAGAACATCTTCCAGTGTTATTGAGGTTTCATAGAGAAGATCGGAACCTCGTTGTTGTTGTGACCCAAATCCGGTACTCCTTCCGAAAATCGACTCAAAAATAGAGTCAAATCCTCCTGATCTTCCAAAGATATCGCTGAAATTTGCCCCGGCACCACCAAAAATATCCTCTGTACTATATCTGCCATCTACCCCTTGATGTCCGTATTGATCGTAAGTTTTCCGTTTGTCAGCATCGGATAATACTGCATAAGCCTCAGAAATTTCTTTGAAATGTTCAGCGGCTTCCTCAGACTTGTTTCTGTCTGGATGAAATTTTAAGGCTAATTTTCTATATTGAGATTTTATTTCATCACTTGAGGCTGTTTTTGATACACCTAAAACTTCGTAATAATCTCTTTTTGCAGCCATTTGTTATTCCTTAATTATTATTTTTGTATAAAGGATCCAGCTGTAAAAGCTAGCTAGTTTTAGTTTCATCTGAAGCTGTAGAACTTTGTTGAGTTGTTTGTTGGTCAGTTTGTTCCTCAGTTGATTGTTGTTCTCCTCCAGTTTGCTGATCTGCTCCAGGGGGAGGGGTAGCATTTTTGTAAAGTTCGGTTGTAATTTCATTTACAGTTGTTTTTAATGCTTCAAGTTTTGGTTTTAATACATCAACATCTTTATCTAAAACTTCTTTTACTTCCTTTACTGCATCGGTTACCTTGATTCCTTGTTCTTGTGTGATTTTATCTTTGAGATCATGATTAACTAATTTTTCTGTAGTGTAAATGAAACTTTCAGCCTCATTTTTAAGATCAATTTTTTCTTTCTTCTTTTTGTCTTCCTCAGAGAATTTTTCAGCATCCTCTTTTAGTTTTTCAATTTCTTCCTTGGAAAGTTTTGTGTTAGATTCAATTGTAATCTTTGCTTCTTTTTTTGTTCCAAGATCTTTTGCAGTTACATTGATGATTCCATTTGCATCAATATCGAATTTTACTTCAATTTGGGGAACTCCTCGAGGGGCTGGAGGTAAATCAGTAAGATTGAAACTTCCTAACGAAACATTATCATTTGCCATTGGCCTCTCCCCTTGGACAACATGAATGGTAACAGCTGTCTGATTATCTGCAGCCGTTGTAAACACCTTACTTTTTGATGTAGGGATAGTTGTATTTCGTTCTATTAATGGCTCCCTTACTCCACCCATAGTTTCAATTCCTAGTGTTAATGGAGTAACGTCCAAAAGAACAATGTCGCTCGAAACGTCTCCCGCAATTATTCCGGCCTGTATTGCAGCTCCCATAGCAACTGCTTCCATTGGATCAACTCCTGATTCAACTTCTTTTCCTATAACATCACTAACAAATTTCCTTACTAGTGGAATTCTTGTTGGTCCACCCACCATTACAATTTTGTTAATATCAGATTTGCTTAATTTTGCATCTTCCAGTGCCTTTTCAATTGAGGGTCTACAACGTTCAATAATTGGGCCAATTAACTCATCTAGTTTTGCTCTTGTTATTCTTAATTCAAGGTTTTTTGCTCCGGTTGATGGATCATGTGCAATAAATGGGAGATTAATGTCAGTTTCCATTACAGTTGAGAGTTCAATCTTTGCCTTTTCTGCAGCTTCTCTTATTCTAGTTAAGGCAGTATTATCTTGTGATAGATCTAAGCCTTCTTTCTTTTTAAATTCATCTAGAACATAGTCAACTAGAACTTTATCCATGTCAGTTCCACCCAGTTGTGTATCCCCTGAGGTACTCATCACTTCAAAAACTCCACCACCCATTTCCATAACTGTTACATCAAGAGTTCCACCACCAAAATCAAAAACAAGAATTTTCATATCCTGTTTGGCTTTATCTAATCCAAAAGCCAAGGAAGCAGCAGTTGGTTCATTTATTATTCTTACAACTTCCAATCCAGCAATAGTTCCAGCATCCTTTGTTGCTTGTCTTTGATTATCGTCAAAATAAGCAGGAACCGTAATTACAGCTTTCACTATTGGTTCACCGGCAAAAGCTTCAGCATCTTTTTTGATTTTTTGTAAAATAAATGCAGAGATTTGTTGGGGTTTGTAATCTTTGCCTTGAATTTTAAAGACATGATCACTTCCCATTTTTCGTTTTGCAGCTATGATTGTGTTTTCAGGGTTGGTTACTGCTTGCCTTCTCGCTGGCTCGCCAACCAAAAGGTCACCATCTTTAGAAAAAGCAACAACCGATGGAAATGCTTTACCCCCTACAGTAGCTCCCTCAGCAGCAGGAATAATGGTAGGTTTTCCACCCATAATTACTGCAGCCGCAGAGTTACTTGTTCCTAAATCTATTCCCATTACTTTAGTCATTTATTTTCACCTTGTTTTTTTGAAATTTCTACTAATGTTGGTCTAATAACCCTATTTTGAGAAATATATCCCTTCCTGATTTCTTTGGTAATGGTATTATCATCTAATTCGTTATCATTAACCACAGATATTGCCTCATGAAGATTTGGATCAAAAATTTCTCCAAGAGCTTCTATAGGATATACATTATTTTTTTCAAGCAATGCATCCATATTTTTCACAATGGACTCTAATCCCTCAATACTCCCCTCGTTCTTTGCAAAAGCTTCCTTTGCCCTCTTAAAATCATCATAAACATTAAGGAAATCTATCATAAATTGAGAAATTTTTGAATTAATTCCATTTTCTATCTCATTTTGAGTTTTTCTAGTTAAATTTTGAAAATCAGCTAACGCATACTTTAATTTATTTTCTAAATCGTTTGATTTTTGTTTTTCGTTTTCTAAAAGTTCCTGTAATTCTTCTATAGATTGTTCCTTAGATTCTAAATTCTTGTCATTGATTTCTTGTGATTTTACTTGAACAGGGACTTCATTATCTTTCTCATTAGACATTTCA
Organism: Nitrosopumilaceae archaeon; assembly: GCA_033720715.1. Taxonomy (GTDB): domain Archaea; phylum Thermoproteota; class Nitrososphaeria; order Nitrososphaerales; family Nitrosopumilaceae; genus Nitrosomaritimum. The sequence continues at coordinate 839 of JAWWBZ010000024.1, read as the reverse complement.
ATCAAAATAATTGATTAGCTAATTTATACCATTATTGAATTGTTTGGCATAAAGGATTTGCTTTTACAATAATAAGATTAGAATCTTTTTTGTTCTTCTGAATGTTTTCAAAATCTGATTTTGAACAAGCTACTACAATGGTGGTCTTGTCATTGTGGAAAATATCTAAGTGAGGATCTTCATAAGCTTCTACATCTCCAATGTAATCACGTAAACGTGAGGTTAAGTTCTGTAACATTTCCATTTTGTCTCCTCTCATGGCATGTTGATCAAGAGTCCATGAAATTGCAATTTTGGTTCTGCTGGCTTTCAAGTCATTTTTCTTTAAAGTTGCTCGGATTTCATCGATTAGTCTTTTAATGTATCCATCTATGCCTTTGACACTTCCATTTATTAGATACATCAAAGTGTTGGCACCTTCAAAAGAGGAACCTAAAGATTTGAGATCAAATAATTCTGTTACCATATCATCTAAGAATATTTCCTTTAAATCATCAGACGATAAGTCAGTTTTAGTAGTTTCATCTTGTGCATATTTGCAAACCTCTAGAATGCTACACAAGCTGGAAAACCTTGATAGAACATTAATTGCATGAAAATGCTCTGATGAGGAAATAGCAACAAATTTTTTTTCTTTTTTTCCGGTAGAAAGAAGTTCTGCAAGTTTTGGATCTTCTTTTGCATTAAAAGATCCAATAATTTTTGGTTGTTGTTCAATATTTTCTAAAGGGTAGTAAAAGTAGGAAATTTGTTTTCCAATCTCTAAACCTGTAACATGTTCTAATAATGAAATATTTTCGTTATTACCACCAAAACCTGTAGGTAATGTGTATATCACT
>JAWWBZ010000023.1:0-12974 GCA_033720715.1 Nitrosopumilaceae archaeon | reverse complement strand
TGCAGGGGCTGACAAAGATTCTATTAAATTTACTCCACCTGCAGATGCAGAGTATCTTTACTATGGACATTGTAAAACTATAGAAAAAATTCCAATGACACCAGATGGAAAACCAACCCCAGCTCTTCTAACAAAAGCGGCATTAGAATCTGCATCCATACCGCATATTGTAATTAATGCAGGAAGCAAAATTGCTCCTCAATTACCATTTATTCAAACTGATTTATCTCCTGGGAAAAATATTTCAGTAAATCCTGCAATGACTGACTCACAAGTAGCAAGAGCTGTAGATTATGGAAGAATAGTTGGTAGAACTTTGGCATCAATGACAGATTGTCTTTTGATAGGAGAAAGTATTCCAGGTGGAACAACAACTGCACTAGCTGTAATGCGAGCCTTTGGATACAAAGCTCAAGTTAGCTCCAGCATTCCAAATAATCCAGTTATTTTAAAAAATCAGATTGCAAGCATGGCTTTGGAAAATATTGACACTGATAACCCCTACGCAGTAATTGCTAAAGTCGGTGATCCGATGATTCCTTTTGTTACTGGCATGTTGAGTGCGGCCTCAGAATTTAGTCCTGTGATGTTAGCAGGGGGAACGCAGATGACTGCTGTATTGGCTTTTGCTTCCAAAATTGGCTTTAATGACAAAAATACCGCAATAGGAACAACTTCTTACGTTACAGGCGACAATACTGCAAATTTCAAAAATTTGGTATCTGAAATCGCAGACATTCCAGCAATTTCGATAGATCCAGGTTTGGAAAACTCCAAATTTCCCGGCTTGAGGGCATTTTCTGAAGGGTTTGCAAAAGAAGGTGTTGGTGCTGGAGGAAGTATAATTTCTTCAATGCTAAAAACTAGAAATGATAGAACAAAGTTTTTAGAATTTGCTGAAAAAGAATATCATAGAATTTTTACTTCACTGTAACTGATTTTGCAAGATTTCTTGGATAATCTGGATCTGTGTCCTTTTCAAGAGCTGCATAATATGATAACAACTGAATTGGAATTGTCTCAGAAATTGGATAAGTCAATTCATCTGTTTGAGGTATTTTTACCCAAAAATCATATGCATCACTATTTTTATTTGAAATTCCAATTATTTTTGCACCCCTAGCTTTAATTTCTCTTGCACTAGTCAATGTGTCTTGATACGTAGAATCTTCTGGATTAATAATAATTACAAAAACATTTGAATCCATTAATGCAAGAGGACCATGTTTTAATTCTCCACCAGCAATTCCTTCGGCGTGAATATAGGTTAGTTCTTTTATCTTTAATGCGGATTCAATAGCTATGGGGTAATGTATTCCTCTGCCAAGAACATAGATGTCAGAAATATCTTTTATCTCTACTGCTATTTTCTTGATTTGATTGTGCTCTTCTAAAATTTTAGAAATAGATGATGAAATTTCTTCAAAATTTATTTTAATTTCACTATTTAATTCCTGAATAATCTTATACAAAATTATCAACTGAGAAGTAAAACTCTTGGTTGCAGCCACTCCAATTTCTGGACCACAATTCATTCCAATCACAATATCGGATTCCCTTGCTAGACTAGATGTAAGAGAATTGATAATTGAAATAATTTTACAATTATTTTCCCTTGCAATATTTACTGCTTCAAGAACATCTGCACTTTCCCCACTTTGTGAAATGGCAACAAGTATAGAATTAGGCTCAATTAGGTCTGGGGAGAACTGGACCTCACTTGAAATTATTGTTTCTGTTTTTACCTTTGCATATTTTGCAAGGAGGTATTTTGCCACAAGAGAGGCATTGTAACTTGTCCCGCTACCAGTAAGATAGATGTTTTTTGAATGTAGTAAATAATCAGCAGCCTCCTTCAATGCCCCTTTGGTACTCTCACCTGCACGAAAAATAGTATCAGACTGTTCAGAAATTTCTTTTAATGTGAAATGTGCATAATCTCCTTTGTAAACATCTGCAAATTCTTTTGAAACCTTGGTTATTTCGGGTTTGAGTTCATTTCCTTCAAAATCAAAAATTTGTAATTTATCTTGATTAATCAAAACAAAATTTCCATTGTCAATGTATATTGCATCATCTGTTTGTTCAATAAATCCAAGAACATCACTTGAGAGAAAATAATTTTTTTCATCTACTCCAATAATAAGCGGCTCATGAAATCTAGCTGCAGCTAGTTCGCCATTCTCAAACATGGCAATAAACGAATAATGTCCATGAAGTTGAGAAGTGGTTTTCATCATGGTTTCCTTTACATTGATTGAATCTTGATAATTTCTTTGTAGAAGGTTGGCGATGACTTCACTATCTGTTTCACTTTGAAATTTGTACCCATCTTTTTCTAATTCTTGTTTTAGTTCTGAAAAATTCTCAACAATGCCATTATGCACAATTGCTATTTTGCCAGAATTACTGGGATGTGGGTGTGCATTTTGGTCCGTTACTTTTCCATGGGTGGCCCATCTTGTGTGACCAATACCAATTTTCCCAGGCAGCTTTTCTAAGTGAAATTTAGTGTTTACCTCTTCTACTTTTCCAACTCCTTTTTTTAATTCGATTTGATTCCTGGATTCAGTAGCTACTCCAACACTGTCATAACCCCTGTATTCCATTCTTCTAAGACCTTTTACTATAATGGGAGCAGCATTGTCTTCTCCTGTATAACCAATAATCGAGCACATAATTGTTCTAACTCTAAATTTTTGGATATTTAGTGATTAGCTTGTTTTTAAAACTATTCGCTTTTGGCACTTTTCTTTTCTGACGCAACACCTTCAGATGCAGCCTCTGACTTTTCTTCTTGTTGTACACCTTCATCACTTTCTACTGTATTAGGATCAACTGAGGTTTCTTTATTCTTCTCCAAAATTTGGGGGAATTTTGACTCTGGTGTAAATTTGATTCTTTCTTCTTCAGCAGTTGTAACGGTATAAGATGGAATGTTTACTATTCTATCTCCTATCATTATGTGACCATGTACTATTGCTTGTCGTGCTTGATATGGGGTTTTGAATCCAAATTTCTTAAAAACCAAAGTTTGTAGTCTTCTTGTAAGAAGATCCGTTACTTGCAAATTCAAGACATCATCTAATGTCGCATCACTGCTTACTAATCCAATCCGGGATAAGGATTTCATCAAAATAGGTTCTTTTTCTTCTCGTACTTCCTGTTGCAATGCAAGTAATGATCGTGCTTGTTTCCTTACAGTAGATAATTTTGTATGTGCTTTCCATAATTCTCTTTTTGTTCTTAAACCGAATGTACCAAGAGTCTTTAGCTCTTCCATTTTCAAGTCATAATTTAATGGGCGTTTGGGCTTTCTCCATGCACGTCTTGGATATTTAGGATCTCCCATTCTTCTCGCCTATTCCTTTTTTTCCGCTGGTTCTTTCTTTTCTGGTGCAGGAGCGGCTGGAGCAGCTTCACCGGTAGGTGCAGCCACACCTGGGGTAGCAGCTTGTTGTTGAGGAGCGGCTTTTCCACCTTTAGCTACTCCGACAGCACCACCTTTTCTTCCGGTACATCGTGTTCTTTGACCTCGAACTTTTAACCCATAAAGATGACGGTAACCTCTCCAACTGTTTGTTATTCTTTCCCTTTCAATATCATTTCTCAAAGTAAAATCAATATCTGAAGTAAGTAAATGAATATCTTTTCCAGTCTCTACATCTTTCCTTCTATTCAAAAACCAATTTGGAAAATTACCTGAACTTGGATCTGTAACTAACTTTTCAATATTTTGAACATCAGTATCTGAAAGATAACCGATATTAGAATTTGGATTTATCTTTAAAGCATCTATTATTGCTGTGGCAAAATTGAATCCTATTCCCTTTATCTGAGTTAATCCTATAATCAATTTTCTCTCTCCGGGAATATCATTACCCACAATCCTTACAATGTGATTATACTCTTGACTGCTCAAGTATTCAAAAATTCCAAATTTCCCCGATAAAAACCATGCTAGGAATCAAAATGTTCCATTTCTCGGGTATTTCTCAGGAGTTTACCCAAACTGATTGATTTTTACCTAAAATCTGAATCTGTGGTCCAGTTAGTCCCTTGGACATTCCAGGAGTTGCATTTACAGCATTTTTTGATCCCACTCCTAGAATCCACCTCGATGCAAAAACAATGGATTCCTTTCCCTAATGGGTCCTTTGAGCATAATTTTTGCAACAATATTTGAGTGGTTTTTTTCTTAATATGTTGTGTGGAAAATTTACGAAGCTCCTAGTAAAGTTATTAGTTTGCAAATACCAAGACAACAATAGTGGATAATTCCTTCGATCGCGAAAAAGTAATTGATTGTATGTTTGATCCAACTACCTCAGAGATAATTGCCGAACTTGAAGATGGCCAAAAAGATGCAAAATATTTGGCAGATAAGTCCTCTTTATCTGAAACTGAAGTTAGAGAAAGGCTTTCTTATTTGATTGATCATGGATTTATTTCTGAATCAAAACAAGAACAAAATACAGTATTTTCTGCTAATGTGCAAAAACTTTCTCAAATTGTAGAAGATAATGAAAACTTTGGTGCCGCAATAGAAGGATTAGAAAAAATGGATAGTTTCCTTAACTAGATGCTCTTTTTCTACTAACAACCAAATAGGCCGCTACTCCAGCCATTCCAAACAACCCTGCCACAAGAATGTATAGCGATATGAAAGTTAATGACTTCTTACCTTCGTCTGGTTCTGGTCCAATTACTCCAAAGATTGTTGCTCTCTCACCTCTATTTTCTATCATTAACTTGTAAGTACCCGATTCTGTCACATCGAAATATCCTTCAAAAACCTCTTCATTGATAGATTGGGTTTCTATGATGGAATTAAACGGATCAACAATGTTTGCAGAAACTGACTGTCCTTTAAAATCAATAATTTGGACTGCATAAATTCCAGATTTGGTCTTTGCCTTGTCCAGTTGAAATTCTATCGTTAAATCTTCTCCAGAATTGATCTCTCCATCCCCCCTAACCAAGTCTTCAAACACTAAATAATTTCCATAAAACGACAAGATTATTCCAACCCCGATTAAACCGCCAACAACAGCTAACAGGATCCCTGTCTTCTTCACCCTTTTGGAGAGATTATTGTTTAGTTTAAACCTAGTTTTTCTGACAAATTAACTTCGTTTAAGAAATTTAGTTTAGGGTAATAAATTTAGCCTAAGCTAAATTATAAATAATCTAATTCCCTATAATGAAATGATTTGAAAATTAGCCGTTCTTCTTTTATGATTTTGACAATAATAGGAATGTTTGGAATTGCTATGGCCTTTGTTTTTCCATCTATCTCTGAAGCCCAGTCTGAAAAAAAGACCTTTGTTACTCATACTGGGGGAGTAATTACAACTTCTGGAGTAGTACTAGATCCCATCTATGTAGAATCTTCTGTTGAATTTGATCCAATGGAATATCTTAGAGAATTCAATTACGGCAAAGTATCCACACTTTCCGATGGAACTACGCTAAGAGAATTTACAATAATTGCGGAAGACGACAAAGTTATGGAGGTTGCACCAGGGGTCTTCTATAACGTTTGGACTTTTAATGGAACTGTTCCTGGCCCAACAATCAGAGCAACTGAAGGGGATATTGTACGAATCAATTTCATCAACAACGGTTCAAAAGAGCACACTATACATTTTCATGGAATTCATCCAGCCGAAATGGATGGGGTGTTCGAAATTGTCGGGTCTGGTGGAGGAAGGTTCACTTATGAGTTTGAAGCAGGACCAGTTGGAGTACATCCGTATCACTGCCATGTAATGCCATTAGAAGAACATATTGTACATGGTTTGTATGGTGTCTTCATTGTGGATCCTAAAGAAGGAAGAGAACCCGCTGATGAAATGGTAATGGTATTAAATGGCCTAGATACCGATTTTGACACAGAAAATAATTTTTATGCAGCAAACACGATTCCATTTTACTACCAGCATCATCCAATTCAAATCAACACTGGTGATTTAATCAGAATTTATGTTGTGAATATGGTCGAATTTGATCCAATTAATAATTTACATTTACATGGAAACTTGTATCGGTATAATCCAACTGGAACAAACACAGATTCCTTCTTTACCGACATGATTACTTTATCACAAACCGAACGTGGGATTATGGAATTTTCATATGATTATCCAGGAAAATATCTTTTTCATGCTCATAAGGTAGAGTTTTCTGAAAAGGGATGGGTTGGATTATTCTTAGTTAATGGAGAACCATTGGCAGAAACTGTTGGAAGTATAGATTATGGAAATTAACCAAAAATCTAAAGGAAAGATTATTGCAAGTGGGATAATTCCATTTGTCTTTGTTATTTTTATGGTCGCATACATTTTTGGCCCAGGGTCTGATCTTTTAGATTTAGGGATTCCATTACCCGACATAACAATGGAAAAGGTTGACTTTGTGGATTCTGAAATTCAAGTAATTGTTAGAAATACCGGTCCTATACCGGTTGAAATTGTGATGGCTGATGTAAATGATAGGATACAGCCTGCTGCAGTTGAACCAGATGGCTTTCTTGAACGATATGAAACTGCTCTAGTTAGAATTCCTTTTGAGTGGAATGAAGCTCAGCCCTACATTATTGGTTTGACCATTGATGATGGAACAAGATTTGAAAAAGAGATTGAGGCCGCAGCACCTGCATTAAAACCAAATTTTGAATTGGCCTTATTTTTTGCTGTAATTGGAACCTATGTGGGAATAATCCCTGTAATGATAGGACTTCTTTGGTTGCCCTTTATTAGAAAACTCAGCAAGGCTAAATTTCATTTCTTTTTGGCCCTAACTGCTGGCCTTTTGTTGTTTTTAGGAATAGATGCTATTGAGGAGGCATTTGATGTAGTTACTGAAAATCTAAATGGTAACTTTAATGGATCTTTGTTAATTGCCACCACTATCGTATTGTCGTTTTTAGGATTGTATTATACTTCTGAAAAACTAACAGGGAAAGCTGATTCCTTAAGAATTTCCAAACCCGTTGCAATAGCTTTAATGATCTCAATTGGAATTGGCTTACATAATTTTGGAGAAGGATTAGCAATTGGGGCAGCAGTTGGTCTTGGCTCCATTGCATTTAGTACCTTTCTGATTGTGGGATTTGCACTGCACAATACTACTGAAGGACTAGCAATTGCAGCTCCAATGTCTAAAGGAAAAATAATGATCGGGAAATTGTTTGGGTTAGGTATGATTGCAGGAGCTCCGGCTATTTTTGGGGGATGGATTGGAGGGTTTGCTTTTTCCCCATTTTCTTCCGTAGTTTTCCTATCAATTGGGGCTGGAGCTATTTTCCAAGTTATTGTAATTATTCTAAAATGGATTAGAGATGAAGGAGACAAAAATCTTTCAAGTGCTTCGGTTGCTGCAGGTTTTGCAATTGGAATGTTGGTGATGTATCTTACCAGTATTATTATTTGATTTTATATTGGTTCAGGATGAATAGTAATTACAGCATTTTTGATTTCAGCCCTTATCAAATGTTCAATTTCTGAGGTAAGATCATGTACCTTTTCAATTGATTGGTGTTTATCAAAAGAACAATCTATGTCGATTTTAAGAATATTCTCAAATTTTAGGGAAACAATTCTCCCAATTTGCTTTATCTCAGGATACTTTGTTAAAATCTCTCTAATTTTTTCTTCGGTAATTTTGTCTTCCTGGCTAAAATTTTCTGGGACTTCAAGAAAGGGCTCTATGTGAATAGTAACATGTTCAATTTCTGGAATGTTTGCTTGAATTTTTTCCTCAACTATTTCTGATATTTTATGAGCAGCCTCTAAATCAATTTCTCTATCTACCAAAACATGAAGGTTTGAATAGGTCTTTCCTCTTGATTGGTGGGTGCTAACATTGTGGACCCCTTTAACTCCATCAATGGTTTGTGCGATCTCAAAAATTTTTGAGTCGATTGGAACATTTTCCCAGGTTGGCTCAAAATGAATGGTTATTTCAGAATTGGTAATTTCATCTTTGATATTTTTTTCCACTCTACTACTAATTTCATGAGCATTATCAAAACTAACATCTCCCCTCAAAGAGATGGTAACATCTGCAAAAATTGTGTCCCCAGATCTTCTCATCAAAATTGGTCCGGCTTCAATAACATCCTCTGTATTTGAAACAATTTGTTTCACTTTTTTTACTAGTTCAGGAGAAATAATGTCTGTTAATTCTTGAGATGTTCTGTAAATTAATTTTAAACTTAATGCTGCTAACAATCCACCTAAAATCAAAGCAGCAATAAAGTCTCCTGAATAGAATCCATATGTTACTAAAATTATACCAAAGATTGCAACTAGAGTAGATCCTAGATCCATAAAGGCATGATAAAAATCAGCTTTCAGAGTATTTCCTCCAATTTTATTAATTGACCTTTTCAAAAGTATTATTCTAAAAATATCTACGCCAATTGTATACAATCCTCCTACAATTGCAAACAGACCTGGAAGAATATCAGGTTGAGGACTTTGTAATCTATTCAAGGATTCGTAAATGAAAAATATTGCAATTAGAAAAATTGCAATACCTCCAATTAATCCGCCTAAGGATTCTATCTTTCCATGACCGTAAGTATGTTCAGCATCAGGAGGTTTTATGGCCATACGAGCAGCTAAGAGAAGAATTACTGTCACTACACTATCAAGCAAGGCGTGGATACTATCTGTAATTAATCCCAGACTGTTAGATACTAACCCAAAAATCAATTCAACTAGAAATGCCGAAAAAATCGCAATTAGGGAAATTTGAAGAACTCTCGTCCTTTTAAGAAATATTTCCATTTACAACAATTGTCAGTTCTGTCTATTACATGTATTTTAAAAATAGGATTTATACGACAAGATTATGTGCAAGAAACAACTTATTTTGATTGACATGCGTAAACTTTTGTTAATTTTTCTTAGTATGGCATCTCTACTGATTATTCCTGTCTATGATGCTCATGCTGATAATCCAAACCTGTTTGTATCGGCTGAAAATTCCAAATTTAACAATCATTTTTCTGGCTCTATGGTAGTTGAAGTAGTAATTCGAGATTCTAGCATCCATGACACAGATGAGGGTAAAGGAGAACCTGATGTGACCCTAAATGGAAAAACCCTCAGAATGGTTCAGGCAACCGATGGGAATTGGTATGCATATTTTGCAAATGTAGATAGAGCCAAAATAGCTGACTCTACAGTACCCGCCGGTTGGGAGGGAACAGGCCTAGACTTTGGTGTATTTTGCGGACGGAATACCGATTCTTCAATCCTTGGTATTGATATCTCTGATACAGATGGTGTTGCTATCCCTGGTCCCAGTGGTAGTTTAACTGGTTTTACAAATGGGGCTGTATCCTTTTCTTCATGTACCGGAATAATTGACGGCTCAAAAATTAATCAAAACAATGTTGTTAGAAAAGCCAAATATATTAACACAAATGCTCCCTTAGATGGCCAAATAGGTTTAAAACCAAATGCTTGGCCATTAGTTCAACTATTTTCTTTTAATGACGTCACAATTCAATACAATCCTGGAGGTGGAGTCCAAAAAGTATCTCTTGACTATGATGATATTCCTAACATAAATTTAGAATTAGATAGAGACAGATATCCCCAAAACTCCGAAGTTTTTGTAACAATTAATGATGTTCAACTAAACCAAGATCCAACTGACGAAGATTCATGGACATTTAGTGTAGGATCTCCAAATGCTGTATTTTATCAAGCATTTGATAGTAATGGAAACAGTGATGCAAATGGAGCGTCAGGTTTAGTAAATCTAAAACCATATTTGTCGTCTCTAGGTTTCAAAGATAATGGAATTATTACAATGGACTTGGGAAAAATTATTGAATTAACATCAAATTCTGAACAAGATGATGACCAGACTAGTGTAACAAATGGTTCTATAGTATATGATAAAATAATTACCTTAGTAGAGGAGGGCCCTTATTCTGGCATGTTTGATACTTCAGATGATAACGACAAATCTACAATTAAAATCAAAAGTAACGCACCCAGAGGGGAAACTGCTGCAATAGAATATAATGAAAAATCAGTATCTATACTAGCTGGTTTTTCTACTGCTTCAGTATCCTTTGATGAGGTTTCCCTAACAATCGGGGATGGTGTGTCTTCACTTCTACCAGGAACCGAGTTCCCAATAATTTTAGAAGATAAGGACCAGAATAATAATTCAGGAGCCCGTGATGACCTGGATGTCTTTAAAGAATCTGCTATCCTGCCAACTCTAGAAATTGGGAATCCGATAACCTTGGAGTCAGCCTCCAATGTGAAATTTTATCAAGATTCTACTGATAACCTTGTTTCTGGTGGAGAAACTGCTGGTTCATCGGTACCGGATAAAAATTCTGATAGGTTGATTATTGACACTTCTTCGGTTTCCACAAATAATTTTGAAAAAATTTCCTTTAATCTTGGAATTTCTGCTTCACAATTACAATCAATTTTAATTGATCAATCAAAATCAAATTCATATGGAACTAATTGGTTAAACTATGACCTACAATCATTTAAGAATGATTTAGGAATTAATGATTTTTCTGATGCTTCTATCGAATTATCGTTTGGAAGTATAGGTTCCTCTCCAATCACCATTGTGAATCCGGGTCAAATGTCATCAAATGGATTCATACAAATTGATGATTCAAAAGTCCAATCCATTTTTTCTAGAAGTGGCTCTGTTTTTGTTGTGATAAATTTTGATTCGTCAAACGATAGTTTTGGTATTGGTGATATTTCAAATGCAAAAAATAAACAACCAATCGTAATGGATTTTTTTTCTTTTGGAATGGTAAATAATAAAGACATTAACAATTCTATTTACCGATTTGAGTTAGAAGAAACCAGTGATAATTCTTCAATATTTGATGGGACTTTGGAGTATGCAGTTACCAATCAACTAAACATTTTGGACCCTGCTTTCATTCAAACAATTAGAACAATAGATGATGAAATAAAATTTATCGTAACCGACAGATTAGTTGATGAAGAGGGAATCTCTATCAATTACTCCGACTTAGATGCCGTGGGAGTAATAATAACAACATCTCTTAAATCTGACATCCAAACCAATTCAGGCCGTGTGCTTTTGGACTCCACATCTTTTAGGTTTGGACAACCTGTGACATTTACTTTGATTGACCCAGATCTAAATCTGAAAAGCGATTTGATTGACTCATACCATGTCATTGATGATCCCAATTCTCCATTTGTTGATACTGTAGGAAAAGATGGAAACATTTTGCTAGAAATTTTAATCAAAGATATTCGGTACAAACGTTGCATAATAAACGGTGTAGAGACTGGTGGGCTGGCCTCAACGGGGTTTAGTTTGGTTGAAACAGGTCAATCTACAGGAGTATTTGAGGGTGTTTTTAAAATGCCTTCACAGATCTGTGATAAATCTGGCTCTAGACTAATTTCATCAGCCGGTGGAAGTCTGGACGCAAAGTATTATGATGCTCGTGATGATTCTGGAGAACCCAATATCTTCGGTCTTTCAGGTAGTTTGTCTTCACAATATTCAAGTACTCCTGAACTTAGTGAGTATGAAATCCCTAGGCCCACTCCGGGAGCAGTAAATGAAATCGTGTTGTCAGGAAAAATTTCTAATCCCAAAACAGGTCTTCCCTTATTAGTCACCTTACAACATCCAGACGGAAGTATCCAACAATATTCTGCATCAGTAGTAAATGGAAATTATAAAGCTTTGTTTACAATTAACGAAAATTCTCATCTCGGAAATTATTTAATCACACTCACTCATAACGGGCAAAATGCTGGCAGCATTTCCTTTAGCGTTTTTGGTCCAAATGTTCCGGATTGGGTTAAAAATAATGCCAAATGGTGGTCAATGAGCACCATACCCGATTCGGATTTTATTGATGGTCTGGAGACTCTTATTGATGAAGGAATAATTAGAGTGTCGGAAATAAACGCTAGTACATCTTTTGATAAAAATATTCCAGATTGGATTAAAACTACGGCAAAATGGTGGTCTGATGATCAAATTACTAATGATGACTTCCTTTTATCCATTGAATACTTGATCAAGGAAGGTATAATTCGAATATGATCAGGTCAATTTTTCTTTCATTTAATACATAAATACCCTCGAGCCTGATTCAAAATGAAAATGAGACTGGGTGGTTTTGTAATGTTTGCAATTTTGTCCGTTTCTATCTTGTCATATGGTTTTTCAGGTTCTGTTTTTGGAGATTCACATAATATTCCACCAATCTCAGCCAAAACAGAGTTACCATCCTATGAAAATGGTGACCGAGTTTATGTTGATGGTTCTATTCGAGATTATGACGAAGACACACATGCCAATACAGCTTTGACATACCGAGTTACAGACGTTTCAGGAAATATTGTTACAATTGGTCAAGTTATGCCTTCCTCTGATGGAACTTTTAGTTTTAATTTCATCTCAGGGGGAAGTCTTTTCAAAGACAATGGTGATTATGGTATTGAATTATTCTTTGGTGCAATAAAAGGTGAAACAAAAATGGTTTACTTAGGCGGAGAATTTGAGACTCCTTCATCTGGACAGAATGGTATCCCTGAACCAGAACCCGAACCAGAACCCGAACCAGAACCCGAACCAGAACCCGAACCAGAACCCGAACCAGAACCCGAACCAGTTTGTGGTCCAGGAACTGAATTGGTAAACGGTGTTTGCCAAGTTATCAAAGAAGATGATAAATCTGGTGGGGGTTGTCTAATTGCGACTGCAGCATACGGATCAGAACTTGCACCTCAAGTACAATTCTTAAGAGAAATTAGAGATAATACGGTAATGAGTACGACCTCAGGTTCTTCTTTTATGACAGGATTTAACCAACTATACTATTCATTCTCTCCAACGATAGCAGATATGGAAAGACAAAACCCATTCTTCCAAGAAGCAGTAAGATTGTTCATTACTCCAATGCTATCTACATTATCAAT
>JAWWBZ010000022.1:0-13067 GCA_033720715.1 Nitrosopumilaceae archaeon | reverse complement strand
TTGGATCCACTGAGATTCAATATCTAAGGCAATTTTAAGAACAATCTTTGCAGATTCGGCAGGATATGCATCAATAATTGTTAGTGTGTTTTGAGATACAATGTATACATACTTGGCATCATTTTTGAGATAGTCTGGCTCGTCGACATTATCAACTTGAACATTGGTTGTGGAATAACTTGCTCCATCTGATTCACTTTTTGTTGTGGCAAATCCTGGTGCTGGTTCAGCTTGTGGTGCACGTTGTGCAAGATCAAAAGATTCCTCCATTAACATATTTCCTCTTGTCGGCATAATCCAGTCATCTCCATGGTATTGATCAAAAGAGTTAGATGCAGATAGAATTTCACGAAGCTCTGATTCAGAAGAAACTTTCTTTATCTCCTGAGTTCCTTCAAAAAAATCCGATACAGTTTTGTTTACATAGATTATTTGTGGAGAAGGTTCTATTACTACTTGGGTTTGTTGGTCAAATCCAATTGCAAACATAATTCCTGCAGTAGCTATAACGGCTACGGCAACTGCGATTGGTAAGATTATTTTTGTACTCATTTTTTTCACTCTTTTTTTGGTAAACTAACTTTTGACGGTTACTACTAATTATCATAGGAGCTTAAAAGGTTAAGTGAAATTCGATTTTTACCAAACAATTTACATACCAAACACCACAAAAAGTAATTACATGTCCACAGAAGACGAGCGTGACGAAATCACAGAGAAGATCAAAATCATAGCTACTGATGATGAAAAAATAAAATCATTTGGAGAACTCTTAACTAACGATTCAAGCAGAGCCATACTTCAGTTGTTATTTAATGAGGAGTTAACCGCTCTTCAGATTTCTGAGAAGACAGGAATTTCCTTGCAGCTTGTAAAATATCACATCATTAAACTACAGGACCTAGGCGTTGTCAAAGTTACTAGAGTTGAAAAAAATTCGAAATCCCAGGACATGAAGTATTACTCAGCCTCAAAGTTTAGTATGGTAATTGTTCCCCCCAAATATTCGGAAAAAACCAAAGAAAGCAAGCTTTTAGTTCGCTCTTTCAGACACATCTACAAGGTTGCAGGGTTAGGAATTGCTGCAGGGATATCAGGCATTCTTTCATTACCTCTGCTTGCACAAGATAGAAGAGTTGCAGTAGATTCTGAAAGTCAACTAGATCTAAAAACAAAATTACAAGCAGCAGATGAAGATTTGCAAACTTCGATGGAAGAATCTCAAGACATAGCTGCAGAGTCAACCGAAGCTGCGTTGTCCTCTGCTCCAGCCCCTGAACCAGAATCATCTTCGGGTTTTGCAGACGAATCACTTGAGTTTTCTGCAAGAAATGTCGAAGAATTTGAACCAACACAGATGGCAGGAACTGATAGTTCATTTTTTGATAGTGGAGATTTAGCAATCACTCTGATTGTAATGTCTATTGTTTTTGGAGGGCTAGCTGTATACTTTTTTGTAAAATCATTAAAAGATTCAAAACAAAAGGAATTTCCGGAGCTTTAAAAAATTTTTGGTAAAAAGAAAATTTCATCAAAGCCTTTATTCAAAATTCACGTAACTAATTTAATGACTAGAAAAAAAATCACAATGTTAGCAGGAGTGATATTTAGTGTTTTAATATTACCTTCTGTAAATGGGATTGCATTTGCACAGTACATAGATACAGATGCAAAAACTGGATTAGATGACTATCTCAAACTAGCTGAGGACAAAGTTACTGTCACAAATCTAAATCCCAAACAAGGCTCAGGAACACCAATGTTTGCAGCAGATGGTGTTGCCGGTGCAATAATTTTATCGTCAGGAGTTTTTGGCGGCATTGCTGCGTCATTTTTTATCAAAAGCCGTCAGGGAAAATATGCTGCAATAGGACGTGGATAAACAATCCACTATCCTTTTTTTAAAAACATTACTTTTAGGTCTTGAATTTAAGGCTAATTATTTAGAATTATCTGAAATCTTGGTTCAACAAAAATGAGAGTATCTTTCTTCGGCAAAACTAAGATATGCTTCATGTCCAAAATATTTCTTTGATTCAACTAGCTGCTCATCAGCATATGCTTTGAGTTCTGGACATGTAAGACCAACAATGTACTCTTTTTCTTCAATGATGTCCGTATAAGATACAAAAAGCACAAACATCAGAGAACCAAAAACGATGGGTGCGATAATAAAAGTAATTGGCATTGATTTTATATCGGTTTTAGATATCAATGAATTTCCTCCATAATTTTTTCTGTGGATTACCATTTGGCGAACTTTCTAGTTTTACAGATTTCAAATCAAACCCCCTTGCCCACTAAAGTATGAAATTCATTTTTTATAAAGCTGACTAGGAGTATGTTTTTTTTCGTTACAAAATCTGTAAAAATTTTATGATCGACGTTTATTTTTTAAATTTTTTTAAAACAAAAAAAGAAAAGATTAGATCGCTTTTATTGCGATTCCTCTTTGGACCAATTTGTCGATACTAGATTGTTTGACACAAATTGGTGAACCATTTGATGTCTTTATTGCCAACTCAAATCCTTCACGACATTCAACCAAGTCTGAATCAATTCCAGCGGCTACCTGGTGCCTTGGAGAAAGCCAAGTCAGGGAAAATTCTGCTGCCAAATCCTTGAATTGTTCTCTAAGGTCATCTTTTTGGTCATTTGTGAGGGTTTTGTCACGCAATGAGGTTTTCAAGTCTCTTAGTTCGGAATGCATTGTTTTGACAGTGTCTTTTTGTTCATCAGTCATATGACTTGCTCGAAGAAGTGTCCATTTCTTGTGATCTGAGGCCATCGAAGTCTTATTTCCATACATTGGGTCCTTCATGTCTTTGTGATCTGACATTTTGTCTTTCATCATGTCTTTGTGATCTGACATTTTGTCTTTCATCATGTCTTTGTGATCTGACATTTTGTCTTTCATCATGTCCTTATGCTCTTCAATATAGGCGTCTTTACCTGCATCATCAAGAGAACAGTATTCTTCCATGTCAGTTAGGTGGTCAAGTTTGTCATATTTTTCTAAATGAGTCAGCTTGTCCTCGTATGACATTTCACAAAATTCATCCATTTTTTCTCTTGGGGAATAGTCTAGTCTTTTCATTTCTTTTTTGTGAGAGTCTTTTAGTTCCTCAAGGAATGCTTTTTGTTCAGATTCATCTAATGTACAGTACTCATCAAGTTTGGCTTTATGATCTTCTGATTTTTCATGATCTTCAATAAAGGCAGCCTTTTCTTCGTCAGTCATTTCACAATATTTTTCATGAATTTCTTTTGGATCATAGTCATGTTTTTCATATTTGTCCATGTGTTCCTTGATAAATGCCTCCTTTCCTGCATCATCCAGAGAACAGTATTCATCCATCATTTCTTGGTGTTTCGTTTTGTTATGTTCTCCAACAAATGCGTCTTTTTCTTCGTCTGACATGGAACAGTAGTATTCAAGACCTTCTTTTAGATCGTAATCCTTTTCATGATCATATTCTTTTTCGTGATCATATTCTTTTTCATCCTCGTAATCTGATTCATGTTCGTATTCTTTTTCGTGATCATATTTGTCAGAGTCATCTGAATCTGCATAAGCTACTGCAGCTCCAGCTGTAATCCCTGTAACCATAATCAGAGAAAAAACAATGCTAAGAAGTTGTGTTTTTTTCATTGACTAAATTTTTTGATATTCCATATAAAGGATGACTAGAAAATCAAGCACAATAATTAAAAGCAATAAACGTCAATTATTGCATCTATGCAAGAATTCACTGCAGAAGATGCCGAAAGGGTTGAACTTTTACAGATTGTTTCAAGCTCTAAGATTGGTCTGAAGATACTGTCTAGGGAACAACTTGAAAGACTACGTAGGCTTGTTGAGGGAAAAGATTACAGTCATAGTGTTGATGCCTTGATTTCCAAGATAGAGCTTTTAAAAAAAATTGATAACCGACTGTATGATCTTGGAGAAGGAAGAGTAATTCTGTAAAAATAACTTTATTTTAGAAAATTGCAAACTAAACCACAGGAAGACAATACAATAAGGACGATTTTGATGAACCAATTGCATGAACAAATTGCATGGATCTTTGCGTAGCAATTGCTTTTATTTCTAATTTGAATAATAAGTCATGATAGGTAAAAATGAAAATTTTTTAGATGTCTTAGAGACATGGGCCAAAGTAATTGGCGTGAATCTTGAAAGATAAAACAAAAAAAGTTTTCAAAAAAAATGAAAACTTCATACATCTTTTTATTGAGAAAAACAAAAGATTGTTAATTGAATTCAATTAGTAAACTAAACAAAAAAATTGAAAAATGTACAAAGTGTCCTAGACTCTCTGTGTATATCAGAGAAGTTGCAAAAAATAAGGTCAAAAGATTTGCAGATGAGAGTTATTATGGAAAACCGTTGTCAGGATTTGGCGATGTTAATGCCAAGTTACTAATTGTAGGATTAGCCCCAGCAGCTCATGGAGGAAATAGGACAGGTCGTATGTTTACTGGTGACTCTTCAGGAGATTGGTTAGCAAAGGTAATGCACAAAAATGGATTTGCATCAATTCCTTCTAGTCAGTCATTGGATGATGGGCTAGCTCTGAACAATGCATACATCACTGCTGCTGTAAGATGTGCACCCCCACAGAACAAACCCACAAGAGAGGAGATGGCAAACTGTTTTGATTATCTTATACAGGAATATCAAATTCTAACAAAAATCAAAGTGATTTTGTGCTTGGGGAAAATAGCATACGAAGCAACCTGCAAACTTCTTGAAGTCAAACCCCAAAAGTTTGGTCATAACAAATTGTTTGAGTATGATTCGATAAAAATTCTAACCTCTTATCATCCATCAAAACAAAATACTCAAACAGGAAGAATGACTTGGAAGGATTGGTCAGCAGTTTTTCAAAGAGCAAAGAGGTTAACAAAGTAGGAACCTTTATTGAAAAACAACATTCACCCATTACAATGAGGACCATTCTTGGTGCAATTCTAATTTTTTCTTGCATTCCTTTTGTTTTTGCACAAGAATATCCAGACTTGGGAGTTAAAGTTGAAACGGTGGCAGATAACCTAAGGATTCCCTGGTCCATTGACTGGGCACCAGATGGAACAGCATTTTTCACAGAAAGAGATGGTCACCTCAAGAAAATACAAAATGGAAAAGTTTCTGAACCAATTTTTTCAGTTGACGTTGGTGGCGTGGAGGGAGGATTACTTGGAATTGCACTTGATCCAAACTTTGAGGAGAATCGTTACATCTATCTTTATTATACTTACAACGACTTTTTATCAACATACAACAAGGTAGTTCGTTTTGTAGAATCAAATTTTTCTTTATCTGAAGATAAAATCATAATCGATAAAATTCCTGGAGGGCCATTTCATGATGGTGGGAGGATAAAGTTTGGACCTGACGGTAAATTATACATCACCACAGGAGATGCTGGAAATGCAGATCTTGCACAAGATAGAGGTTCGATTGCAGGAAAAATTCTTAGAATAAACTCAGACGGAACAATACCAAAGGACAATCCGTTTCCAGACTCTCCAATCTATTCCATGGGACATCGTAACCCACAAGGACTTGATTGGGATAGTTCAGGAAGACTAGTTGCCACAGAGCATGGCCCGTCTGGATTCTATGGGATAGGCCAGGATGAAATCAATGTAATTGAGCCTGGATTGAATTATGGTTGGCCAGATATTATTGGATCTCAACAAAAAGAAGGACTAGTTACTCCAATCCTCAATACCGGAGATGATCCTTGGGCACCATCTGGCTCTGACTTTTATGATGGGAACAAGATTCCACAATGGTCAGGAAAATATTTTGTTGCAACATTAAGGGGAAATCATTTGCATATGATTGATTTTGATTTGGAAAACAACAAAGTTAACTCACACCAAAAACTGTTTGACGGAGAGTTTGGAAGGTTGCGTGATGTAGCTACAGGTCCTGATGGATACCTGTATGTTTTGACGAGTAACGAGGATGGTAGGGGAGCTCCTAAAATTAATGATGATAGAATATTAAGAATTGTTCCCCTTAATGAAATTAAAGATTTTGAACAATGTGTAGCTGCAGGAAATCCTGTAATGGAATCCTATCCAAGACAGTGTACTGCAAATAACCAAACATTTGTAGAAGAGATTGAAATTCTTGAGCAAAAAATTCCAGAATGGATTAGAAATATCTTCATTTGGTATGGTGAAAACAAAATTTCTGAAAGGGAGTTACTAGATGCAATAAAGTTTCTAATTCAAAATGAGATAATCAATATTGAATAATTAGATTAGCAAATCTAAACTGTTTCCAAAATAATATCCAGCAAGAATTGTTCCAGTTGCCCAAATTAGGGAGCCAGCAAAAGTGTACAAAACAAATTTTAGAAATTTCATTTCAAGCAGTCCAGCGGGTATGGAAATCATTTCCCTCATAACAGGAACCATCCTTCCCAAAAATACTGCCTTGTCACCATATTTTTCAAACCAGACCTCCACTCGTGTCAGTTTTTTCTCGTCTACTTTAACAAATTTAAGATATCTTAACAGAATTGTTCTTCCAAGCTTTAATGCAATTAGGTAGATTCCCGTCGTTCCAAGTGTAGCTCCTGCAGCTCCTAAAATTATCATCGGGATTACTGCAACGATGGAAAGTCCTTCTTGTGATGCCAAAAAACCAGCTGTTGGAAATACAGCAAGTGTGGGTATTGGAGGCACGATTGTCTCAATTAAAGCAGCCAAAAAAACACCTTCATAAAGGTGCCCACCAAGAAAATCACTTATCCAAATAACTATAGAATCAAAGGGTTCCAATAAAATGTCAAATGACTACCCAACTAAATTACTTTACAAGATAAATTTTGTAAATCGAATTAATCAAGTTTTTTTAGATAATCAAAAAAGGATTCTCCTTCAAACTCTACATAATCCTCAATCGGATTAATCTCCATTTCTAAAAGATAATTGTCATAAACTGTTTGTCTTTCGTGTTTGAGGGGAGGGGAGCAATAACACATCTCAGACCATTCTATTGTTCCTGGTTTTGTGATTTTTGCTCTTTTCATAGAGGTTATGATTTCTTTTCCATCTGGTTTTTGATTTTCAATTGTTCCATCAGTTAGCTTTTTAAAGAATTCTTTGAGTTTTTCTTCTCTAAACTTTGCCTTTACAGAATAGATCATCTTCCCAAAATTATTGGCAGTTTTTTTTATTTTAACTTGTTTTAAATTTACTTTGCAATATAGTAATAGTTTATTGGGTCGTGTGGTAGTTGTTTTACCTCAATATTAGAGAATCCTGCCTCATTGAGCATCTGGATTGCTTTTTCTTTTCCCCACATTGCTCCTAGTCCATGACCATCAAGTGCTAAAGAAACTGTCATGCAATGAAGACAAGAAATTGTATACAAGAACGGTCCAAGGGGATGTTCCTTGTTATTTTGAAGTTGTGATGATGAACCAATATCTTGCATCAAAAACACTCCATCCTTCTTTACTGCTCCCCTAATATTTTCTAAGACCTTTGCAGGAGCTGCCTGGTCATGTATTGCATCAAAGGCAGTCACCAAATCAAACTGCATATCTTTTGGAAAATGTTCAACGTCTTGCACCTCAAAGGTTGTGTTTTTGTTTCCAAGTTTTTTGGATTCTTCTTTTGCATTTTGTATTGCCTCTTTTGAAAAGTCATAACCAG
This sequence comes from Nitrosopumilaceae archaeon, assembly GCA_033720715.1. Lineage (GTDB taxonomy): Archaea > Thermoproteota > Nitrososphaeria > Nitrososphaerales > Nitrosopumilaceae > Nitrosomaritimum. Next base: position 5,384 of record JAWWBZ010000022.1, on the reverse strand, counting down.
TAAAATGTGAATTTGGGAAATTTTTTGCCATAAGGTTTAGGGCCCCTCCACTTCCACAGCCAACATCTAAGACGGTTATTCCAGTTTGAAGTTTTTCAACAAGATTAGGAACAAGTGGCAGGATGCTATCAATGAGGGCAGGCAGAACAGTCTGACTACTTTCGTCAGCCATTACAGCATGGAATCTATGAAAAGACTCGTATGGGACTCCCCCACCTCGCTCAAAGCACTTTACAATCTCATCTTCTACGTGTGCCAATGCTGGAATCCATTGCATAGATGAGGCATAGTTGTATGAACCACCCCGTGAAAGCAGTTTTGCCTTTTCTTTAGAAAGAGAGTAAGTATGATTAGCAGGATCATAATCTACAATTTTCCCAGTTACCATTGCTCCTAACCATTCCCGTACATACCTTTCATTTAGTTTTGCCTTGTCGGCAAGTTGTTTTGATGTCATAGATGTGCAATCATACATTGAATCAAAGAGTTTGGTCCGGTGGCCAACTGAAAGCATAAGGGCAGTTGCCGCCTTGTTCATCACATCCAACATATAATTTTCAAAATCATCCATCTCTAGCCACTCCATTTAGTTTAGAATTATTTTATGAATGCTTTCTTTTGTAATGTGTAGCATGTAAATATCGTGGCGTTTCAAATTAAGTAATAAAGACCATGGTATGCATTACCCCAATGTGTAGAAGATTAAACATGGATTGGTAAGGTTACCTGCCATTTTCTTTGAGGTATCTAAATTAATGATTATGATTTTTAAAATTTGTAGATGAGTTACAAGCTTTTAGACCATGCAACTGATGCGTTTGTTGAAGTCAGAGCAAAGGATCTCAAAGAAGCCTTTGCAGTTACTGCCGATGCTGTGATAAACCTAACACTTGATAAAGACCGAGTTGAAGAAAAAGAACAAAAACAATTTTCAGCAACGGGAAAAGATTTACGATATCTCTTGTTTAGCTGGCTTGAAGAGATCACATTTGTGTTGATTACTGAAGGGTTTGCCATCAAAAGAATAGAGTTTGATATTAAAAAAAATGATGGTTATACAATTAATGCAACGGCATTTGGGGAACCTCTTGACTTTGAAAAACATAATTTCAAGGTAGAAATCAAGGCTCCAACATTTTATGAGATGAAAATTGAGCAAAATGATGGAGTTTTTATGAGATTTTTGCTTGATTTGTAATTTTGTGAATAAATCTGACCAAATCCATAGAAGAAGTTATACGTGTTTTTTAAAAGTGAATTATTCGAAGAAAAAGAATGATGCATAATTTAATGGTGTTTTCAGTATTTTCACTAGTAGTTTTAATGGTATTTCCAGCATATGCAGCGGTTCAATCAGCATCTTTGGAAAAAGCATTTTACACTGATGAGGAGAGTTTTACGATTGTTGGGGTCGAAGATGAAGGAAACCAATCAGTCTTTGTTGTAATTCGTGGACCAAGTGGTGATTTTATTAACATGGTTTCAGACCCGTCGTCTGATATTGATGGAGTTTTTACAACCATTCCAAGACCAGTTGAGGATTTTTTCAGTTCTTCAGGAATATACAATGCAACAGCATTTACTGGGGATGAGAAAGAAGAAGATGGATTTACATTTCTTTTAAATTTTGATGGCACGAAATTATCTGAAAAAGAAGATTTTGTATTATCCCTAAGACCTATTTCCGACCAAACAATTACTGAAGGAAAAACACTTTCATTTACAGCTGCTGTTACTGACAGCTCAATTGATAAACTAATTTACAGTCTGCAAAGGAATCCTCCAAGTGGAGCATCAATTGATGAGAGCTCTGGGAGATTTACTTGGACGCCTTCTGCTTCCCAAGGAAATGCACAAGGAATTCAATATACGTTTGATATTGTTGTAGAGTCCGGAGCCCAAAGGGATAGCGAAACAATAACAATAACTGTAAAGGACCAAGTTGTTGAGCAACCAAAAGAAGAACCTAAGGAACAACCAAAAGAAGAACCTAAGGAACAACCAAAAGAAGAACCTAAAGATTTAGGAATTGCCTCTTTTGTCGACCCAAACAAAGATCCTCAGAGTTATGTTGATAGATACAATAATGAGGCAACTTACAAGGCATGGTTTGATGAAAACTATCCAGAGTATTCTTCAATTTATCAAGCCGTAGGACTAAAGGAGGTTAAGGAGATTGCACCATTTGTTGATCCAAACGAGGACCCTCAATACTATGTTGACAGATACAACAACGAAGCAAGGTACCAAGAATGGTTTGATGAGAATTTTCCAGAATATGACTCAATTTATGAGGCAGTAGGATTAGAAGAACCAAAAATAAAGGAACCGGAGATAGGAGAATGTGGTCCAGGAACAGAACTAATCGATGGAAGATGTGAACTTGTTGAGACCACGCAACAAGGAGGTGGTTGTTTAATTGCCACAGCTGCCTTTGGGTCAGAGTTGGCTCCACAAGTCCAATACCTAAGAGAGATTAGAGATGACAAAGTAATGAACACTGAATCAGGAGCTTTCTTTATGTCAGGATTCAACCAGTTCTACTATTCTTTCTCTCCTGTAATCGCAGATTATGAAAGAGAAAACCCAGTATTCAAAGAAGCTATGAAGATTGGATTAACCCCACTAATATCCAGTTTGTCTTTGATGGACTTTGCAGATTCTGAAGAAGAGGTTATAGGATATGGAATTAGTCTGATAATTTTGAATTTAGGAATGTACATTGCGGCACCTGCAATACTAGTATACAAGGCAAAAAAATTTGTAAAAATTTAATCAAGATTTGAAAACTGGTGAAGGTGAGTTGATCAAATAAGTAGTCAAATTGATTAACTCATTTATTAAAATAGTATAAAGGGAGATGACTAGATGAGCAAGGGAGTTTTTTGTGTTTTTTTTGGATTATTGTTATTCTTTAGCAGTTTTGTATCATCACAGATGGTTTTTGCTGAACCAGATTTTACCTTAGAATTTGGCTCTTTTGGTACTGCTGATGGAAGATTCAAAGCTCCATCTGGACTTGCCTTGGATACAGATACAGATTTGCTTTATGTTGCAGATACTGACAATAACAGAATTCAGATAATTGATGTTAACGGAAGTTGTGATGAAAATGATGACGAGTATCTTGCACAAGACATTTGTTTTGTAGACGAGTTTGGGGGGAGCGGAACCGGTGATGGTAAATTCGATTCACCAACAGCACTTGCTTTAGATCAAGGATCAAAATTATTGTATATTGCAGATACAGGAAATGATAGAATTCAGATAATTGATGTTGATGGTAATTGTTCAGGAAGTACAAAGCTTGCTGATGATGTTTGTTATGTTGACAAATTTGGAAGCAGTGGAAATGATGAGGGTGAGTTTGATTCTCCTGGCGGATTAGTTTTAGATACTTCAAACGATATCCTTTATGTTGCCGATACCAACAATAATCGAATCCAGATAATAGAGGTTGATGGTAATTGTGATCAAAATGATGATGAATATCTGACTGATGATGTTTGCTTTGTAGATGAGTTTGGTGGTAGTGGAAATGGAGAGGGTGAGTTTGATCTTCCAATGGGACTAGCTTTGCATACTGAGGATGATTTATTGTATGTGGCCGACTCTGATAACAATCAGATTCAGATTATCGATATTGATGGAAACTGTTCTGGAAGTGCAAGATTAGCTAACAATATTTGTTATGTAGATGAATTTGGAGTAACAGGAAACAGTGACGGGGAATTCAATTCACCATCTGGTTTGGCAATAGATGTTGCTCATGATTTGTTGTATGTTGTAGATACAGAAAATGAACGTATTCAGATAATTGATGTTGATGGTAACTGTGGTACCAGGGAACTGGCTAATCAGGTTTGTTTTGAAGATGAATTTGGCAAGGTAGGAAATGATGAAGGAGAGTTTGACCTGCCTATGGCTATAGTTCTAAACACCAACGACGATTTGGCATATGTTGCAGACACTGAAAACAATAGAATTCAAGTTTTTGATTTGACTGGATCAGCAACGTCATCAGATGCCCCAAGCAGACCAACTGGCATTGAAGCATACCCAATTTCAAAGACCTCAATTTTCATCACCTGGGATTTTGGAGATCCAGATGAGAAAATAACTGGGTATAAAATTGAAGGTAGGGAAGGATCTGAAAAATATCAAGTGTTGGCATCTAATACTGGAAGTAATGCAAATTCATTTGTCCATGGAGGGCTTAGCTCAAGTGAGACCTACACATACAGAGTATATGCAATAAATGCTCAAGGAACAAGCACTGTTTCTTCAACAGCATCTGCGCAACCAGAAGATTCCTTATCTCCTGCAGCGTTGACTGCAACTGCCATATCAGATTCAAAAATAAAGTTGTCATGGTTTCCTCCAACCGATACTTTCCAGCAATCAATCAAGGGGTACATTATTGAACGGGTGATTAATACTGGAATTTACGATGTGATTGCCGATGTTGGAAGCCAAACTACAACATATACTGTAAGCGGTTTACAGACTGATAAGCAGTATACTTTTGTTGTAAGAGCAGAATTCGGAGTTGGTGGAAGTCCAAGATCTAATACAGCTAGTGCAACTCCGAATGAAGATGCAGTAGAGCCGACCTCTTCCTCTATTACCACGCCTTCTGCCCCAACTCTAACAACGAGTGTAATTTCAGATACGCAGGTGGATTTATCATGGAGTAAACCATCAGATGGAGGATCTCCAATCTCGGGCTACAAAATTGAAGTAAAAAAAGGTTCAGAACCATATACGATTCTTGAGGAAAACACAAAAAATGATTCAACTAAATATTCTCACACAAATCTTACACCAAATACAAAATACAGCTACAAAGTTGCGGCAATTAACGGAATTGGGGTAGGGCCAACTTCAAATGAAAGCTCAGCTACTCCTGCCGTAAAACAAGTAGTTTTAGAGATAAAACCTTTAGGAAGATTGTCAATTGATGAAGGAAAAAGCCTTGCGTTTATTGTTGGAGTTTCAGATTCCTCAATTGAGAATGTGAGATATAGTTTAGCAAATAATGCACCAAGTGGAGCATCAATTGGTTCTACTTCCGGGTCCTTTACTTGGACGCCTAGCAACGCTCAAAGTGGGACATATACATTTGATATAATTGCAACCTCGGGCTCACTTGAGGATAGAGAATCAATCACTATTACAGTAATTGATGTACCAGAGGCCCAACCTGAACCTCCTAAAGAGCCTGGACCACCAACTGAACCTGAAGAACCTAAAGAATTAGGAATTGCTCCATTTGTAGATCCAAGCAAAGATCCTCAGAGTTACGTTGACAGATACAACAACGAAGCAACTTACAAGGCGTGGTTTGATGAAAACTATCCTGAATACAAATCCATTTACGAAGC
>JAWWBZ010000021.1:0-13076 GCA_033720715.1 Nitrosopumilaceae archaeon | reverse complement strand
TTGAATCTTAAATCCTTCACCTGCAATCTTTTCGCATTTTTGTTCTAACTCTAATTGTTGCACAGGATCATCGGTTGGTGATAAAAATGAAATTGCAAATGAACCTAAAACTGCCGAAATCACTCCCACAGCAATTGCGATAATCCAGATAGAATTCACAAAAAAAGACCTTTGTTTTTCTATAAGAAGCCTTGTGGAAGTAGGGTTAAAATTTCAGCAAAAATCAATGTTTTTTAAACCCTTTTAGGCCTAAGCAGTCATTGTCAGAAACTGAAGCCCAGATTGAACAAAAAGAGGCCCCTATAGAAGAACAATCTTCTGCAGAGCAAGAATCTCCTACAGAGGATGCAAAAAATGAGGCGGAAGTTGAAACAAAGTCCAAAAAAACAAAACCAGAAGGTGAAACCAAAAAAGAGGCTCCTGAAAAGTGGGGGATTGCTCATATTTACAGTAGTTACAATAATACCATTATTCACATGACTGACCTTACAGGGGCAGAAACCGTTGCTCTGAGTTCAGGTGGAGTCCATGTTAATGCGGACAGGTACGAATCATCTCCATTTGCTGCAATGAAGGCAGCCAATACCGTAATAGAGTCAGCCAAGGGTAAAGGTTTCACTGGATTTCATATCAGAGTAAGAGCAGTCGGTGGAGTAGGGTCAAGAGTGCCAGGACCAGGTGCCCAAGCTGCAATTAGAGCCCTTGCAAGAGGCGGATTTAAGATTGGTCGAATTGATGACGTTACACCAATTCCTCATGACACCACTAGAAAGAAAGGTGGAAAGAGAGGAAGAAGAGTCTAGAGAGAAATAAATTTTATTCCAACATTGCAATTTTTTGCATCCAAGTAATCTTTCATAAAATGTGTAAATTTTTCATCTTGGTTTTTCCATTTGTATTTTCCAATCATGTCACCAAACTTTTCTTCAATTCGTCTTTGAAAATCAGGTTTGATTGTTAGTTTGAAAAATGTCCAACCCATGTTTGTGTATGGTTCATCGATTTGAAAACCACCTGCACTCCCAACTGCAGTCTCTAAATGTGATAGGGCCATCTTTAATGCCAATCTATCACTTACAAGGTTTTTTGTGCTAACTTCTAAAATTGTCATTATTCCTCATTTTTTTTAGAACTGCTTAATTTATCAGAAAGTGAGACAAACTTGCCATCTTGCTCTACATTGATTTTGGTTTGCATTCTAATATTGAGCCCAACTGTTCTAAACAAGTATAATAATTGTCCGCCATCTAATTTTTCATTCAACTCTCCTGATTTAATTAGCTGAGCTATTTGTGAAATTATCATTTTTGTTTCTGATGGAAATTGGATTTCAGCATTTTGTAAAACTTCAAGGCCACGAAATCCAAGATTGTTTATCAGAATTTCCTTATCAGAAAGTGCTGGTTTGGATTGTTTGGGTTCCTCGGGAGTAGGTTGCTTTTGAAAGGCTATGTTTTTTTGCATTTCTGCAAGACGCTTGGCCTTTAGTCGTTCAAGCTCTGAATCTTCATCACTCAACCTTTAATCACACCTATAGGTACCAATTTTGCCACTTTTGTAGCAATTCCAAGGTCATGAGAAACCCCCACAACTGAATCAACGTCTTTGTATGCTTGTGGAGTCTCCTCAACAACACCATCCCTAGTCAATGCTTTAATGAAAATCCCTTTTTCATTTAATGATTTTTTTACTTCATTTTCTGAAAAATTTCGTCTAGCCTTGGAACGAGACATCGTACGGCCTGCTCCGTGGGCAGTTGAACCAAAACTCAGGTTCATAGAGTTTGGTTGTCCCAAAAGTATCCAGCTGGCAGTTCCCATCGAACCAGGAATCAAAACAGGTTGTCCGATATCTCTATATTTTTCAGGAATCTCATCTCGATTGGCAGGAAATGCACGAGTTGCCCCTTTTCGGTGAACTACGACTTTGCGTTCCTCACCATTGATTTTGTGTTTTTCAATCTTTGCAATGTTGTGTGCAACATCATACACAAGTTTCATTTCCAAATCAGACTCTGATTGATTAAAGACACGTTCAAAAGATTTTCTTGTCCAATGAGTGAGCATCTGTCTGTTACTCCAAGCAAAATTTAAAGCTGAAAACATTGCACGTCTGTATGAGTCTCCTTCTTCGGAAGTATTGGGGACACATGCCAGTTCTCTGTCGGCCAAATGAATATTGTATTTTTCCAACGCCTGTTCTGATACTCGTAAATAATCACTACATACTTGGTGACCAAACCCTCTAGAACCACAATGTATCAAAACAGTTACAGTTCCTTCAGTTATTCCCATCCTTTTTGCAGCTTCTTCATCATGAATCTCGGCAACCTTTTGAACTTCTAAAAAGTGATTGCCAGAGCCCAAACTTCCAAGTTGGGGAGCTCCTCTCTTTCTTGCCTTATCTGAAACTTTGTTTGGATCTGCGTTTTCTATTCTGCCATTTTCTTCACAAACATCCATGTCTTCATTTGAACCATACCCGTGATCCACGGCCCAATTAACTCCTCGAACTAGAACTTCATCTAGTTCAGAGAAACTTAATTTGATTGAACCTTTAGACCCGACTCCAGATGGAATAGAATTGAAAAGGTCAGTTACAAGGTCTTTTAGTTTTAGACGGACCGTTTCTTCAGTTAAATTTGAGCGCATTAGTCTAACCCCACAATTAATATCATATCCCACTCCTCCTGGGCTAATCATCCCTTCCTCAGCATCCATTGCAGCTACTCCTCCTACAGGAAAACCATATCCTTCATGACCATCAGGCAATACGACACTGTGCCCAAGTATTCCAGGAATTGACGCTACGTTTTTTGCTTGAATAATAGTTCTGTCTGAAAGCATTTTTTGAAGTAAAGTCTCATTTGCATAAATTTTCACAGGCACCCTCATTCCAGCATTTAGGTCAGCTTTGATTTCATATTGGTTCTCTGCAATTTTAGTTGGAGTAATTAAAGACATTGATATTGAAAAAATTATTTGAAACACAATTTAAAGTGTGGGCAAAATTTTTGAAATTCAGATTTTGAATTTTGAGTTTTTGAGGAAATTTTAAGTTCATTTCAAATTAAGAAAATTTATGAAGAATTGTAAATGTCAAAAATGTGATTGTCCTAATAAGATTTCAGAATACGGTCATAGATATGAAGAAGAAAATGCTAGTCCACGCGGAATTTGAGCATAATATCGTGAAAACAAAATCAATCATTCAGGAGATCTGCCTTTCGTGTGAACAAGGTCAACATGATGGGAATCCTAAAGAATGAAATTTTAGAAAAATTTTAACTTTGAGATCAATAGGATAGTTGTATGGACAAGGCTTTTCAGGAAAAGCACAACAAGGGGTTGGATTTGCTTCAAGAATACAAAAACTATCTTGAAAAACAGGTAGCAGATCTAAAAAAACTGGATGAAAAGTCCGAATTTATGAAAACTTGGAATGAACATACCATAAAAGAAAGACAAGAGGAGATCAAAGTAATTAACAAAATCCTTCAAAGCCTAGTGAGGTTTTAGAAAATACGTCCAAAAATTGGATAATCCTAACAAACCACTGATGATTTGTATGAACAATTTATCAGTGTTGGTTAAATGTGGTGTACTATTAAACAAATCATGCAATGGTGCAATACAGAATTTGAATATTGCAATTGTTTATCGTTTACCAGACCATAGACAATCCCTAAACATTCGTCTGTGCCATAGGAGTCATTTTAGCACCATTGCATCTTTAATTTAATCAATAAAGTCCAATCGAATCTAAAATCAAAAAAATTCATATTTTTTTGATGAATTACGACTCTGGCCAATTACAGTCACAATTTGGGCAGAATCCCCTAAACCCATTATATTTTGGCTCTAGTAACACAATGGCCTTGTGAAAGCCACAACCCAAACAAGTTACACATTTAGTTTGATCTCCTATCAATATTTGCATTAAAACTCCAAATTATTCAACTGTCTTTAAGAAAGATAGCTTAATTTTCCAAAGTTTAGCTTAATACAAAATATCTATCAATTTTGCCTCTACAATATTGTTGAGAGAGGAAACTATCATGAAACGATATGATAAAGAATTGATTCAAGATACGGCAAAAATGCCTGAAGAGGAAACTCAAATGAGTACTTCAGATTACCTAGTTGCATTTTCTGGATTAGCAAAATCTTACTGTATTGGTATTGTTGACATGGTAAGTTCTACTAAAATTTCCTCCGAAATGAATGAGATTGAATGGTGTAAGTATTATGAAATTTTTCTAAATTCAATGGCAAGAATTCTCCAAAGATATGGAGGTAAGGTGATAAAAAATCAAGGGGACAGTTTACTATATTATTTCCCAGAGTCATCAAAACCAACTAGTTTTAGTCTTATGAGTTGTTTGGAAAGTGCGCTTGCCATGATAAAAGAACATGAAACAATGTGCGAGACAATGAAGCAAATTTCATTACCTTCAATAAATTACCGTGTAAGCTTAGACTATGGAAAGGTTGTAATTATGAAATCTAGTGCATCCAGAATTCCCGATCTAATAGGACCACCTGTAAATATGTGTGCAAAAATAAATCACTTATCATCACCCAATGGAATAGTTATTGGAGGAGATCTGTTCCAATATGTCAAAGAGTTCAAGGAATACAGATTCTCTCAAAAGGACAGTTTTTCGATAGGGTTAAAATATTCATATCCTGTTTATGGCCTGTCCAAAACCTAATAGAATTAATTTTTTTTTCCAATCAAACCTTTTTGATTTTATTAAACCAGATTTTTACAAAAAATTAAGGTTTGTTTGAAAAATATCGAAGGTTTTTCTTTCCGTATGGTCGAACCAACTAGGTTATGCCTACAAACCTTTTGACGGCATTTGACCACAAAAAATCGATAATTAATATCAATTGGGTGAAAATTTTAAGCGTAAAAATACAAAATTAAGATTTCTCTGATTCCTAATAACAAACCAGAATTTGGAAAAACGGGTTGCAAAAAATTTAATATTCAATAGGATCGGCCCGATTTGAACGAGCGACCTCTGCATCCCGATTGCAGAATCATACCTAGCTTGACTACGATCCCAAAATATCATTTTCTAGGATAGATTAAAACTAGATCTTTAGAGGTGTTTTTTTCAAAATAAAATTGAGTCTCTTTTCCAAAAACTTTTTGGAGAAAACAAGTTGAAGCAATAAATTGTTTCTGAGTTACAAATGTTATTTTTTGGGTAATAGTTTTGGTTTACAAGTATTTTAAAAAATTAATTTTTGTTGAAAGAAATAAAGCTTTGATCATTCTCAATAGACAAACACTACTTAAGAAACCTGAGTTTTGAATATACTTGTGGCAAAAAGATACCAACCAGCTATATCTTATAGATTAAAGGAAATCCCAATTAAACAAATTCAGGTTTGGAAGGAGGCTCAAGCAAGAAGACTTGACCGGGAAGGAATTTCAGAGCTTGCCAAATCAATAAAAAATGAAGGGTTGTTAAATCCCCCCCTTGTTCAAAAAGAGGGAAAAAATACATATCTGTTAATGTCGGGTCAGAGAAGACTTGCAGCATTAAAACGACTTGGTGCCAAAAAAATTCCCGTACACCTTATCACTAAAAAAACTGAATATGATTTAGAAAATGCAAAGGCAGCCTCAGTAGTAGAAAATATCCATAGAAACGATATGAACCACAAAGAAATTGCAACTGCATGCAAATTTTTAACAGAAAAGGTGGGTAAGACTCAAGCTGCTCGCTCCATGGGGATGTCGATGCCAACATTATACAAATACATTGGATTTGCAGGAGTTCCTGATAGATTAAAGGATCTAGTTCCATCTCAAATATCTCGAGACGAGGCAACAAAGCTTCACATGATTGTTCCTAATCTAGCAAAATCTCTTAAAATTGCAGAAAAAATCTCTAGGCTTGATCCAACCTTGAGAAAAAAATACCTAACAGCACTTGCCAGATCTCCAAAAGCATCTCATCCAAAACTTTTGAAAAGTGCAAAACAACAATTGATAAAGAAAAATATTTCCTTAAAATTATCAAAGACAACAGCCCAAAAACTTGCACGAGAATCAAATAAGAACGAAATTTCACCAGAACAAATGGCAGAAAAAATAATTGTAAGCTATCTAAAGAAAAAAAGAAGGTAAATTTTTCAAATATTCAATACTTATCTGAAAAAGAAATACAATAAGTAGAATTTCAAATTTTAATTTGATAGAGTCTTTAAAGTATCTTGTAATTCTTTTTGTTTTTCATCAAGCTGTGAAATTTTTTTTTCTAACATAGCACTGTGTGGGTCCTTTTCTTTGATTTCTTCGTATTCAGAAAATAATTTTCGATATTCCTTTTGAAGCTCTTCGTATTTTTCTTTTTGAGAGGATAGCACTACAAATGGTGAATGTTTATTACTAAAAATTATTCTTGTCAAGAATTCTTTATTGTAGCTTTATTGAGCTTGATTAGAAAATATCACGTAAATTACTTTTAAACAATTAAATTTTATAGTAATTATTGTCATTTCGAAGACCAAGGGTTCCTAAGCCTGGCATTCCAAAAATTAGAAAACCTTCAAGATTACCACGAAAAAAATTAGAAAAAACCATCAAATCTGAAATAAAAAAGAAGGTCACTTCAAAAACAAAAAGGAAACAGACTTCAATACAAAAACCTACACATCTTAAAACCAAGAAAATTATTGTAAAAAAAAATGGGGTTTGTTATGATGGAAAAAACTGTAAGGGAAAAATTATTTCTAAAAAGTGTTCCAAAGCAGAATGTAAAAAACTAGGTGGTAAGAGCTGGAAAGGATTAAGTGGTTGCCAAGAAATTTTGTAATTTAGAGGTATATTTTCTTGGTTTTTGAAGCAATTTTGTATATTGCAGTACTAATTCTATCAGCTAAACTTTTTGGTGAACTGCTTCACAGGATAAGGCAGCCTACCATTATTGGAAATGTTCTTGCTGGAATAATTGTGGGACCTGCCTTGTTTGCCCTGGTTCAACCAATTGACGAAATTGAAGTTTTTATTTCAATTGGTGTGTTCTTTTTGTTCTTCTTAATTGGACTAGAAGAAATTGATTTGTCAGGACTTTTCAAAGTTCTTCGTGGCAGGATTTTTGCTGGATCTGCCATTGGGTTTTTGATCCCCTTTGTTGCGGCAGGAGTTTTTGGAATACTTACCATGGATATGGGACTTGTGAAGGCTTTGGCCATTGCAAGTGTTGTGGGAGCATCCAGTTTAGGAGTTACTGCCAAGGTGCTAACCGAAATTGGGAAACTACGCTCAACAATAGGACTGGAGATCTTTACAATAGCTGGAATTATTGAGTTTATTGCCATCATTTTCACAAGCGTTGTAATTCAGATTAACGCATCCACCACACCACAGCTCGAGGAATTTGCTTGGCTCTTTACAAAAATGATAATCTTTTTTGTTATTGCAGGACTATTGTCGGTTTTTGTGTTTCCTCGTTTTTTCAGACAAATTCGAAGACACCTCAAAGCCCAACAAGTGTATTTTGCGGTAGTTATAGGAATTATTCTTCTAGTTGCATACTTTGCGGAAATTAGTGGGATTCATGGGGCAATTGGTGCTCTTTTGTTGGGAATAGCAGTATCCCGAATGGAGAGAACGGAATATCAAGAAATCTCTAAAAGTGTAAATGCGATAGGGTATGGAATATTCATTCCCATCTTTTTTGCAGGAATTGGTTTACATTTTGCTTTGAGTTTCTTTGAACTTCCATGGTGGATAATTATAGGATTTTTAGTAATTATTGTAGTAGGAAAATTTGGAAGCTCATACTTGGCTGCAAAAATTGCACACATGAGGCCTGCAAGAGCTGTAGCATATGGAGTAATGTCAAAAGGCGCGGTGGACCTTGCTTTAATGCTCTCCTTACTTGAATCAGAAATTTTAGATAATAATTTGTTTTCACTGTTAGTTTTTGGAACTTTGATTACAATGATAATTTCTAGTGTAGAGCTTCAAAGAAACTTGAAGAAGGTTGTAGAAGTAAAAATTGGTTCAAAAGAGTTAGCTTTAATTCCGATCTATTTTAGAAGAGCTGTTTCGGGGATTACATCTGAAGATGTAATGAATGTCAAGTTTAACGAGCTACATCCAAATGATACATTAGAAAAATCTCTCCGCTCACAAAAATTTTCCAATCAAGAATTTGTAATTGTTCAAGACAACAAAGTTCTTGGAATAATTGGAAAGAAGGAAATAGAAAAAATAAACAAAAATAGGCGTGAAAGTGGGATTGTAAAAGAATTTATGCATAAAAAATTTCAGACTGCCATCCCTCAAGAATTTTTATTCTCTGCCATCCAGAAATTAAATTCCAATCCAGCCAATATTGTTCCAGTTATTGATCCTTTAAATTCAGAAGTTATTGGAACAATTACCCCGGATACCATAACAAAAATTTTAGAAAGTGAAAAGCCTAAACCTCAGAAAAATTGACAAATACACATTATTGTAATCCGCAAATAACTGAATGTTTACAAAAATATCTTTATAGTTAAGAATACGAATAATCTACAAATTGAAACAGGCTAAATCTAGAGACACTAGTAGGAACAAAGAAGATCTTATAAATGAAATTAAAAAGCTCAAAGAAAAACAAAGAAGATCCCTTAGAGGTATCAATGAAGAATTGAAAAAATTAGATCAATTTCGTATTTCTATTGAGGGGTTAGAAAAACTTTCGAACTCTTCTATAAACTCTATTCAAAATAAACGAGCAAAATCAATCCTTAAGGCAAAAAAAATTTTTGATGAGTTTGTGCTAAATACAAGAAAACTCAAAAAAGCAGAAGATAGACTAAAATCCAAATTAACTTAACTAAAATTATTTTCCGTAATAATATGAGATGGTAATTCTAACTTTTGGGAGAAGCATGTTAATGTCCTAAATAACAACTCCTTGTTGTTCAGTTTACCTAAAGAGTAGATTTATTTTCGATACAATAAAAGAGAAAATGTTGGCGATTTTACCCATAGATAATGGTCGTTATGGGACCAAAGAGATGATGGAGGTTTTTACTGAACAAAAGAAGGTAGATTATCAATTAGAAATCGAAGGTGCAGCAGCCCTATCTCAAAGTGAAATTGGGATGATACCAAAAAAGGTAGGGAAACAAGTTTGGAATGTGGCGATTTCTGGAAAAATTACCGCAAAGAGAATAAAGGAATTAGAAGCAAAAAGTGACCATGATACTGCAGCTCTTGTTGAATCCTTAAGTGAAAAATGTTCAAAGGAAACAAGACCTTGGATTCATTATGGGCTTACTAGCAACGATTTGGTAGACACTAGCAATTCAATGCAAATGAGGGATTCCCTGAAAATTATTGAACCCAAAGTTGCAAAATTAGCATTAATTCTTGCAAAAAAAGCTGTAAAATATAAAGAAATTCCGGCAGTAGGAAGAACTCATGGACAGCATGCAAGTATCATCTCATTTGGATTAAAATTTGCAAATTGGGCTTTAGAGATGGCAAAACATGTTGAAAGAATAGAGGAGATGAAAAAACGAATTTTGATTTGTAAGACCTTAGGTGTGGTTGGAACTGGTTCTTTGATGGGAACAAAAGCAATTGAAGTACAAAGAAGGGTAGCAAAACGACTAAAGTTGAATCCCGCAGTGGTAACTACCCAAATAATCCCACGAGAAAGATACGCTGAATTTGTATTTGAACTTGCATTAATTGGTGCTACTTTAGAAAAAATCGCAGTAGAGATTAGAAACCTACAAAGAACCGAAATTGGCGAGGTTGCTGAACAATTCAAAAAAGGTCAAATGGGAAGTAGTGCAGTTCCAGTAAAGAGAAACCCCATAAAGAGTGAACGAGTTTCTTCTCTATCCAAACTATTGAGAAGTCAGGTTGGAATTTCTTTTGAAAATATTCCCTTATGGCATGAAAGAGATTTATCAAATTCTGCAAATGAGAGATTCGTCCTTCCTACATCAGCAATTATTGTAGATGAGATGCTTGAAACAATGACTAGAGTAATTGACAATTTAGCAGTAAACGAAAAGAGAATAACGGAAAATCTTTACCTTACAAGGGGTCAGATTTTTGCTGAATTTGTTTTAGAGGCAATGATCAAAAAAGGAGTACCCAGATTTACTGCATATAGAGACGTCCAAAGAGTTGCATTTGAGGCAAAAGACAAGGAAATGGAATACAAAGAAGCTATCAAGGGAGACAAAGCGTTTTTTTCAAAGCTTAGCGACAAAGAAATTGATTCAATTTTTTCACCCAAAAAACACTTGGGAGCTTCGGGCATTATCATAAATAACGTAAACAGATCAGTTGCAAGAACCTGTAAAAAATTTATCTAGTCTTAAGTAATTTCCTGTGAATCTTTGTTCCATACTGTAATGCTTTTTTTCTTTTATTGTAGGAAATTTCAGGAATTCCCACCTCTTTTGCTAGTTTGCGAATAGCATGTTTTCGCATCAAGTCTTCTGAATTCATTATTTTCTCCGATATTGGAATAGTTTTGGCATATTCAATAAACTCCGCAGATAACAATGGTTGAATAATTTTCACTCCAAACTCTGAAGATATCAAATTTACCTCCTTCATCATTTTGAGTTCATTTTGGAGTTTTTGGTCCATTAGCTTATTTACTGCAGATTCACCTTGAGAAATTATTTCTCTATAGCCGTTATATCCACAAAATAATTCATCAATTCCATTTGCAGTAACTACGGTAGCAATATCCAAAGACCGTGCAAGCTTTGAAACATAATAAAAGGCAATACAGTTCTCATTCCAAGAGATATTATCAGTTTGGATTTTTTTGTGAATCTCTAAGGCAATATTTGGAAATGTATGTACATTGATTTCTGAAATGTGATGCTTGAATTGTAATTGCTCATTGACTTCTTTTGCAAATAAAATGTCATGAGACTGGGTGAATCCAATAGTAAGCAATGTAATATCATATTTTAAATCATGAAGGATTTTTGAAATTAAAGTGCTATCAACTCCACCAGAAAACGCTACGCCAATTCTTTTTTCAGGTACAGTGTTTTTTATCGCTTTTTGGATATTTTCTAAAAGTTCCATATTCATTTTATTCACAAAATTTTATTCTATCTAAAATATGATAGCATCAGATATTATTCTTTAACTTTTAATGTAATGATGCATTAGAGATTTTATGGAAAGATTATCAACTGAGAAAATTTCTGAGGAGTTAAAAAATCTGCCAGGATGGTCATTAAAGGATGAAAAATTGCACAAAGAATTTGAGTTTGAGAGTTTTAACCAGGCATTTGGATTCATGGCTAGAGCCTCTATGGAGATTGAAAAAATGAATCATCATCCCGAGTGGTTTAACGTATACAACAAAATTTCAGTTGATCTTATGACTCATGATGCTGGTGGTATTACTGAAAATGACATTCAGCTTGCAAAAATTTTAAATTCTTTATCTTGAGATTTTTGTGCCTAATTTTGAGGAATTGTTGAGTTTTTTTACAGAATTTATATACAGAACAAGAATCAGATGACTTCACATGGCTACAAGTCCTACGGTTTTAGACTCAGATTTTAGATATATCGACAAGAAAGGTAATCTCCTAAGAACAAGAACAGAGCTTACTGTAGCACAAATGCTCACTTTCTTAGAAGAAGAATACGAGTATGACCACGAATTTACTCTAAAAAATGGAAAAACCTTCAAAATTGATTTTAAGACCAAAAAGGGACTCATTGAGGTAATTGATAGCGAGGAAGATATTGAAAAATACAAAGAGATTAAAGATAACATTGAAACAAAGGTGATGGCAATCGGTCATCCCAAATATTCAGCCCAAATCAAAGAGCTGGAAGACATTGTATTTTATGATAAAACACCTCAAACAGGCTCTATCTTTTTGGAAGATGCATCCTTTTCGTTTGACTATGCACACATTCTTCCACTAGTTGAAAAGTGCTCCATCTTACATGGACACACCTCATCAGTAATGGTTGAACTTGTGGGTCAGATGAAAAATAATTTACTAGTAGACTTTGGAGAAGCAAAAAAAATTATCAAAGAGGTTGTAAATGTTTTTGATCACAAATTTTTCATCAACAAGAAATACCTTAAAACAGAAGATGATTCACATTTTCAAATTCAATTTGAAGGGCCAAAGGGAATGTTTGACTTACAGGTCCCTAAAAACACGACTTATCTTTTAGAAGGAGAAGCTACAGTTGAGAATTTATCATCAGAAATTATCAAGCTGCTTGCCCCCAAGATGCCACCAAACGTAGAGGCAGTAGGAGTTTACATTTATGAAGGATACAACAAGGGTTCTCATATTATTTCAAACATCTCAAGATAATAAAAAATGGAACCAAAAATTACCTTAAAGGCCTGGGACCCAGAGATAGAAAAAGATATTCTAAAACAGTGGCAAGAAGAAAAAATTTACGAGTTTAGCCCAACTGCGGATAATTTTACAATAGATACTCCTCCACCATATCCATCAGGAAGACCTTGGCATATTGGTGCAGCGGCTCATTATTCACAAATTGACATGATTGCCAGAACTGCTAGAATGGCAGGAAAAAATGTCTATTTTCCCATAGGTATTGACAGAAATGGACTTCCTGTAGAACTCTACACAGAAAAAAAGCACAATATTAGAATGCGTGAGACTGAGCGAGGGGAATTTCTAAGGCTTTGCCGGGAGGCTCTAGATGATTTAGAGTCTGAAATGATTCTAATTATGAAGAATCTAGGCATAAGTGGAGACTTTTCAAACTATTACAGAACAGATTCAGAGGAATACCGAGCTCTAACTCAAGCCACCTTTATGAACCTGTGGAAAAAGGGGCAAATCTATCTGGCAAACAGACCAAACAACTACGATTGGGTATCAGGGACAACAATTGCAGATGCTGAGATTATCTATCAAGATTTACCAACAAAGCTTGTTTACATGAAATTCAAAATCAAAGGTACTGTCAAAGAAATTATTATTGCAAGTACAAGACCTGAACTTTTGTGTGCATGTAAAACAATTATAGTAAATCCCGATGATGAAAGATATTCTCAATACATTGGA
>JAWWBZ010000020.1:0-13731 GCA_033720715.1 Nitrosopumilaceae archaeon | reverse complement strand
TTATCTTTTATTTTTTTATTCTTCTTAAATTATTTTAATATTTATAGCAGCCTTTTTTTTTTATGATTTTTGTGGTTAAAATCCTCGCGTGGGCATCAGTAAATAACCGACTCTACCCCGATGATGTAATATTTGCAAACGTGGATAAGGTCATGATTCACGATGTCTCCGGACCTGGAGTAATCAAAGTATTTGATAAATTGAAAAAACAAGGTATTGCTGTCGATAAGTTGTGGGACCCTTCCAAAGTGTGGGTGGCTGAGGATCATTTTGTCCCTTCTGCAGAAAAAATATCTGCTGAAAATATCGTAAAACTCCAAAACTTTACCAAAAATTATGGGATTGAAAAGCACTTCAAATATGGAATGGGACAATATGGGATTTGTCATACTATTTCTCATGAAGAGGCAATGGTTCTACCAGGGGAGGTTTATGTCGGGGGAGACTCTCACACAAACACCACTGGCGCTTTGGGAGCTTTTGCTTGTGGACTTGGGCATACAGATATTGCCTATGTTATGTTAAACGGAAAAATTTGGTTCAAAGTTCCAGAAACATTGTATTTCAAATTAAATGGAAAACTTCCTGACCATGTAATGGCAAAGGATCTGATTTTAAAAATTATTGGAGACATTGGGACTGATGGTGGGGCATATCAAACAATGCAATTTGGTGGAAGTGGGATTGAGGAAATGTCTGTCGAGAGCAGACTTACTCTATGCAACATGACCACTGAGGCAGGAGCAAAAAATGGAATAGTAGAACCTGACAAGAAGGTTGTAGATTATCTAACTCAAAGAGGAGCTAGAAAAATTACTATGGTTAATGGGGATGCGGATGCAGAATATTCTAAAGTATTTGAATATGATTCATCTGAAATGGAACCAATTGTCGCAAAACCTTTTTCACCTGAAAATATTTCTGTCGTAAGAGAAGCTCCTAATGTGGAATTAGATAAATCTTATATCGGTTCCTGTACCGGTGCTAAATACGAGGATTTAGAAGCAGCCGCCAAAATTTTAAAGGGAAGAAAAGTAAAAATCAGAACAGAAATTCTACCAGCTGCCATATCAATTTACAAACGAGCTATGGAAAATGGTTTATTGAAAATATTTCTAGATGCCGGAGTAACAGTTGGACCACCAACATGTGGTGCCTGCTGTGGAGCTCATATGGGAGTACTGGCCAAGGGCGAAATTTGTATTAGTACTACCAATAGAAATTTCCCGGGACGCATGGGCCACGTTGAATCACAAACCTACCTTTCATCTCCATTAGTAGCAGCAGCATCTGCAGTGACCGGAAAAATTACTGACCCGAGGGACTTGAATTGAGAGGAAACGTGATAAAATACGAAAAGGATAATGTTGATACTGATGTGATAATTCCAGGTCAATATCTAAAAATCCATGATTACGCTGAACTTGCCACTCATGCGATGGAAGGACTCGATCCCGATTTTCACTCCAAAGTGAAAGAAGGAGATTTCATTCTTTCTGGAAAAAATTTTGGATGTGGTTCTTCAAGAGAACATGCTCCAATTGCATTATCGCATTCTGGAATTAAGGCAGTGCTTGCCCTTTCCTTTGCAAGGATTTTTTATAGGAATGCAGTTGATGGTGCTTTCTTACTCCCTATAGAAATCGAAGAGGATGCATATAGAGGAATTTCGGAGGGAGATGAATTAGACATTGATATTTCATCAAACCAAATTAGAAATATTACTACAAACCAAACCTACAAAATGAAACCCTTTTCTGAAATTATTGGAAAAATAATAGCAGCAGGAGGGCTTTTCAAATATAAACCTGATTAGGATTAAAATGGGAAAAACACTTTTTGAGAAAATTTGGGATGCACATGTTGTTGTAGGAAAAGAAAATGGACCTTCCTTAATTTACATTGACCGACATCTAGTTCATGAGGTAACTTCGCCTCAGGCTTTTGATGGATTGAGGATGAATCATAGGAAAGTACGAAGACCTGATCTTACTATAGCAACAATGGATCATAATGTACCCACAAACGATAGGAGTCTTCCTATCTTGGATCAAACTTCTGCCATTCAAATCAAAACTTTGGAAAAAAACTGTCAAGACTTTGGAATAAAATTATTTGATATTAACAGTCCTTATCAAGGGATTGTACATGTAATTGGACCTCAGTTAGGAATAACATTACCTGGCTCTACAATTGTTTGTGGTGATAGTCATACCTCCACACATGGTGCTTTTGGGGCCTTGGCTTTCGGAATCGGAACAAGTGAAGTAGAACATGTTTTAGCTTCACAATCCTTATGGTTAGAAAAACCAAAATCATTTGAAATTAATGTGGTGGGAAAGAGAAAAAACGCTCAAGCAGTAACTGCTAAAGATATAATTCTCTCTATTATCAAAAACATTGGAACTGGTGGCGGTACAGGTACTGTAATTGAATACTCTGGTGAGGGTATTACTGACCTTTCGATGGAACAAAGGATGACGATATGTAACATGTCTATTGAAGCAGGAGCAAGGGCAGGATTAGTAGCACCTGATGAAAAAACCTTCGAATATTTGAAAGGAAGAAAGTACACTCCCAAAAATTATGAATCATTAGTAGAATATTGGAGGGAAAATCTTAAGACAGATTCTGATGCCACTTTTGATAAAAATTACACTTTGCATGTTGATAAAATTGCACCACAAGTGAGTTGGGGAACAAATCCTGGAATGACATGTGATGTTACTGAATCTGTTCCCTCTCCAGATGATTTTTCAAAAGATAATGAGAATCAAAAAAAGGCAGCTCAAAATGCACTTGATTATATGGACTTGAAGGCTGGAACACCAATTACAGAAATCAAGATTGATCGAGTCTTTATAGGTTCATGCACTAACGCAAGATTAGAGGATTTAATCGAAGCCTCGAAAGCAATTAAAGGAAAAAAAGTTTCCGAAAAGGTAAGAGCCATGGTTGTTCCTGGTTCCCAAGAGGTAAAAAAACAAGCTGAGGAAATTGGATTAGATAAAATTTTCAAGAAGGCTAATTTTGAATGGCGAGAAGCTGGATGTAGCATGTGTCTTGGAATGAATCCCGACATCTTATCACCAGGTGAAAGATGTGCAAGTACATCAAATAGAAATTTTGAAGGAAGACAAGGTGCAGGCGGACGTACTCATCTAGTAAGTCCTGTCATGGCAGCAGCTGCTGCAATAGAAGGCCACTTTGTAGATGTTAGAGAGATGGACTTAACTTAAAATGGAGCCATATAAAAAAATCATTTCAATTGTTACGCCTCTGGATAAGGTCAATGTTGATACAGATCAAATTATCCCTAAACAATTTCTCAAACTTGTTCAAAAATCTGGGTTTGGAAAGTTTTTGTTTTATAACTGGAGATATGATGATCATGAAAAACCACGAGAAAACTTTGTTTTAAATAACAAGAAATTTCTAAATTCCAGAATTTTGGTTACAGGGGAAAACTTTGGTTGCGGTTCCAGTCGGGAACATGCGGTCTGGGCTTTACAAGATTATGGTTTTGCTGTAATAATTGCTCCTTCTTTTGCGGATATTTTTTACAGTAATTGCTTCAAAAATGGAATACTACCAATAAAATTAGACGAAGAAACGGTTCAAAAATTAAGGAACTATTCTGATGAAATTGAAATAGATTTGGAAAATCAATTAATAAAAACCAAAACTGAAAAAATTTCTTTTAACATTGATCCATACAGAAAGAAAATCCTTCTTGAAGGACTTGATGATATAGCTCAAACTCTCAAATTTGAAAAAGAAATTTCTCAGTTTGAAAAAAACTCTAAAATCCCATCTGTTTTAAAATCTTCTTAACCTCTAGATAATTTCGTTCCAATATTGTGGGTGATTCTGCATCAATCCATTGATTACTTCCAATATCAAACGCACTTATTTTTCCTTCCTTGGAAAGATTTTGTAGGATGTCAAATGATAAATTGATCTCCTTTTGTTTTTCCTTCTTTTTAATTCGTTTCATTACCTCTTTACCTAAAATGTAAATTCCAAGACACTCTGACATTGAGAGATTCAAAATTGGTTTTTCCTTGAATTGATTAATTATTCCATTATTTACTATCGCAAAACCAGTTTCTTCCTTTCTCTTGGTTCGGGTAGCAATACACGCAATGCTTTTCTTTTCCTTGAAAAATTGATACATCTTTTTTAGGTCTATTGCACAAAGATTGTCTACAAACCACAAAATGAATTCGGAATCATTTTTTAGTTTATCCGCGATATGTAAAAGATCTCCTCCGGTACCACTTTGAGAATCTTGTACAAAAAAAATTTTCTTTTTGATTTTAGGTTTTTGATAATAATTTTTTATCTGTCCTCCTAACCCATTAAAATCGGAGACTATCAAAATTTCGTTAATAAAATTAAAAGAACTTAGATACCTAATTACATAATCAATTAATGGTTTTCCATTAATTGGCGTCATTGCTTTTGGAAAATATTCTGTGTATGGTTTTCCTCTAGTTCCTTTTCCGCCAGCTAAAATTATGGCTTTCACGGTCTAACGATAGGATTTTTGTTTTCTTCTTCTAGCGCCAGGACCGCCAAATTTCTTTGGTTCTTTTCTTCTTGCGTCGCCACTAATCAAATACTTGTCATAATCTGTAATTCGTTGTCTTAAATCCTCGCGAGTAGATTTTGGAAATGGATGTTCTTTAGGATCTTTTTTAGATTTTGTCCAACCAGTAAGGGCTCTTGAAATTCCAGTAGCTGCAGCACTTGCTTGACCCATAACTCCTCCTCCTTTTACTCTAATTGAAAGGTCAATTCTGTCTCTTAATTCACCACTTATTTCAAGAGGAGCTAGAATAACTTCCCGGGCTGTTTCTTGAGGAATCATTTCAACTGGAATATTATTGATTCGTACTTTCCCTTTTCCTTTAGTAATGTAGACATGAGCTTTGGCTGTTTTTCGGGTTGCAAAATAAATTTCCGTTTTGGGTACAGTCATTCAGTCCACCCTACAGTTCTACCCAAGTCCGCCATTGATGTATAATTTGATGATGATTTTCTAATCATTGCCTTTTCAAATTTTATTTTCTTTAGTGGTTTAACTTCTTTTGGGCTCCCAACATAAGTTCGTAATCGTTTGTGAGCTTCTTTTCCAGAAGGTTTATCTTTTGGTAACATACCTCGCACCATCTTCTTCATTATGGTATCAGGTCTTCTTGGGTGCTTTGGACCATGTTTCCAATGGTTGATACTGTTTATTTCTAGAAATTCCCTATATTCTTGTATAATGTTACTTCTAGTTCCACTAATCATTATTTTATCACAATTTACGATGGATACCCGATTTCCTTTGAGCAATAATTTGGCAACATTAGATGAGAGCCTTCCAGCTATGTGATCTGTTGCATCTACAACAATTGGGGAGTCTAATGACGGTTTTTCTTCAAGGCTAGCCAAGTAATACTACTCCTTTTCCAGTTGGATGTTTTTGAATTAGATCCGAATAGGACATTAAATTTCCCCCTGCCTCCAAGATTTTGGAAGCGGCAGATTCTGAAATAGAAAATGAGCATAAAGTAATTTTATGTGGGATATTGCCAGTCCCTAAGACCTTGCCTGGAAAAACAACAACATCGTTTGCTTTGGTTAATTTTCCTATTCTATACAAATTGATATTTCTCCTAGCAACAGATGGTTTTAAAGCATATTCTGCTAACTTTGCCCAAATCGGAGCACTATTTTTAGAAGAGGCCTTTTTCAACTCATTTGCCATCTGAATTACTACTTGATTAGCCATGTGAATATTGCGACTTAAAACCCAAATATAATATGTGTGCTTGCTCTATCCTTCTTTTAATTCATCAATCATGGTTTTGAATTCATCAATTCCCTTTCCAAGCTCATCTACTCCGGCAAGGATGATTTCTTCAGGATTCAAGGCACCAGTTGATTCTACTGTTAAAACCCTCTCGTCTTCTTTTTCAGTTTCAACAAGGGTGGCAATATTCGAAGAATTCCATTTTGCATGTTCTCTCCCTCTTCCTAGTCTTGCATAACATTCTACTTTGACTCTCTGACCGGGGGCTAATTGTACAATAGGAATTTTTTCAGAAATTGGTTTTACAGTATCATCCTCAGACATTAATTCATCAGTAAAGATTGTTTTTGTAACATCAGTATCGCCAGAGTCTAACACAAGCATTACTTTGCAATTTGCACATCCTGTTTCACTTTGACACTCACACTTGGCCGGTTCATTAAATCTTGATAAATCTGTTTTTAATGGTACTAGACCTAATCTGTGGGCTAGTCCCTCATCAGGCAAAACTGACGAATTTTCAATAACATCTACTGTATCAATAGCAAATACGGGAACTCCGTTTAGGCATAATCTCCTCAATGCATTTGCATATTGGAGTGGGACTCCCTTCAGCTTCACTGACATTTTTCTGGCATCTTTTGAAAGTACCTCTAAAGAAGACAAATCTTATTCCAAAAACTCCAAAGTCCAAATAAAAATCTAGCTAGTTTTACCTATAGATAAATACTGACCATTCCTAACCTATTTTGAAAATGACAGAAGTCACTGTGGTAAGGTATTCTTTTGAAGGTGAAAAATTTGAAATTTTGGTAAAACCAGATCCTGCGCTTGAATACAAATTAGGAAAGAAAAAGGATATTTCATCGGTACTTGTTTCTGATGATATTTACACCGATTCAAGTAAGGGAACCAAACCCTCCACTGAAAAATTGGTGAAAGCATTCAAAACAGAAGATGCTACTGAGATTGCGCAAAAAATTCTTGAAAAAGGGGATCTAAACCTTACAACCGACCAACGCAGAAAAATGGTTGAAGGAAAGAAAAAACAACTAGTTGAATTTATTGCAAAAACCTATGTTGACCCAAGAACCCATTTACCACATCCACCTCTACGTGTGGAGCAAGCAATGAAGGATGCAAGGGTTTCTATAGATCCTCAAAAAAGTGTAGATGAACAAGTAAAAGATATTGTGGAAAAACTACGTTCCATTATCCCCTTAAAATCAGAAAATCTTTCTTTGGAAATTATCATTCCAGCTCAATTTGCATCCCAATCATATGCGGTTTTAAAATCTGTGGGTTCTCTGAAAAAAGAAGAATGGCAAAATAATGGTTCCTTAAAAGCAATACTTGAAATACCCGCTGCAGCAAGGCCCAACGTGATAGATAGATTAGGGTCTATAACAAAGGGTTCAGCTACAGTTGAGGTAATGCAATAATGGACAATAGAAGAAAATATGTGATTCCAGGCGATGTTGTAACCACCGGACCTTTCAGACCAGAACAAAATGTGATCTTGGATGGAAACAAGATTATTTCCACCACCATAGGTATTTCAGAAATTTATGATGATTCTGTTAAAGTGATCTCCCTAACAGGAAAATATATTCCAAAAATCAATGATTTGGTAATTGGCAAGGTGATTTCCCATACATCTTTGTCTTGGGAGCTTGATATTAATTCATGTTATGTAGGATTTTTACCTGCCCAGGATGTTTTTGGTCGGGATTTCTCTGCTCATGCTGACGAACTTACTTCGAAACTTAAAGCAGGAGATCTGGTTGCTGCTCGAATTGCAAATTTTGATAGAACTCGTGACCCTCTAGTTACAATAGCAGATAGAGACTTGGGCAAAATAGATTCTGGAGATTTGATAAAAATCTCCCCAAGCAAAGTCCCACGTCTAATTGGAAAAAGAGGCACAATGATTCAAACCATTGAAACAGCTACAAATGCCGTAATTACAATTGGTCAGAATGGTTGGGTCGTAGTTTCTTGTGATAATCCCGAGGGATTATTAAAGGCTAAAAAAGCCATAGAAATGGTCAACGAGCATGCTCATGTAGCTAACTTGACTGATCAAGTGAAAGAAATGTTAGAATCAAAAGGTGAATCTTAATGGGTGGAAGAGAAAGTACTCTAGTTCTATTAGATGAAAACGGAATTAGGTGTGATGGTAGAAAGATAGATGAGCCTAGGCGCATTATGATAAAAGCTGGAGGGTTGAAAAATGCAGACGGCTCTGCGTATATTGAATTTGGAGATAACAAAATCCTAGTTGGGGTATACGGCCCGAGAGATGTCCATCCAAAACATATGGCTGATACTGATACTGGAATTTTACGAGTTAGATATCACATGGAACCATTTTCTGTTGGAGAAAGAAAAAATCCTGCTCCTTCTAGAAGAGAAATCGAAATTTCCAAAGTAATCAAAGAAGCTTTAATGCCAGCAGTAATGCTCGAAAAATTTCCTAGAACCGCAGTAGATGTCTTCATCGAAGTCTTACAAGCAGACGGTGGGACACGTTGCGCTGCTTTATCTGCTGCCTCAGTAGCCCTTGCAGATGCAGGAATTCCAATGAGAGATTTGGTTGCAGCATGTGCTTCTGGCAAAGTAGCAGACACTATTATTCTTGATGTTAACAACGAAGAAGACCAAGCCGGTCAAGCAGATATGCCTATTGGTTACATGCCAAATCTTGAACAGATAACTTTGCTACAGTTGGACGGGATTTTAAGCCCTGAAGAATTTAAGAAGTGTGTTGAAACTGGTGTAAAAGGATGTAAATTAGTTTATGAACTTCAAAAGAAAGCATTAACAGAAAAATATTTTCAAAATGGAGGAGAACAATAATTGTCAATAAATGTAATTGATGACCTTAAAAGAACCAAAATCCTCGAACTCCTTGACCAAGGTCAAAGAATTGATGGAAGAAAATTTGACGAACCAAGGAAATTAACAGTTGAAGTGGACGCTATTCCAAAAGCAAATGGTTCTGCTCGAGTCAGATTGGGTGATTCCGAAGCAGTGTGTGGAGTAAAAATCCAACCAGATAGACCTTTTCCAGATATGGGTGATAAGGGAATTTTCATATGCACCGCTGAACTCCTACCACTGTCTCATCCAAGTGTAGAAACTGGTCCTCCTGGTCCTGACGTCATAGAATTAGCTAGAGTTGTGGATAGAGGAATAAGAGAAAGTCATATGGTTGATGTAGGTCAATTGGTAATTGAAAAGGACAAATCTGTTGTAGGAGTTTTTGCCGATATTGTGGTAGTTGATTATGATGGTAATCTTTTTGATGCATGTTCTTATGCTGCAACAGCGGCAATTCTAAATTCAAAAACTCCAAAATGGGAAATGAAAGATGATAGTCCCACACTAGTTGAAGGAGCAGACTCTGAACTTCCAACAACTACTATACCCGTTTCTGTAACGATGGGAAAAATCGGAAATCATATTTTAGTAGATCCAAATGGAGATGAATGGGACTGTATGGATGCAAGAATTACCATCACCACCGACTCTGATGGTAACATTGTTGCATTACAAAAAGGAGGGGATTCAGGATTCACTTTTGATGAAATAACAAAATGCGGGGAACTTTCCATTAAAGCGGGTGCACAAATTAGAGAAACTTTGAAGCAAGCAGGAGAAGGCAGTCAATAAAATGGCCAAAAAGAAATCTCTTAAAGGATTAGGGGCAAGATATGGTATAAAAATTAGAAAACAATACACCAAGATTCATCAACAGCTTAAAGAGAAGAGAATTTGCCCTGAATGTGGTTCCAAACAATTTGGAAGAGATGCAGTTGGCATATGGTCTTGCAAAAAATGTAGTTTTAAAATTGCAGGGACAGCCTATGATGTCAAACTTTAGTGCAAAAATAATTGTTGATGCAAAGAATAAAACAAAAGCAATTTTTGATTCCATAAACATTGATAATGAATTTTATCCAGAAAATCCCACTAACACAAAAATGCAATTTAATGAGAAAATCGAGATTACCGTGGAATCTAACCATTTACCACACCTACGAGCTAATCTGAACTCTACTTTGAGACTAATTCAGGGAAGTTATAACACCATTACCTCAGTTGACATCTAGTCGCCTCCAAAATCATACTTGCCGGTAAAGATATAATGAAAACCCATTCTTCTTAGGGTATGTCAGCTGGTCAAATGCCACCTTGGTTACAAGAACAATTAATGAAATTGCAGCAATCCCAACAAAACCTTCAGGCAATAATGCAGCAAAAACAACAAGTAGAAATGGAAAAAATTGAAACTGAAAAATCCGTTGAAGAACTAAGAAAAGCATCTGAGGAGGATATTGTTTACAAACAAGCCGGATCAATCCTGATAAAGTCCACAAAAAAACAATTGATTGATGAACTTGAGGAAAGACAAGAATTAATCAAGACAAGATCAACTGTACTAGAAAAACAAGAAAACCGGTTAAAAGAAACTCTGAAAGAACAAGAGGCTAAAATAACTGAATTGATGAAAAGTGGTTCTTCTCAAAGTGGAGCATCAATGGGTAAAGAGAGCTCACCAAAGCCAGAAAACTAGGTCTTCTAAAATTTCATATAATATATTTACAAATTAATTGAATTAGATTTGGTGAAACTAGAAAATTTACGAATAGTTGTGGATGAACGTGAAAAGAAAAGCGGAATTCCTGCATTATTAAAATCCGTCGGGCTTAATGTAGAGATGAAAACCTTGCCGATAGGAGATTACATTGTAGGCCCTGAAACAATAGTAGAAAGAAAGAGCATTCGTGATCTAATGACTTCCATTTTTGATGGTAGACTTTTTGATCAATGTACCCGCTTAAAGGAAAATTTTGATTTTCCTGTGGTTCTAATGGAAGGAAATGTGGATGAAATAGAGGAAATCGCAGAAAACCCCTTGGTTTTTTATGGCGCACTTTCTACTGTGGTTCTTGATTTTAAAATACCCGTAATACCTACTCCAAGTGCAATACACACTACAAAACTCTTGGTGTCTATGTGTTCAAGAAAAGATGTTTCAAAAGGTCCCTTTTTGAAAAAAATAAGGAAATCCAACGATCTTGAAAAACAACAACTGTCCTCTCTTTGCAGTTTACCTGGTATTGGGGAAAAATTTGCAATACGAATGCTTGCAAAATTTGGTTCACCACTTAAGGTCCTTAATGCATCAACATCGGAGCTTGCAAAAGTCGAGGGGTTAGGTGAAGCTCGATCAAAAAAAATTAAAAAAATGTTAGAGTCTGAAAGTAAGTTTTTGAAAAAAAACAATCAAAAAACTTTACACGATTCTTGAGATGCTATTCAAGGTGGCAAGGAAGCTTCCCCTTTGAGAAGTTTCCTTTTGAGAGGTGTTCCACATGATGGGCATTCTTTTCCAGATTTATGATTGGAATAGCAACCAGGA
The DNA here is from genome assembly GCA_033720715.1 of Nitrosopumilaceae archaeon. GTDB lineage: Archaea > Thermoproteota > Nitrososphaeria > Nitrososphaerales > Nitrosopumilaceae > Nitrosomaritimum. Next base: position 2,500 of record JAWWBZ010000020.1, on the reverse strand, counting down.
CAATAGTGAATCCATTTCCCTACGTCTGAAATTCCTTGAGTCATTATAGGTGAAATTTTTAACCCGATATTTTTGGCAACATTGGATACTGCAAAATCATCCGAAATTATTTGACCATTTAACTCAATAGCCAATGCAAGTATGGATATGTCTTGCTTGGATAGTTGTGGATAATCGCCAGTTTTTTTAGATTCCTTAATCGCTTTTTGAATACACTCTTCATTGGGAGCCCTGATTTTTAATCGGTTTGTTTCCATCAGTGTTTCTAAAGCTTCATGATTTTTCTTGATGTGTTTTATCTCATCAAATACGACTGTAGTTGTAAAACATTCATCTGAAGATCCAAATGGAATTCCAGCATAAAATGCACTGGCATCTAAAATTCTAAAATCCAAGCTTACTCATCTGTCTCAGCCCTCTTTTCTTTAACCTAATAAATACGGCAGGAGTTTTGTATTTCTTTATTGTAATAGGTTCTTCATACCCAGCAGATTTTACAACCTGTGCATCCATCACAATATTACAATCATGTGAGGATATAATCTCTATTTTTTCATCAGGAACTACAATTGATTCTAATCTGTAGACTGGTGCTACTGGTGTAATTATCAAAACGTCTAAACTTTCATGTAATATTGGCCCTCCCAAAGAAAAAGAATGCCCAGTTGAGCCACTAGGAGTGGCAACAATCACTCCATCCATTTTTTGCTTTACTGTGTCATTTTGAAACTTTATTTCAATTTCAGCTGTCTTGGTTAAGTTAGTTCTACTGATGTAAATTTCATTTAATGCTGGGGGAAATTCTTTTCCACCGCAACAAGCAACTACTCTTGTTCTTTTATCCAAGAAGAATTTTCCTTTTTGAATTTGTTTAATTGCTTCATCTAATTCCTCAATTGTAATTTCAGCTAGTATTCCTCTATTTCCTCCAACATTTATTGTCAAGATGGGAGTCTCATTTTCCAGATTTCTAAACACCCTAAGAGTTGTCCCGTCTCCACCAAGGGTTACGACCAAATCCAAATCTTCTTTTTTTAATTCTTCAAGAGATTCAATTTCTGTAGCACCCACAACATCTATAGGAGAAATGGTATAGACTTTTGATTTTATATCTAAGAATTTTTTTGCAACGTCTCTGGCAGTTTCTTCAGATTCTTTGGAACCAACTTTACTGACAATTGCTACTTTTTTTAACTTCAAGCAGTTCTCCTGATTTTTATTTACTTAAAAATGATTTTCATTCTGTTTTCCTCTCGGAAAAACAATTAAGTATGAAAACACATTGGGTTAAACCATGAGTTATTCACATCCTGAGGTGCTTGTAGACACAGAATGGGTGTCCCAAAACCCTCCAAATGAAAATAGAAAAATAGTTGAAGTAGATTATGATCCCGTTAATGGATATCAAAAAGGCCACATTAAAGGCTCAACCTTGATTTGGTGGAAACGAGATATCAATGACCCCGTGAGAAGAGACATTATCAATAAAAAACAATTTGAATTATTGATGGCAAAGAATGGAATAACAGCTGACTCTGAAGTAATTCTATATGGGGACTTTAACAATTGGTTTGCCGCATTTGTTTTTTGGATATTCAAAATTTATGGCCATGAAAATTTGAAAATCATGAATGGTGGAAGAAAAAAATGGGAATTGGAAAATAGAGAATATACCACAGAAGAGCCCCCAGTCCAACCATCAACTTATGTTGCACAGCCCCCAGATGAGGGACTACGAGCTTATCTTTTTGATGTAAGTAGAGCATTAGATAAAGAAGATACAGTCATGGTGGATGTTAGGTCACCGGCAGAATTCAAAGGTGAGATTACGGCCCCTCCAGAATACCCAATGGAGCATGCACAAAGGGGAGGGCATATTCCTGGTGCAAATAATATTCCTTGGGCAACTGCAGTAAATGATGCAGATGGAACGTTCAAACCTGTGGAAGAACTAAGACAAAACTATGAACCAAAGGGAGTAACTCCAGACAAAGATGTTATTTGTTATTGTCGCATTGGGGAAAGGTCATCACATAGCTGGTTCGTTCTGAAGTATTTACTAGGATACCCTAAAGTTCGAAACTACGATGGTTCTTGGACTGAATGGGGAAATATGATAGGAAATCCAGTGGAAAAATAAATTGCTCCTAGAACTTCCTGTTTTAAAGAATGGTTCTTTCTATTTCATCAAGGACGGTGGTTCGGATTTTATCCTAGAGGATAAAACAAAGAGGGGTTTGGAAATTAAGGAAACCTCTATAGAGGAAAAATTAAAGGTCAAGGCAGATAAGGGCATGATTCACGATATGGATGGTATAGGTCATTGGGTTCCGATACGTTGGTACTTTTCCAAAAATGAATTTGATTTGGATACGGTTCTTGAGCATGCTGAGGCAATGGAATCCAAATATACCAAATTACGTGAATTAACCTGCCCAGATGATGACTAGATAACCTTTTTAAATAAAATCAAAACTATTCTAATCGATGTCAGTTCTTC
>JAWWBZ010000019.1:0-15099 GCA_033720715.1 Nitrosopumilaceae archaeon | reverse complement strand
TCACTTCCAGTGATTTTGATTATCGCTCTGGTGATCTTCTCTAAAACCCACACAGCCGGATAAAATGCATAACTAAATGCTATCAAAATTCCTGAACATCTTAAGGAAATTTTTGTTGCATTTGCGTTACAATATGTTTTAGGTGTTACCTCCCCAAAAATAATAATTAGAAATGTCATTATTCCGACCGCAATTCCTAATCCATTTTCACCAAAAATCTGAATAGCCACAACTGTTGCCAGCGATGCCGAGCCAATATTTACAAGATTATTTCCTAGATTAACACTTGACATCATCCATCCTGGATTGGATTTTAACTTTTGAAGGGATTTTGCCCCCTTGACATTTTCTCTAACCAACCTTTCAATTGTTGCCTTTGAAGTTCCTACCAAAGCAACTTCTAATCCACTAAAAAACCCCGAAAGGCCAATTAAGGCTGCAAGTGCTGCTAACTCGTACTCAAGAGCCATTTTGAGAGCATTTGTAAATAACCGAACTTAGTAAAGCAGCTCTTTCAACAATACTGTCATGAACAATGTATTCTTTAGCACTTCGATAATTGTGACCTATTGGACCTAATCCATCTAACGCAGGTAGTTTTGATGGAACATTACTAATGTCTGAAGACATTATTTGTTCATGCCTTTTTATTTTGATTTCATGTTTTTTTGCCAAATCTTCCACCATCTCAAAGAACTTAGTATCAGATTCCTCCTCTATTACTGGTGGTCGTGCTTGAATTTGATTTATTGCAACTTCTAATTTTTTCAAACCTGCCTCTCTTTTTTTCATTATTGATTTTATCTTTGAATCCATCACATTTCCCAATTTAGGATTTTTAAAACTACATGTCAATGAAAGAGTTGCATAATTGGGAGTGTGACCGTGGGTTCCTTGTGCTACTATTGATGTGGTTCTTAATTGATAATCTTTTTCGTCTTTTGAAAGCTTTTCAATTGCAGCTATTTTTTTTCCTAACACCGGAATAATTCCGTGAAGATCAGAAGAATTTGCTGATGAAGAAAATCTTATTTGATAATCATTTCTTCCATAACAAGTTGTAATTATTCCTCCGTCTTTGCTTGCCGATTTTAAGCCAATTACATATTTTGATTTTTTGGAGTATTGTTGGACGTATTTTTTACTAAACCTTCCTCCCAGACTATCATCTGATGTAAGAAAAATGGCGCACCTCACTTTTCTTAACCTTTTAGCAAATCTAAGAGCATGAAGGGCTCCAAGCATCACCGTTAAGCCCCCCTTACTTTCTGCAATCCCGGAGCCATAGATTCGGTCATCGTCCTCATAATATGACATCAAGTCATTTGGTCCATAATGGGTATCCAGATGGGATACGATTAAAACATCATTTTCTGAATCAGTGTGGTTTTTAAAAAATCTAAAATGACCAATCTCAGAATTTTTATGGATGTGTTCAGAAAATCCGAGATGTTTTAATCTACGTGCAATAGATTCTCCTAAATTATTGATATTATCAGTATTGTAAACATGAGTATTGGAATTTACAAAATCTCTTAAAGTATCTTTTAAATTTTGCAAGTGGCCTCGCAAATAAGTTCTTGCCACAACCCTCAAGGGTTGGGTCATATCTGGCTCAGAAGGCTCCAAGTGTGCAGTAGATCCAAAATAACGGATAATGGCCACATCTAAAATTTTGTTTATCAAAGATTCGTAAGTATATCCACCGGTTTTGGCGGCATAAAACAAAGAACCTCCCTTACCCAAACTTGCCATCGAGTTTAACTCTAGAATGTAAAAATTACCCTCCTCATCCATTCGTATATCTACTCTTGTGTAGTCATTTAATCCCAAGGCAACAAAAGCATCTACACATAATTTCTTCAACTCCCATGTCTTTTGTTCAGAAAGTGGAGCGGGACAAATTTTATCCACTCCCCCAGTTTTAACCTTGTCTGATTTTGTTTGGATTTTTTTGGGATCTCCTAAATTAATCTCAACAATTGGGAGGACTTCTAAATTTGGATTATTTCCAAGTATCCCGACTGCAAACTCCCTTCCTTGAATAAATTGTTCGACAAGAATGTCTTGTTGAAATTTTTCAATCTGTGTTTTTACTGCCCTTCTTAAATCATCCCAATTATCGACAACTTCCATTCCCATAGAAGTTGACTCTAATTTTGGTTTTACAATGACAGGGAACACCAAGTCATCAAATTTGTCGTCTGGGGTTTTGAAAACCCAAAAACCAGGAGTAGGCAAATTATTTCTTTGAAGAATAATTTTTGTCATTACCTTGTCTTGTACTATGGCATGACCAGCAGGTCCTGAACCAATGTACGGAATTCCTAGCATTTCTAAAATTGCAGGTACATGTGTGTACCGATTCTGACCCTGGATTCCATAGGCCATATTAAACACCATTCCTGGCTTTTCTCCAGAGACTACTTTTGGCATAAACTCTTTGAGTTCATCGGCCATGTGGATGTCCCCTTCAATTACCTTGACGCTATGGCCCCCTTTTTCGAGTGCTCTTGCAACCCTTTCAATTGCTTTTGGGCTATAGTGTTCTTTAGTAGGAACACCAAATACGTTTATGACGTCATTTGGATCAATTGATCTTTCATTATAAGTTAAGGCTACCTTCATTAACCAACTTTTCCTTGCATTTATTGTATATTAACTTGGACTTGAACTAGCCTTCTTTTGAGTCCATAAGGTTTCATTAATTGAATGACATTTGCAATCAGGAGATTTTTCTTTACAGTTTTTCTGATGCAAGGGTTTGTCACATTTGTTGCAATTAGGATCTCTCCAACTACCTTGGTTTCCGCAATTTGCACATCTCATGCTTTTATCCTCTATTTTTCTGAGTTCTTTTTAGATACTCTTTTTGGCGAGAGTATTTTTCTTTAAAGGGTCTTGATGAATTTCCAAATAACTCCTCTATACGGGTTTCAATATCCTCATTCATTTTGTTTGATACCTTTGTAACAATTTAGTTCTCATTTTTGTTATTGTGATTAATTCTCGGTTTTGTTTTTAAGAATTTCTTGATTTGACCAAATTTTTGAAAAAAACATCTGGTTGATCTAATCTAGGCGGAAATCAATCTATTTTTTTGAAAAATAATAAAATCAAAATAACCAAAGTCTTAAAATTAGTTTAAATTCTGTGGTCAAACCCAAATGCCACAGCACAAGTTAAACAACAAAAATCACTCTGTCTTGTCGAATATTCTTTACCACACTTTTTACAGGATTTCATTTTGATAAATTCTATCCCCTTTTTTGACTTTTATGCTATTTTGAAAATGAACAAAGACAGTTTTAGAACATTTAGTTGACTGGTTATTCGACAGAAATCAAGACTGTTGGTTTCTTATCTAATCTTTTTTTAAAATACCACAAAATAGATAAATGATTAACACCGTCAATTCTAAGTTATTCAGACTGACTCTTTAATTCCAGCATACCTGAGGAATTTTTTTGAATGATCCTCTACAAGACGTTTAATTTGCAACCTTTCTTCTTTAGGAATGGTTTTTGTATTTTTTATTATCTCATTTATCAATTCATAGCTAGTCTGAGAACCTTTGTACAAGCCCAAATGAAATAGCACAGGAAGTTTAAACAAACTATCATCGGTCTTCATAGTAACTTTTTCTGGTGAATTCTTCTTTGATGATTTTATTTTAAGAGAATTGTCAACTGCCGTTCCTAGAAGTTCAGACAATCCCATGCTAATACTTCTCTCAAGCTTGGTGTTTTTTTCTTTTTTAGCCATTGAAACAATGCGCTTAATTTTCAAGATGGCCTGATTTTCTTCTATTCCTTCAAAATCAGGGGCAGAAAGTTCCACGCCAAATGAAGTTTTGAAATAATCTATAATGTATGATAACGCCTCTTTCCTACAAGCTGCCTTTGTGGTTCCAAATGGGCAATAATCGCAATTTGTGGTAAAGTATCTTGAACCTCTTTCACCAAAACTAGACAAAATAATTTTTTCAGATTTCCTTAGTTTTGACAAAGTTCTTGATATGGTGGCCTCATCTATAGATAAAACATCGGATAATTCGGTAGCTGAGTAAGACCCTTCATCAATTAATCGAAGAATTTCTTTTTCAATTTCACCAGGGGATCGCCTAGTTATCTCTCCAATTTCATCTCCTAAATAATGCCATACAAGCTTGTCATCAGGTTCATGTTTTATTTTTAGAGTTTTTTCATCAAATTCAGCAACCAATCCAGAAGAATTTTCACGTTTTAGGATTTTTTTAATAATTTTGGGAATTTCTTTAATTTTAAATCCTTTTAGTAATTCAGTAATCTCTTTTAAGGTGATATTGGTTTTACCTTCCCTCCAAAGATGATAAATGGCCCAACGAACTTTTCTATCATCACTCCGCTCTATTCTTCTAAGTGTATTGCAAAAGTCATCAATGTAATCCCACTTAATATTCGTGATAGATGACTCGTCATTTTTAACTAGTAGTGTACGGTCAAGTTTCTGACAAAATTCTTCAACTAACTTGTCTATTTCATTTTTGTTAGATGGAACTGGTTTTTTTGGTTTTATGGATTTTGTTCTTTTTACAAATTGTTCTTGAAAGATTTCTTTACTTAGAAAATCTTTTTCTCTCAGACCTTTTGTTTCAAATTTGAGCGTTTCAAATAAATCCAAATCATTGGTTTGAATTGAAATTGGAGCAAAAACCTTAAGACCAGAAAGAGATGCTTTAGAAAGACCCATGTGATGAATTTACTTGATCCTTCAAACCTATAAAGTCATCTACATGATATTTTTTAATTTAAGATTATCAGAACTTGTTTAATATTATTAATCACAAATTTTATTCTTTTAATTTACTTTCTTCAAAAATGTCAGAACCGTACCAACAATATCTAAAGTAATCGAGACACCATTCTTGGAACATAGGATCATTGCTATAAAACATCTCGCTAAGGTCAGATTCTCCTTCTTTATCTGGAAATAAAACGCATGCCTCTTTTTCGCTTAAAACTAGTACTGTTTGAACATTATTTTTCATTTTTCTCTCAACCAAACCTTTTTCCATTAGTTTTTCAAAACCCAGTTTTTTCAAAAGGGATTTTCTTCCCGGTGGAACTACTGCTGATTTTGAGAAAATGTAATTGAATTTAACACCATTCTTTATCCTATTGACTAAGGGCTCTATCAGGTCAAGAGGAACTTCAGATAAAATCTCATAAACATACTCATCTGAATTTTTGTATATGGATTTCCATTGCTCCATTACCTTTGAGAACCCTTTGATATGAATAGAATTTGCAAGCTGACCACAACGCATTTTAAATTTATGTGGTACATCACCAAAAGAATGCTCCTCAAAATATTTCCTATTTTGTGAGAAAAAGACAATTGTAGGGACTTGGGTGCATACTACTTCTCCAAAAGTAGTAAGTGAATAACTCCCATCATTATTTTTCTCAATCAACCCACTTTCAACTAATCTAATAAAATTTCTGTGAACCTCTTGTTTTGTTGAATCTAACTTTTTTGCGATTTGGGTTGGAGTTGAACTTTTTCCAAGTAATTCAAATAGTATGTTTAATCTTTGAGGGCTTGCAAGATCCAAAACGTAATTTGCTGTTTCATCTATAATGTTGCTCACAAGTTTTAGTATGTGGATTTGCTAGATAAAAACCCGATGAAAATGAGCTAATACTAATCTGATTATATTTATCCAAAATCAAAAAAAAGTTACAGAAGGTTATGCTCCCCCTGTAACTATGAAGGCACCAATACCCATACCCATTAAAATTCCAAGCCCCATACAAATTAAGTCAAACTTGACTACTTTTCTGAATGGCGCATGCACTATCTTGTTCCAGGTACTTGTGGGTTGTGTTTGAATTGTATTTGTTTTCATGAATTAGATTAGAGAATGTGGTTCATAGATTGTAGTAAATAAGACAGATTATCGGTAAGCTATTTAGCTGACCAGTCTTTATGACTAAATATCAATAAAACCCTATATGCGAGAACAAATTTCCCTTAGGCACAATAAGGAAAACTTTTTTGACATTCCTTGTTCTCGCATAGATCCTTTTTGTAAAAATGAGGTGATTTATTGAGAGAAGAATCATGCAGAAGATGTGGAAATGAATTAGAGATTAAGCAAAAATGTCATAGATGTAATGATGGCATCTCTTTTCAATGTACAAACTGTAATTTTGAGACTGATAAAAAATTTCATTTTACTTGCACCCAACTAGATTCTAAGAACAAAATATTTGAAACAAGCCTGGCTTGACACGGGAGAACCAAAATATTACATACTAAGAAAAATTGAAAAAAATTTTAGTTATCGAAGGTGGTTAGTAAAAAATTATTTTTACTAAAATATTCAAAACCAATAATCTCTATTATTCCAGTTTTCGAAAGGCGTCCTACTAATTGATCTTGAATTCTTCACATTTTCAAAAAGGCAAATGTTAGAACAATGAGTTAATCCCTCTGCTGTTAACTTCCTTCCACATTCTTGGCATTTGTCTCCTATTGTGTGGGGATTTCAATTTGATTAATTTAAAAGAAATCCAAAATTTCCTAGGGTTATTTTTGGGAAAACACTTCTGTTCCTTCATTATTTATGGGATTTGAAGTTTGAGTTTAAAGGCTACCACCAATGATTCTCATGGCAATCACAGACACATCCAGAATCACACTTCATTCTTTTACAATCCTCACATAATTTCAGTTTGAATGACATCATTTTTTATTATCAATTTCCCAAATTCTCATTTAAAACAGGCTAAAGTTGAGATAGAACAAAACAAAGTCAACTAGTTGATTAAATTCGTTAACAAACCCAAAGGTTAGATGGTTATTATTCGTTAAAAATTTCAAGCTTTAATGAATATGATCAACAATTATGACCTTGAGTTGCCAAAAATAGAAAAAATTTACTCTGGTTTAGGACCTGAAACCATATTTCGTTCCTCCAAACCAAGAAGAACCCAAATTTGCTCTTTAGGAGACATATTGAGTGTAATTAAAGAAGCTGGTAGAGACGGAATTATTATTTCAATTATTTCTAGGAGAGCAAATCTTTCTCATAATGTAGCTTTGCAAAAATGTTCTAAATTAAGCTCAGCAGGATTGATTGAAGAAAAAATTTTAGAACAAAGAAAAGCTTTTCATATTACTGAAAAAGGACTTGTCTTTCTAAATGAATATGAGAAATTCCAAATTTTAGTCAAACCCTTTAATTTAAAATTTTAACTTACAGTTAATTTGCATAAGGTAGATTCTGCAATAACAATCGGTTTCCACCTCTGTGCTAACTGCAGCTAACTGGATTTATGAGACTAAAATTTACTTTATTGAATGTCCTTAAGTAAAAACTACCAAAAATTAATCTGACAAGGTTTAGATAATCCAGAATCACTTAAAGCAAAAGAGGCATTTACAATTAATATTCAATAGGTGAAATGATGATCCGTGGTGATGTTTTTTTGAAGGAGAGTATTGGTTAATTGGAATTTTTACACTCTATTCAATCTCCCACAAAAGTTAATGGAATAAGTTACTTGTCGAAAGAATCTATTTTTCTCATTTTGTTTTTGGTTCTTTTGGGTACATTTACTCAAACCAGTTTTGCCGATTCAGTTTCAGTTGATAAAGAAAAATATCAATTTGGTGAGACAATAAATGTTTCAGGCAGGGTTTCCTATGTTGAAGACAGTTTTGTTGGTTTACAAATTTTAAATCCTTCCAAATCAGACATTGTGGTCATTGATCAATTTTTTCCTCAAAAGGATGGAAAATTTTCTAAAAACTATAAAGCCCAAGGACCAAAATGGAATGAAGAAGGATTTTATCATTTAAAACTAGTATATAATCACGAAGTTTTTGAAAAACAGTTTTTCTTTGAAAAACCAATGAATGCTAATCCTGACAAGGGCATCTCTTCTGAACCTAAAGAGGAATCTATTCCAGCAAAATCGGAGACACAAAATGACGGTGATGAAAAAACTTCGAAACATGATCTGAAGCTAATTGTAAAGAATTTCCCAGATCCTTCAAAGCCGCCAAGTCATTATCTTGACCGATATTATTCTGAAAGAGCGTATCAAGATTGGTTTGATTCTGTTTTTAAAGAAAATTCAATTATTGAAGTAGTTGGGTTTGGGTCTACACATGTTCAAGGGTTTCCTGACAACACAAAATCTGCTTGGCATTATGTGAACCGGTATCATAATGAAGAATCTTACCGGGATTGGTTTGACTCAGAATTTCCGTCAAAATCTATCTTTGAAGTTTTAGGCTACCCTGAATCACTATTCCAAAGAGTCCCAGATTGGATTAAAAATAATGCAAAATGGTGGTCTGAAGGATTAATCACTGATAGGGATTTTCTAAAAGGGATTGAGTATTTGATAATTGAAAAAATTATTTTTATTCCCGACCTGCCCGAACCTGGAAATTCGTCAACCAAAACTATACCCGAATGGATAAAAAATACTGCAAAGTGGTGGTCCGAAGGAAAAATTGACGAAAACGAATTCTTAAACGGCATTACATTTCTAATTGAAAATAAAATCATCACAGTATAGTTTTATTAAAATTCGTTCTTTCTGTTTTTGCTATTTTCTCTCTTGAAATTTTTATAGAAATTTTGTGAAGTGATTACACAAAAATTCAATGAATAAATGATTTTAATTTTCAGGAAGTGTGGAAATGTTAATCTCATCAAAAATCTCTTCAGCTTTTTTGATGATTGTTTTGTCGTCAGCGTCAGGTTCTGCAGTTATCAGAACCAAATTTTCTCCGATAGGCACACTAATAATCAATTGATTTTTCCTTCTTGATGCAATAAAGTCTATGGGTCCAAGAACGTCATCTAACTCTTGTCTCATGTTAAAATCAAGCTGCATTTGCATGTATACCATTCGCACTTTATCATCCGATAGTAATGGTTTAACACCTTCCTTGAAACCTCCAGCAACTAAACGCCCAAGTTCATTTATTACTCCAACATGCCTAACTTTGTCTTCTTGGTTTAATTTTTTGCAAGCATCATCTAACCTCTTTATGTCTTGAACCGAGAGAATGCCCATACTGGAATCTAACCTGTAGATAATTTAATTGAATAGGTTGCTAATGACTTCTTTGAAAACAATTCTATGAATTAGTCAAACTTAGAAAAAAACTGAAATTTTTTTGAACCAAATTAATAAAGAAAATGTAATACATTTACTACCGGGGCAATAACAAGTGTCAAAGTCCCCGAGACTCCTAAAATTATTTTTCGTCTTTTTTTTCTAGCCATTTCCTTTGAATAGTTTGCTGAATAAAATTCATGATCTAAATTAACTGAATCGGTTTCCATTAGATCATATCTGCTTGGATGGGTAAGAAATCCCCTATGGTCGAATTTTGGCTTTTTGCATTTTATGCAATAATCAAAAGGAGTAAAGTCATGAGAATGCAACAACCCATGTGTTTCTTTTCCTTTTCTATCTAGTTTCAAATTCCAGCAAATTCCACATTGTTCGTTTGCCATTGATTGAAATTTGAGGTTTTTACACAAAAACTTCAACGCCAAAACATCAGTAATATTTTTAAACAAAAGCCTCGGCGAGTTATGTTTTTTGTAATTTTTCTAATTTGGAACTATAATTTGATGGATTAATTTTTAAATCCAAAATCAAAAACTAACTCGTTGAAACCTAGCGTTCTCTTGGCATTATTGTTAGGAATTTTGTCTTTCTCCTTAACCTCAAATCTAGCTTTTGGTCATTATGGAGAAGTATTATCTGGATATGGCACAGCCACCATTGATGGAGAACGATCTCTTGGAGAGTGGGATGGTGCACACATCATCCCTGTTTTTGGGGGAAAATCAGATAGTAGCATGCTTTTGGTTATGAATGACGAGGAAAATCTCTATTTTGGTTTGTATGTAATTGACAATCTTTTGACTCCAGACGACCAAGTTGGAGTAATGTTTGACAATTCCCATAATGGAATACTTGATGTAAATGATGATTCTGGAGGGTTTATTGGAAGTGGAGATGTCATGGATGGACACTATGATGGAGCAGAGTGGGTAACTGATACAAGATTCAGTGGTGATGCTGCCGGAAAACATGATGGTACAAGGAACTTTATTGAGTTTTCAAAACCTCTAAAATCCGGAGATGAAAACGACTTTAATTTGGCGGTAGGAGACATCGTTGGTTTTTGCCTTACATATGTGAGGGATGGCTTTGCTACTGATACTACTCAATATGGTCCTTCATGTAGACTTGTTGCAAATGATCAAAAACTTTACGGGGACATTAAGATACTTCCTTATTCTATTGTTTGGCATGGTTTGATGGCAATGGATGCTGATAAGAGGAACATCAATTATGGAGAAGTAGTTAACTATGAAGGATATCTATATGGAAACCGACCCATTGAAGGTCAACAAGTTACGGTGAAAATTACCGAGCAAGAAACAGGAAAAAGTGTTTTTACAAAAGCAATTGATCCAGGTTCAGATACAGTCAAATATTTTGAAAACACTGCATGGAAGTTTGATTTTTCAGTTGACACATCAAAAAACAATTTTGAAGATGGAAGGACATACGTTGTTGAGGCAAAGTATGTAGATGAAACAACTAAACTGACTTTTTTCATTAAGGAAGACACAAAACCAGAATTGGTAGAAAAAGCTACAGAAGCTGGAAAAGCAATTACTGAAGCTGGGAAAGAGACAGGCGAATTGGTTTTAGAGGCAGGGAAAGAGGCTGGTAAGGTAATCGTGGAAAAGGGTGGAGAGACAGCAGAAAAAGGAGCAATCGTGGGGGAAGTTGTTGTTGAAAAAGGAAAAGAAACAGGACAAGCAATTGTGGAAAAAGGATCAGAGGGACTTGAAGAAATTCAAGACCGAGGAGGTGGTTGCCTTATTGCAACTGCGGCCTATGGCTCAGAGCTTTCCGCCCACGTTCAGGAACTACGAGAGCTTAGGGATAACAAACTATCCCAAACAAAGTCTGGCACAATTTTCATGAATGGTTTCAATAATTTCTATTATTCTTTTAGCCCTGCAATCGCTGATTATCAACGGGAAAATTCATCTTTCAAAGAGATTGTAAAACTTTCAATTACGCCCATGATATCGTCTCTTTCTGTACTACATCAGGTAGATATGAACAGTGAGGTTGAGGTAATAGGGTATGGGTTGAGCTTGATTCTTCTCAATATTGGAATGTATGTTGGGATTCCAATTGCAATTGTTATTGGAATTAGGAGAATAACTCAGAAAAAAATCTCCTAACTCTAATAGGGTCTAAACCATGAAAACCTAATTTGAAAATAAAACTGAATTCGAAATGGAGGGTTCTTGTAAATTATTTCAATGTTTTTCTAATTTGATCATTTATCACCTTTGAAAAACTAACATGTGTTGATGATTCAAGACTCAATTTTGATTGGATTTTTCTTAATTCTTCAATAAGGTCATCATCAATAACTGTGGTAATTTTCTTGCCTCTCATACTTAACTAACTCTATAATCAGGTTTAAACGTGGTAGATTATTCGACGAATGTGTTTTTCCTCAAACTCCGTATTTATTTAAGAGACTTTCGTAGTTGTTCATTTAGGACTTGTGAATAAGAAACAGAACTATTAGTTTTAGAGATTTGTTTGGCTTGAATCATTCTTAATTTTTTATCAACTTCGTCATCAATCATTATTGTGATTCTTTTCGCCATGAAATTCAGAACCATTCGATTTTAGGATTATTTATCATGTTCTTTTATGAATGCAGTTTCGTATCAAATTAAAATATGATAATTATATAGAATGAATCAAGAAATTTATTATCAATTTTTAGTAATCCTCACAAACCACGCAAGAAATCAAATGATATCTTGATAAAAAAATTTCAGTTTTTTCCTATTTGGGTACCTTGATTTTTAAAATTCCACCGATTGGATGGACAGAAGAAATTAATTGACAAGGACTTGATGGTAAAGAGTCGGTTGAACAAAAATGAGTTTTAATTATACAGTAAAAACACAAAAGACCATTGATCAGACCATCCAAGATCTCTCCGACAAGCTTGCAGAAATAAAATTTGGAGTACTTGGAACTTTGGATTTTAAGGAAATTTTTGCTAAAAAAGGGATAGAATTTTCTAATCAATACAAATTGATGGAGGTTTGTAACCCCATTGCTGCAAAACAAGCAATTGAGTCAGATCCAAATATTGGACTATTACTTCCTTGTACTATTGCAGTTTACGAAATCAATGGAGAACATTTCATCAGTCTTGCAAAACCTACACAAATACTGTCTATTTCCTCAAACAAAGAACTAGAATCAATGGGAAAAGAAATTGAGGAAAAACTAATTCAGGTTATTGGCAAAGTAAAATAATTTTACAAATACTCGGACAACCACTTAAATCCAAGACACGAGGGAGAAATTTGATGAGTGTAATAGTTCTTGTGAACCTTACGATAAAAGAGGGATTCTTAATTGAATTTAAAAATTTTATCAAAGGAATCCTCCCTGATACTCGTTCCTTTGAAGGTTGTCAAGGCATCCAGTTGTATCAGAATAAGGAATTTCCTACAAAATTTACGATACACGCAAAATGGGATTCTGTAGATTCTCAAAAGAAATACATGACCTGGAGAATGGAAATAGGGTCTTTTGATAAACTTCAACCAATGTTATCGGGAGATTTTGACATGCAGTTCTATGAAATCTTTGATGCATAGGCTTGCATACTATTTTTTTTGAAATTAACATAATAGCTTTTGAATAAAGATTTCTATGAAATAATTATTTTACTAATCCTTATCTATTTCAATGTTGTATAGTAATCATTATGGTAGATAAAATCAACATAGATGACCATCTCGATATTTTTTCAACTGATGATGACAAGCTAAAAATTTTAGCTAAAATTATTTCAAACAAATCAAGCATTAAGATTTTGAATCTACTTTTTCAAAACGAACTTACTGCAAACGAAATTGCACTACAAACAAACATGTCATTGCAACTTGTAAAATATTATTTAGAAAAAATGCGAGAGATTGAACTGGTACACGTTTCAAGAACTGAGAAGAGCTCAAAATCTCGTGACATGAATTATTATAAAACATCAAAACTTGCAATAATAATCACCCCTTCAAAACTAACAGAAAAAACCAAACAAAGCAAGCTTCTAACCAGATCGTTCCATTCAATATCTCGAATTTTGGGAATTGGTGCAATTTCAGCACTATCTGCAGTTTCCCTGATTGCAATATCTGCAGAGAGCAGTCTTCTTTCCCCAATAAAGAGCTGGTATTCTGAATTTGAACTTCCAATCAAAATTCAAGGAACTGGAATCGCTGGTTCTTTGGATGAATCGTTTCATTTGGCCAAAACCAAGGTAGATTCAGTTGTTGCAAATCCTGGAGGAGGATCTGGAACTCCACTTTTTGACCCATATTCTAACATCATGGCATATACAGTGAATGATTTTATTTTAACAATCACAATAATTGGTGTATTAGGTACAGTGATGTCGTTACCCTTTTTCCTAATGTCTTATAGACATTCCAAAAAACTATTCCAAAAGAGACTAGAATCAAGATTTCAATAAACCCTATTTTTCTCCCATAAATCTTAGACAAGATTTTTCTTTCTTGCCAAATTTTCTTTACTATTTCTCTAATAGGTATATTTTAAGAAAAATCAACATGGAATGTTGTTGTCAAGGCACTTTAGTTTGTATGTATCATTATCTGGAAAAAAATCCTGATTCAATTAAAAGAAAAATTTAAAGAAGTGAATTAGTATTTAGGCTCCTCCTTACCGTCAAAGTAACTAATTGGATATTTTTTAATACTTTCAAGGACTCATTTAGAATTTGAAAATAACCCATAGGATTTGAAATTCGTTGAATTCAATTTTCTAGAGCCTATCTGTTTTGAATCGTTTCTACAAATCACAACTTTATTTTCTTAAACATATTTCATATTTTCAAAACTAACTTTCAAATTCATCATGATTTGTACAAGTGCATCCAGGATCTCTGACTTTTTTAGAAACACATCCGCAATTTTTACAGCAACCATACTTCATTTCAATTATTTACCTCCGATTTTGAAAATTGAGACTTGGTGGTGTCTTTCGAGAAATGTTGCTGTAATTGGTAAAAAATTACGTTTGCCTGAATTTCAGACAACCCAAATCTCCTTTGTAAACTTTGAATCATTTGGTTGTCATCCAATTATCCTACGCCCCCGATTCTTGTCTGTCTGGTTTTTCAGGAGAAATATGGAATCTTCATTAATCATCTAACATTTCCAATAATGGGAATAACAAATAATCTATCCATTGAAATTATTTTACCCGTTGGATGGGAAATCTTCGCATAATTTTTTGTTTTTTTCCGTTAAATTTTTGAACAATCATTTTTTATTTCCAAAAAAGGAATTCATAATCAACTTTCCAACTTTGCAAATTTTTTCCTTAAGAGATATACTCCAATTGTGATTGCTACCACTGAAAAAATGTTAATTTCTGTAATATGCTCATCTAGGAAAATTCCTGAAAATAAAATTCCAAAAACAGTGGTAGTAGAATAAATTAACACTGTTCTAATTGCACCAATTAATTTTAGAGCAATTACAAAAAAGAAATAAGATAAACCAGAAACAAAAACGCCCATGTAGATTATTGAGGGAATCTGTTCAATTGGTATGTCAAAGGGAATTTGAAAAATTAACACTAGAATCAATGCAAAAGGAATTCCTGCAAATGCAGAAATCTGTGAAATTCTTGTGGCCGGAACTACGGTTGAAACATATCGTGCTATACTAATATCCGCAGCAAAGAACAGTGCAGCTAAGATTATCATTACATCTCCAAAAACAAATCCTGAAACAAAGTTTCCATTTTCTGAAACATCAATAATTAAAGGCAACACAATTGCCCCTACTGCAATTAATCCCAGAGGAAAAGTTTCTTTTTTTTCTAAACGCTCACGAAAGACAGTAAGTGCAATGATCATAGTAAATAACAATTCAGTATTAATCAAAATTGTTGCATTAACTGCAGTGGTATGATGTAATCCAAAGAAATT
>JAWWBZ010000018.1:0-15914 GCA_033720715.1 Nitrosopumilaceae archaeon | reverse complement strand
AAATGCAATTAGACTGGGAACAACTGGTTCAGTCCTACGTGCTAGTGGTGTAGATTTTGACTTACGAAAGAAGGAACCTTATGATGTTTATGATGAGTTAGACTTTGAATCACCCGTTTTGAAAGATGGAGACTCTTATGCAAGATCCAGGATTCCATGGCTTGACATGATGGAAAGCTGTAGAATCATCAGAGATGCTTTGCAAAAAATGCCAAAGTCAGGTTCTGTAAGAGTTAAGCTAAAACCAAATCCCAAAGGAGAACTTGGTTCAGTTTACAAACGAATTGAATCTGGAAGAGGATCACTTGGGTGTTATATTGTTTCAGACAAAAAACCCGAACCTTATAGAGTAAAACTTAGTGTACCCTCATTTAGAAACCTCATTGCTATGCCACATCTTCTTATTGGAGAAAAACTTGGAAACATGCCTTCAATTTATTGGAGTTTGAATTACTGGCCAGTGGAGGCAGATAGATAAATGTCAATTATTGCACCTCAATTCAAGCTAAGTGAATTTATAAAATCTATCTTAGACAACCTCTTTTGGTTTCTTCTTCTCTTCACTTTAATTGGGATTCCAGCAGTAATGTTCATTCTATTTTACATTGAGATGCCAGTAATCAATGGGGAATTACTTACACCATTTTTAGCATTGACTTGGTTGGCAGACCCCTCAAGAGCTTTGCCAATTGTAAAGGCCTTTATGACAACTGATTTGTTCAGAATAGCGGCATTCCCAGGATTTGGTTTTGCAGCTTTGCTTGCTGCCGGAACAATTTTTGTTGAAAGGAAAATGCTAGCAAAACTTCAGCTTAGAGTGGGACCATTTTACTGTGGAAAGGTAGAAGGAATTTTACAATTAATGGGTGATGGCTTAAAATTAATTTCAAAAGAAATTATCATTCCTGCAAAAGCCGACAAACCTTTGTTTTGGGCCGCTCCCGTCTTGTTTGTTGCAACTGCCGCCGCATTTGTTGCTTTAATTCCTGTTGCCCCAGGTTGGGTTGTTGCTGATATTGATGTAGGGTTACTTGCAGTCTTTGCAGTAATTGGATTCTTCCCAGTAATTACAATTCTATCAGCTTGGTCTGCTAACAGTAAATTCCCATTCATTGGAGGAATTAGAGCACTTTATCAAATGGTATCATTTGAAATTCCCCTTATCCTCTCCTTATTAGGAGTGGTTATTCTTACTGGAACTTTGAATCTGTCTGAAATTGCAGCAAGCCAATCAAGTTTCCCATGGATTATTTTCCTTCCAGTTGGAGCAATTGTGTTTTTCATAACAATGTTAGCAGAACTTGAAAGAATTCCCTTTGACTTGCCCGAAGCAGAAAGTGAAATTGTAGCTGGATGGCTGACTGAATTTTCTGGTATGATGTATGGTTTGGTACAATTAGGAACCTATCTGAAATTGTATGCTTTTGCAGCTCTCTTTGTTGTATTGTTCTTGGGAGGTTGGAACGGACCGATGTTATGGCCTCCATTCCCTGAAGAGATTATTACAGAAGGAATTGAATTAGGTCCAGTAACTGCACAATTCCCAGGACTTCCATTGTTCACCCAAGAAATGCTAAATGGAACTATGTGGTTCGTTCTAAAAACGGTTGCAGTAATCTTCTTCATTCTTTTGCCAAGGGGCGTATTTCCTAGAATTAGAGTAGACTTGTTACTTGACTTGGGTTGGAAGAAATTAATTGGTCTTGCATTCGTTAACATCTTTATAGCACTAGGCTTGCTCTATGCTGGAATCTTGGGACCAGGGGGTATTTTCTAATGGGAACTGCTACAGGAATTATCAAGGCATTAAATTCTGGAATAAAACACATTGCTCTTAAACGATTTACACTCCGATATCCTGAAGAGAAGCTAAAATTTGTTGGAGACGGTTACCAATTTGATCCATCAACCGGCGTTGGAATAGCAGGCCTAAAAGGAAGACACATGTTATTCCATGACCATTGTACTGGATGCCAATTATGTTCAATCGCATGTGAAGGAGTAGCAGAAGCAATTGGAATGGTAAAAGTTCCAGAAGAATGGAAACAAAATAAAAAATCCATTATGCCTCAAATAGATTACGGTAAATGTGTTTTCTGTGGCCTTTGTGTTGATGCATGTCCATTTTATGCATTGTATATGACTAACGATTATGAACTCTCATCTTTTAGCAAAGAGGGTTTAATCTATACCCCTGCTCAATTGGCAGTCAAACCAAGCATTGACCAAGATGTTGATATTCAAATTTCTTCCAGAGGTGCAACTCATGGCTGATGCAACTTTTCTTGCCCTTAGTGTTATTACCATTGGAAGTGCAATTGCTGCGCTTGAATTAAGATCACTAGTTTATGGATCTATTGCATTAATGGGAACTTTGGGAGGAATTGCTGGATTCTTTTTGCTTTTAGATTCACCCTTTGTTGCAATGTTTCAGGTAGCAGTCTATATTGGTTCAATAGCAGTCTTGATTTTGTTTACTGTCATGTTGGTGAAAAGAGAACTTATCTTCAAAAAGATTGAGGACAAGAGAAGAAAATTTGCAGGAATTGGGTTAATGCTTGTATTGATGGTAGGATTGGGAGCAGTGGTTTTAGATTCAGGAATTAAGCAGATTACTACAGATGAACCTCCAGTTGACTTTAGAGAAATTGGTACTGACTTTTTGACATATTATTGGCCTGCATTGATTTTAATGGGCTTGATTTTATCAGGGGCCGTAACAGGCGCCTTAGTTTTAGCTAGACGGGTAGATGAGGAGAATGGTCAACGAGTTAAGTGAGTTTGTTTTAGTATCTGTTGCCCTCTTGGGTATTGGAATTTACGGTCTTGCCGTAAAACGAAATTTTATTCGAATGTTGTTTGCAGTTGAAATTGTAATAAATGCTGCAAACCTAAACATGGTTGCCTTTGGTCGTTTCTTGCCTCATAGTGGTGGTCAAACGCTGGCTTTGTTCTCTATAGCCATTGCAGCTGCAGAAGTTGCCGTTGGGCTCTCCTTGATTATTGTTGCATATAGAATGTATCATAATATCGATATTGCAGACTTTAGGAGCTTGAAAGGATAATGGAATACGCATTATTACAGGCAGTTTTCATACCTCTACTGTTATCTCCTGTTGCCTATATTCTAGGAAGAAAAATGGGACCAAATGCAGCAATGTGGTTTACTTTTGCAATTTTACTTTACACAACAGTCTTGGTAATTCAAGCTGCTATGAATGGAACAACAGAAGAGCACTATCCGTGGACTGACTTGTTTGGAGAATTTGGTTTCTTGATGGACGGTCTAGCATCTCCATTTGCAATCATGATTTATGTTCTAAGCTTGATCCTTGCTTTGTATTCCAAACCATACATGATCCACAAATTCCATGAGCAGTTTGAAGAAGAACAAAAAGAAATTCAATCAACTGGGGGTCAATCCACAATTGTAGAATCAAAATCCCTTACAGATTATGTTAATGCAAAATCTGGACTTTACTTTGCCCTTTACCTTGTATTTGCAATGGGAATGCTTGGAACAGTTCTTGCAACCAATTTGATTGAATTTTATATCTTCTTTGAGGTAATGTTGATTCCAGGTTTCTTCTTAGTAGCCCTATGGGGTGATGGTCCAAGAAGAAAGATTGGTTTGATGTTCTTGTTTTGGACACATGCAGGAGCTGTGGTTTTGTTATTAGGTTTCTTGATGATTGGTCTTACAATTGGAAGTTTTGACTTTGCAGATATTCGAGAATCTGAAATCCCTCAAGATATTGTTTTGATTTCAGCTGTAGCAATAGCAATAGGTCTTGGTGTAAAACTTGCAGTCTTTATGTTCCATATTTGGTTACCTTATGTTCACGGGTCGGCACCTACTCCAATAAGTGCACTTTTGTCACCAGCAATGATCGGTATTGGTGCATATGGTATCTTTAGATTAATTGTTGAGTTCTTACCTGCCACCTTCTCGGAACTCTCAATATGGTTCCACATCTGGGGTCTAGTTACTATGATTTATGGCGGTGCAATGGCCTTAATGCAAGATGATATCAAACGACTATTAGCATATTCTAGTATCAGCCAAATGGGATACATCCTATTTGGAATTGGTTCCATGTCGGTTCTTGGGCTTGCAGGTGCTGAGATGATGTATGTAACTCATGCTCTTGGAAAAGGGATCCTCTTCATGATGGCAGGAATCCTAATTGTAAAGGTTGGAACCCGTAGTATCTCCAAATTAGGGGGTCTTGCGGGCAAAATGCCAATAACTGCTGTTTGTGCCGTTATTGGAGCCTTGACAATCATGGGCGTTCCACCAACTAGTGGATTCATGGGAGAATGGATTCTGTTTTACGGAGCACTTGAAACAGCTATTGAAGAAGGTTCTACAATTAGAGCAGTCACATTTGGGCTAGGTTTAGTGGCCACGGCTCTTACCATGTCATACATCCTCTGGATGTTAAAAAGAGTATTTTTTGGAAAGACCCCAGAACATCTTGAGAACGTAAAGGAAGGAAGTTGGTATATGACAGCACCAATGATGGTTCTTGCAGGTTTTACAGTTGTAGTTGGAATTTATCCAGACATTTTCTTGAAGACAATCATTCCATACATGCAGGGAGTGTTAGGAGTATAGAATATGGCCACAGAATCTATTGGTTTGCCATTTGAAGCAACCTCTGCAGCAGCTTGGCTAGTTTGGATTTTACCATTTGCGGCCGCTTTGATAATGCCGGCCGTTGGAAAAGCATCCAAAAAATTCACTGGATACGTTGCAGTTGGATTTGCATTGATGAGTGCATTATCTGCAGCTTCTCTTTTGCCCGTTACTCTAGATGCAAGTGAAATTCATCATCAAATTACTTGGATTGAAGCAATTGGACTGAAAGGAGGAGTTCTTGCTGACCCATTATCTGTAATTATGGCAAATGTTGTTGGTTGGATTTCATTCTTGATTATGATTTACAGTACAGGATACATGAAAGGTGACAAAGACATTACCAGATTCTGGTTCTGGATGATGTTCTTTATTGGTTCAATGCAAATTATTGTTCTATCTGATAACCTCCTTCAAGTCTTCTTTGGTTGGGAAGGTGTTGGCCTTGCATCCTATGCCCTTATCAGTTTCTGGTATAGAGACAAAAAGAAAGATCATGTCGGAACAGAAGGCAGAACAGTATTAGGTCTGCTTGATTATTATGCACCTACACATGCTGGTATGAAGGCTTTCATCATGACCAAAGTTGGCGATGTGATGATGATAGCAGGTATGTTGTTGATCTTTTTGTTTGCTGGTACTTTTGGATTTAAAGAATTAATGGGAGATTTGACATGGGCAGAAACAATGAGTGCACAGGGATTATTGGTCCCTGCATTTGTTTTACTGTTTGGAGGTGCTATCGGAAAATCTGCACAGTTCCCCCTAAATGAATGGCTATTGGAGGCAATGACTGGTCCAACAGCAGTTTCTGCCTTGATTCACGCAGCAACTATGGTAAAGGCAGGTGTATTCCTTGTTGCAAGAATTGGACCTATAGTTTTTGCCTTGGCTGCAGCAGGAATTATGGCAGAGCAATTCTTTGAAATTGTTGCATGGGTTGGTGCGATTACGGCTCTATTATTGGCAACCCAAGGAATGGTTAATCAAGAAATAAAAAAGGTCCTTGCATATTCTACGGGTTCCCAGATAGGTTACATGATGATGGCACTGGGAGTTGCAGGACTATCTCATCAATATGTCGATGGATATACTGCAGGGTTCTTCCATCTGATTTCTCATGCAATGTTCAAGGCCTCACTCTTTATGGCAGCAGGTTCTCTGTTGCATGTAATTGGCTCAAGATTCATGTCTGATATGGGCGGTCTCAGAAAACAAATGAGAAAAACATATGCCTTCATGTGGGCTGCAGGACTTGGTTTAATGGGGGCTCCATTTATCACTACAGGATTTTGGAGTAAAGATGCAATCTTTGCAGCTGTTTATGAATCGGGAAGTGAATGGGCATTACCCCTTTATGCTATCGCAGTTTTGACTGCAGTAATTACAGCTTTCTATACCACCAGAATGATGGGACTTGTCTTCTTTGGAAACAAGAGCAAACATATCGAAAAGATGGAACAAGAAGGACATCATGTCCATGAAGCAACATTATCAATGTGGGTCCCATATGGAATTCTTGCGGTCTTAACAATTGGAATTGGTCTAATTGGACTTTCTGCAGAAGAAAACATCCATCACTTGTTTACTGAATATCTTGATCATTCATTTGGAATTCATACTGAACATTACGAAAACGGAGAATCAATATTACCTGCTCCATTACAGGGACTAAACCCAATTGCTTTGGGCTCATCGTTGGTGGCATTTTCCGTTGGAATAGGATTAGGCTATATCTTCTATATCGGAAGATGGGTAGATGCTACCAAATTTGTAAATTCCAACATTTTCTTTTATGCAATTCACAAAGTAATTCTAAACAGATGGTACCTAAATGCAATAATCTACTGGTGCTTTGTTGTAGCCCCCTTATGGCTTGCAAGGGCAGTTTTCAGATACTTTGAGAAGACAGCTATTGACTATGGAATGAACAATGGATTCCAAAAGGCAGCTGGATGGGGTGCCAAAGTAGTTCAAGGAACGCAGACTGGTGTGACACAGTCATACCTATTCGTATTTGGAGCAGGATTACTATTCGTAGTTCTGATATTGCTGATATAGGAGGAAAAATGAGATGATAGAATTTACTGCAACCCCATTGATAATAATTGCAATCCTTGGTGTAGTGGGAGTAATACTTCCAGTAATTAACGTCATAAGGAAAGAAAAAGGTTCCAACTCATTTTATGCTGTAATTACATTTGCAGCATTAATTATCTCCATTGCATATGTTGGTTATCAGTTCATTAATGAAAATGTAGCACCCTCTGCACTATTCTCTGAAGATGTAATTGTGGATGATGCATTTGGTGGATTCTTTGCAATTGCAATGTTAATTGTTGCAATTTTCACAACTGTTGGTTCTTTCAATTACATGAGAAAGCAAAACTATCCGGCAATTTACTATTCATTGATTCTACTTTCTACAATCGGTATGGTTCTAGTTGCATATTCAACTGACTTGATAATGCTATTTGTTGCATGGGAATTGATGAGTATTCCAACTTATGCACTGGTCGGATTTATCAAGCGCAATCCACAATCAAATGAAGCAGCACTAAAGTACTTTTTGTTTGGTGCACTATCTTCAGCAATAATTGTTTACGGCATTTCTATAACATACGGAATTACTGGTTCTACAAATATTGGTGAAGTAATTCAAGGATATGCAAATCTTGATCCTGAACTTCTTCCACTTGCATTACTTTCAATTGGCATGTTTATTGCCGGTTTTGGTTTCAAGATGGGTTTGGTACCCTTCCATCAATGGTTGCCAGACACATACGAAGGCTCTCCACCAACAATCACAACATTACTAGCAGCAGGAACAAAGAAGGCTGGATTTGCAGCAACAATTCGAATTGTCGTTTTAGGTATGGTTGTGCTTAACCTTGATTGGACACTTGCCCTTGGAATTTTGGCCATAATGACAATGACAGTAGGTAACGTTGCAGCAATCATGCAAAAGAATCTTTCAAGAATGCTTGCCTATTCAAGTATTGCACATGCAGGATACATTCTCATTGGTTTGGCAGTAGCCCCATACAGCAACCTTGGTTTACAAGGTTCATTGTATCAAATTTTGAATCATGCTGTGATGAAGGGAATGGCATTCATTGCCGTCGCAGGAATTGTTACTACCTTGGCAGTCACTAATTTAGACAAACTCAAAGGTCTTGGGAGAAGAATGCCTATTACATCCCTAGGATTGGTAATATCACTACTTGCCCTCGCAGGCGTACCACCATTGGCAGGGTTCTGGAGTAAAGTAATGTTATTTGGAGGTGCACTTGATGCATCAACGGGTTTGTGGTGGGCTCCTTGGTTAGCTATTGCAGGTGTCTTGAACAGTGCATTATCTCTAGCTTACTATGGTTGGATTATGAGACGAATGTACTTTGAAGGAGAAACAGAAAAAAGAGTTTCTGAACCAAAATCTGTTATTGGTGTAATGGTATTTTCAATTATCTTCTTGGTAGGATTTGGAGTTTACCCAGACCCAATTATCAAATTTGTAGAATTTGCAACTCCAATAGTTAGTTTGGGTATTATGCCTTAAACATTGTAAATTTAATCAGGTTATCTAAATTGTTTTTTGCATTGTTTTCAGGAATCTTTCTTAATCCCTTTCTTGCTTTTTCTGAATAATCTTTTAGAAGTTCTTCCATCTTGTCAAAAACAACTCTTGGATCAGAACTTTTCTTGATTAGTAAATTAAATAATTTGTCTTCATTTTTCCAATCAAGCAAATCATCTCTTATCTGATATGCAATTCCAATATTCTTACCGTATTCTGTCAAAGACTCTATTTCTTCTTCAGTGCCCTTTCCAATAATTGCCCCTATTCGTGAAGCGGCCTGAAATGCAACTGCAGTTTTGTACTCTATCACCTTAAGATAGTCATCAAAGGTAACATCCTCACTTGTTTCTAGCCTACTTTCCACCATTTCTCCTTCACTCATTAACATTGCAGTACTTGCAAGCTCTTTGGTTATTCTGGCATTATCAAGCCTTGAAGAAATACCAAGAATCAGTCCTAAAACAAAATCACCAGTTAATACACTGGTATTATATCCATACTTGATGTGAAATGGATCTTTTTGCCTTCGCAAGGTTTCATTATCAATAATATCATCATGTATGATTGATTCCATATGCAAAAATTCAACAGCACATGCTGCTGCAAGAGTATTTTCATCTATTTCACCAACACTTTCTGCTGCCAGAACTAGGATTATTGGCCTGATTCTTTTTCCCCCATCCAAGGAATACTTTAGGGGTTCAATAAACTCGGATTCTGAATATAGATCTAATTCTTTGTCTAAAGATTTGTTTATTCTATCAATATACTTTCCATAGGTTTCAAGTAAAGGATTAATCTCTAAATTTTTCCTGTCCAAGATAGCCTAAACACAGACCTTCTTGATAAGTAAATAAATCTTGGTGCTCCAGCCGGGATTTTCATCATAAGATTTTGAACCCGGGATCACTGCCTTGAAAGGGCAGTATGCTTGACCGGTCTACACCACTGGAACCCAACCAAATTTCATATTTTATCCATAAAATCTTTTGTAAACCACAAAGATTTTTTTACGGGCAATTAAGGAGATGTCATATGAATTTGATAAAGAAAATAGATGAGATGATTGACGAAAGAAGCTTGCTTAGACACCCATTTTACCAGATGTGGTCTGATGGAAAATTATCCGTCGATATGTTGGCGGGATATTCAAAAGAATATTTTCAACTAGTAAAAGCAGTTCCAGGTTTTATGAGTCCAATTATTGATAAAGCCCCTGAAAATGTAAAGGGCGAGTTAATTGCAAATCAACAAGAAGAATCTGACCACATTATTCCATGGATAAAATTTGCTGGCGAACTGGGAATACCAGAGGACGACTTGACAAATTATGAAGGGTTGGAGAAGACCCAAAAGGCAGTATCTGACCTATCTGAGTTGATGAACACTTTTGAAGGGGGGGCTTGCGCCATGTACGCCTTTGAAAAAGAAATTCCAAAGATTAGCCAAACAAAACTTGACGGTATGGCACAATTTTATGGTATGAGAAACCAAGATGCAACTGAATATTTCAAACTACATACAGAGGCTGACATTAGACATGCGGCTTCTTGGAGAAATATTCTTGAAACAACTGCAACAAACACTGGTGAGTTAATTCAGATTGCAGACAAATCTATATCAGCTCAAAACTTGTTACTAGATAGTTGTTATGAAGCATACTGCTAGGCCAACATTTTAAACTGAAGATATTTCCAAATTTTTTGGGGCCCGTAACTCAGCTTGGTAGAGTAACCGACTCATAATCGGTGAGCCAAGGGATCGAAGCCCTTCGGGCCCATGTAACTTATTTTTATAAACAGATGATTGGAATTTAATGAAATTTGATGTAATTTCAAAGAAATTAGTAGAAATGCCTAATAATTTGACAGCAAACTAGCGGAATATACATGAAAGTTAGTTCTAGTAAAACCTCTGATGTTCCTTTAAGGATAAGAAAGGTGTTAGATTGAATAATTATTTTCTATCCTTTTTCAAAAGTAATAAAATTAATTATGAAAAAAAATTATTTACAATAATTTTTTGTATTTCGTTTCTTTCTACACCGTTAGTATTTGCAGATCCTGCATCTTCATCCATAGACTACGAACCACCTGTTATTCTATTACCTAATGACATTTACATTACATCTTCAGGTCCCACTCCAGTTCCTTTCACTGTAAAGGGATTTGATAAGGTGGATGGTAAAGTTTCCGTCAATTGTGATAAAATTTCGGGCCAAATTTTTAAAACTGGAAAAACGACCGTTAGATGTGAATCAATTGACAGTGCAGGAAACCGAGCCCAGTCTTCCTTTGTTATAACTATAGGATATGAGATTGTTCAAATCCCTTCATGGGTTAAAAACGTAACAAAATTGTGGGTTAGTAACTCTATTGACGACGGGACATATTCTGAAACTATAAGATATTTGATTAAAGAAAAAATTGTTAAAGTTCCTACAATTGGAATTTCTGAGTATTATGAGATTGAAACTCCTATTTGGATAAAAAATAATGCACAATATTGGGTTGATGGAAAAATATCTGATGATGAGTATTCGATAATGTTACAATGGATGATAAAACGCGGTCTCATCAAATCATAAAGTTAAACAGGAAAATCCAGCATCAAAAGGAAGGTTCTGAAGAAGAACAAAATTTAGGATTTTCATGTCTTAAATACATAGGATTCCCGCCCACCAATTTTTAGATTAGTGTAAGAATCGAGGTATTTTTTTGATAATGTGAGACAGTGAAACTCTTCCTGGTCCCATCACAATAATTACTAAACAAGAGGCAAGAAGTATCAAATCTAACTCGTATGCCCTTTCTCCAGTAAGGTTTGCTGCATTTTTTACATAAAAAATAGCACCTAACATCACAATGGATAGTAACGAAGATGAAATTCGGGTTAAAACTCCAATAATAAGTAAAATTCCTGGTACAGTTTCAGCTAACGCAATTGGAATTTGCATCTCCGGTGGAAACCCAAGAGGTCCTGTTAGAAACCCTACAAAACCAGGATTGAATTTTCCTACACCATGAGCAATAAAAATAACACCTATGGCAGTTCTTAATCCCATAAACGCAACATCTGCTAACTTATTTTCACGAAAATTAGCTTCTGTCAACAAATGAATCTCATTTTGAGTAGATAAAAACCATACGGGTTAATTTCTTAGTAATCCTATTAATTCACCATCATGGTTCTGAATATAATTTCCAAAAGGATTTTAATTCATTACCTGAACTGAGATTCATATGAAACCACTTTATGACGACAAAAATATTCAAATTTTTGAAAACAAGATAACCTTCAAAGCATGGTGTTTGCCGTGGGGTAAAAAAGATGTAAAATTAAATCATATCAAAAAAATTTCAGAAAGAAAAATGAGTAACTTTTCTGGAAAACATAGAATTTCTGGCACAGGTAATTTTCGTGATTGGTTTCATTACGACTCTGAGAGGCGAAAAAAAGAAAAAGCAATAGTTTTAGAGACAGACTTTAAGATTTACAAAAGACTCTGGCTTACACCAGAAAAACACTCACATGCCTTAAAAATTTTAAACAATGTCCTCTCTAAAAAATAATATCAGATTGTATCTAAAACCTGTCCCAACTTGTTTTCCAAGTAATAAAAAATGAACTTTTATTCCAATCGAACTTAAAGAAAATACTATTAGTTTTAAAATGACTAATGATAAATTTTATTGGCTGCAATGAAGAATCAGAGTTATTTCTGAATGGTGATCTGAAGGCATTTGTCTGAGCTGCCACTAGTTATTTTATCCCAGTTTGAAGTTGAACCTTATGTAAAATTTCATCTCCAATTAGATTTTGTTCATGCAAAGCCTTTGTAATTTCTAATATGTTTACTAGTGAATGCATTATTACCCCCTGATCTCTTAGAGCCTCATCTGCTCCTTCCATACGATTTACCACAACATATGCATCTGCTATGTTGATGCCTTCATTTTTGAGTGATTTAATTCCATTTAGGACAGACCCCCCCGTTGTTGCCACATCGTCTACCATTACAACCTTCATTCCCTCTTGGATTTTTCCCTCTACCGATTTTGATGTTCCATAATCTTTTGGTTTGCTTCTTACATAGATTAGCGGTTTAACGGTCTCAATTGCCAAAGCAGCGGCAATTACTAGTCCTCCCGTAGGAACAGAAACAAGAGCATCAAATTTATCCAAACCAATATCTTCTATGATTTTGTTTTGAAGATACTTTACCATTTTACGAAAATCGTGGGGGTAACTTGGTACAAGTCTAAGATCTACATAGTATGAGCTTTTTTTACCACTTGCAAGTGTAAAATCCCCAAATTGAATAATTTTGTTTTCAAACAAAAAAGTTGAAAACTCTTTTACAAAATCCATACCAAAATTAGCCACACTGGATTTATTTTGGTTTGTATTTGCTCAATTATTATGCCTGAGATCTGGTTGAATTATGGGATTACTGATGTTGTATTAGACATAAGAGCTGAGAATTTACAGCAAAAAATAGATTCAGATGGAACAATTCTTGAAGACTCTTCAATTTTTGAAAAACTAAATTCGTTAGATCTGTCCAAACCCATGGATTTGATGGTGTTGCACAACTCAAAATCTATCCAAAAAATTATTTCTTCACTGTTTACAGTTTGTGAACAAAAATCCCTACCATTCCCAAATGTAATGGCTGAAAAACGAATTATGAACCAAATTAGGGCAGGAATGCCAGAGGGCAGCTCAATTAATGAATTTGAGAAAAATAACCTTTCTAACACCAATTTGGTATTTTTAGCAGAAATGGAGTTTGATGGATTATTTGGATATGAAACCATAGCAACAAGGCTGATAAGGAAATTTGGTCAAGAATCAATGCTAGCAGCTTATGCAAAAAGAAAGGGAAATTTTCCCAGTCCTGGACAGCCAACGGATAGTCTTGAGCAAGCCAAGAATTTTTCAAATAATTTTGAAATTCAAGGAATAGAAGTGATTGCAAATTCAAAAGGAATTGTGGATTTTTCGATAGGTCATCCATCACAGACCATGGAAATTTCAAAGACCTTGGAATCGTTTGCAATTCAAGATATTGGAAAACAAAAATCAATGATTATTAGCACGGGAAAAGATGCCAGCAACGATACTTTGAGTAAGTCTTTGAATTCACTATGGAATTGTGCAAATGCAATTCAAAATGGTGGATTGGCAATACTCGTAGCTGAATGTAAAGGAGGATTAGGTTCTGATGCTTTACAACAATTTACAGAAGAAAGATTTCCAATAGAAAAACTTCAAAATCCAACTCATTACATAAATGGAATGGAAGACTTGTTGTTTTTAACCGAAGTGCAAAAAAATTTTCAAATTGGGTTGGTATCTGTACTTCCTGAATTTTATGCAAAAAAACTGAATCTTGTTACTTTATCTGGAATTAAGGATTCCATGGACTATATTCTAAAAACGCAGGGTGCACGACAAAAAGTAGCAGTTGTTTCAGATGGTGCTAGAGTTTTACCAAGGTAACCAACCTGAGGGAATCGGAGCACATAAAATTGCAAGTACGATAACACCAACGTACGCAAGTTTTCTTTTTGGTGATATAGGCGAAATGTCATCCAAAGGGTTCGCACCTGGACTTCTAGAACTCAATAATAAAATGAATATTGCCATTAACCAAAAATCTAACAGGACCAGAATTGCCATGCTCCCATATGTGGCATACTTGTGTAATTTTGCCCCCATAAGGGTCCTGGCTAGATGACCTCCGTCTAATTGCCATGCAGGCAACAAATTCAAAAAAGTTATCAAAAACCCAATCCATGCTGCAAACAAAAGTGGAGTCATTAACACTTCGCTGTCTCCTCCTTTTCCAAACAATTCTAGACTTGCCGTCATCAAAATTGGTTCACCTAACTCCCATTCTACTAAACGAGATTCTTCAAAGAGTCCCTGGGCTAAACTTTCATCCAAAATAGGTGCAGTATAGGCTCCATACATGGAAACTATTATTGCAATTACTAGTCCTGCTATTGGGCCTGCAATAGCTACATCAAATAATAACTCCCGATTGATTGTAGGGCTACGTGCTTGAATAAAGGCACCAAACGTTGGGATTCCAAAAATTGGTATTCCTGGCATAAAATAAGGCCATGTAGTTTTTAGTTTGTGTATTCTTGAGGCAATAATGTGACCTGATTCGTGAACTCCTAAAATCCCTAAAAGAGCAAGAGTGTAGATTCCTGCCATCTCGTATGGATCTCCGATCTCTACAATACTATTAGCTAAATCCGTACGATAATACCCGTCAATCATTACAAAAGAAATCACAACTGCGAACAAGATTCTCGGAGTCCATGAAGAATCCAGAATTTTTCTTTTTTTAATAGCAAATTTTTGAATTATGATATATCTTCCATCTTCCATACTTTCCAATTTACCGGCATAACTCAAATTTTCAAGCTTTCTTGAAAGTTCTACAAACTTGGATTTAAAATCAGAATCTAAAATTTTGAATTCTAGGGAATACAGTGTTTTTGTAAACTGCTCCACCTCAAATAATGAATTTACTATTGAAACTACTTCTTCCTGACTGGCATCACTCATTAAAGAAACTCTATATTTTGCCGATAAATGGCTTTGGTACTATTGATTTTAGCCTCAAACTAATTGTAATATCTGAGAAAACCATCATAAAATTAAATATCAATATCTGACTAGGAAAATAATGCAGGTAATTTTGCGACAAATCGGAGAGGCAATATTCCGAAGGGCAGACCCAAGCGATCTCATACCAGTGATGGAAATTAATCTAAAAACACTTCCAGAACATTATTCAGATTATTTTTACGAAAGTTTACTTGCAGAAGTTCCTGAGGCCTTTATTGTAGCCGAAATAGGGGGAAGACATGCTGGCTATATTATGTGCAAAACAGAATATGGCTTTTCAAATTTTAAGAAATTAGGATTTGTAAAAAAAGGTCATGTGGTATCAATAGCAGTACTTGAAGAATTTCGAAAAAAAGGAATAGGAAAGGCACTTGTTGAGGAATCTATCAAAGGTATAAAAATCAAAAAATGTGACGAATTTTATCTAGAGGTACGATGCAGCAACACCGAGGCTGTGAGATTATACGAAAAACTAGGATTCGTAATAAAACAACAACTTAATGCATACTACCGTGATGGGGAAGATGCCTATCTAATGGCAATTGAATTAGAAAAATAGTTAAAACCAATAAATATATCACAAAAAAATTTTATTCGAATGGATAAACGAAAAGGTACAGGAATTGCAATTTTTCTTTTATGTATTATAGGATTTTTTGTTTATGCATATCTTTTGATGTTATCTGAGTGGAGTCCAATTGTTTTACAATTATCCATCTTGATGATTACGGGTGGGATTTTAGGTGTAATTGCATGGATTGGTTATACTATGGCCACAACAAAACCTTCCTCTGCCACAATATCTTCTGATGAATAGTTATTTTGAAATTTTGACATCAACAACTGTTTGGTAATATCTTGGACCTACTGGTCTAACAATTTTGGAAGAAAGAACTTTGCATTTTACAGGACACGCTTTAAGAAAATGTTCCTCTGATAATTTTCCTGCATCTTGTTTTTTGTCTGCGTGAATGTGGCAATAATAATGAATTATACCACCATTCTTTGTTGCTTTAATTGCAGAATCTAAAAATTCATCAGACTTTT
>JAWWBZ010000017.1:0-16006 GCA_033720715.1 Nitrosopumilaceae archaeon | reverse complement strand
TTAATTTCATAAAGCTCCAGAGGATGGTTTTTGTCAATTGGACATGCCAAGATGTCCATCATTGTTTTTCTCATTTCAAATCCAGATAAATTGGCACACCTTGCTTACTAGATAAAAGTGCTGCTTCGGCAATCTTTGTAATGCTTACCATTTGGTTTGAATCAACTTCAAGTTCATTTTTGCCCTCAATTGCCCCAATAAAATTTTCAATTGGCGACATGTCAAAAATTTCCTTTACTTCAATTCCTTCGATTTTGTGGGTCACCAAATCTGCAAAAACTGTTTTTTGTGGGTAAATTGCCTTTAGTTTTACCATTTCTTTGTCTGAAAAACCATTTGATAAAATAACTGCACTTTTGTTTTCTGGATACCCTAAAACAATATTTGCAAATTTTTCGTCTTCTCCAGGATACAATCTAGAAAAGACAAAGATTGGCATCATGCCAAATATCTGATTTAAAGCATCAATATCATAAAGACAACTTTGGAAAACCAAACTTTTGTTTTGTAACGGAACCTCTCGGTAAAGTTCCAATGATACTAGTTCACCAAATTCTTTTTTGTTTGTAATTTGTTTTACTTGTTGTAAAGCTTCATTGTATCTTTGATCAAACCCACATGAGAAAAATGATTTCTTTTTTTGTAAGATTTCATGCAGTTTTTCTAGTTCAAAAGTTTTACTTGTAATTAGTTTTTCAACAAAAACATGTTTTTTATCATATAAGAGATTTGAAATCAACTCCCAAGGATTTGAAAAACTCGAATCAATACACGCGGCATCAAAGTCTTTTGATGAAACTAGTTCTTCTATGGATTCGAAGGGCTTTACAGAGTATTTTTCTCCAATCTCCTTGGCTTTCTTAAAATCATTATCAAAAACTCCAGATAAAACTCCTAATTTGGAAAGATATTCGGAATTTTTCTGCCCCCATCGGTCTAGTCCAATTTGTACAATTCTCATCTAGTACACCGGAGTTAACCAATGTGAATAGTCTTGATTTTTGTCCATAACAATTTCCATGTACTTGTCCATAATCTTTTTTGTAATGTTTCCTGGTTTTCCCTTTGATACTTTCTTGCCATCCATTAAAACAATAGGAGTAATCTCAGCTGCAGTTCCTGTTAGAAAAATCTCATCAGACATTACCAACTCACTTCTTGTTAGTTCTTGCTCTAATACCTCAAGGTCCATTTCTTTTCCAATCTTTAGTACCGCATCTCGGGTAATTCCTTCCAACGCAGACGAAGATAGTGGGGGTGTGATTAATTGGCCTTGGCGAACAACAAAGATGTTCTCGCCAGGTGCCTCACTTACATTTCCTTCTTGGTCGAGCAAAATGGCCTCATCATAGCCATTTCTTTTTGCTTCCTGAGTGGCAATTATAGAGTTTAGATAGTTTCCCCCCATCTTTGCTTGTGGGGGTGTGGAATTGTCTGAAAACTTGCGCCATGATACGACTCCTGCGCTGATTCCATTTTTGTTAAACAAGTCTCCAAAAGGAAACGTAAAAATCGCAACATGTGTAGGTGCTTTTTCTGTAACATGGAGATTAATTCCATAATCTCCAATGAAATAAAATGGCCGAATGTAACATGATTTTTTTATTTTATTTTTCTTACAAGTTCCAGTTACAGCGTCGGATATCTCTTTATCAGAAAAATTAAGGGAAATGTTGTAAAACTGTCCAGATCTCCTAAAACGTTTTACATGCTCGTCTAACCTAAAGACAAAAAGGTTTTTTCCATTCCAATATGCCCTTATTCCTTCAAAAATTGATGTACCATAATGAATTGCATGAGTTGTAATTGGTACCTTTGCTTTTTCCAATGGGACAAACTTTCCATCAAACCAAACATACTTTGATAACGGAAGACTCACAAAAAATCTCCTAGTCTTTGGTACTTAATCTATTCGGACCATCCTTCTTGGGGAAACTTCATTCCTAAAACTCGAGTTGTTTTGTCTTCTGTATTTGCATATTGTTTTACCACATCCCAGTTTTCCTCAATAATTTTGGCCACACTGTCTGGAACATCGC
Organism: Nitrosopumilaceae archaeon; assembly: GCA_033720715.1. Taxonomy (GTDB): domain Archaea; phylum Thermoproteota; class Nitrososphaeria; order Nitrososphaerales; family Nitrosopumilaceae; genus Nitrosomaritimum. The sequence continues at coordinate 13,967 of JAWWBZ010000017.1, read as the reverse complement.
TTTGCCATTGTGAATCTTTTCCCAAGGCAGCATCATACATTTTGTCTTTAACAGACGAAGCTGATAGTGATCTTCTCTGCCCAATTTTTGGTCTGAGCCTGTAGAGTTTGAGCATGTATCCTTCTGCCTTGTCCCCAGTGTATGAAAAATATTCTCCCTTTATTCCAGAAAGGATTTGCTTTCTTAGCTTCCATGATTTTCTCGATAATAGTGGTGGAAGATATTTTTTGAATGGTGCATAAAAGGTATAGTCCTCAGTAATCATAACGGAATCTCCAAAGACTGATTCTACCATCTTTTTTCTAACCTCAAAATTAAAAGGAAAACTTTTGCTTGTAACCTCTTTTTGGCCAAACCTGAATACGACAGGCATAACTTTTACTGAATCGGATTCCTCTTTGATTTGGTTGATTATCTCAACATGTGCATTTGTAAGTGGATTTAGATGTGCAAGGTAAAGGCCGGTGGTCATTCACCCATTTCTAAAATTGTGCTATATTTCAATTGTTGACTTTGAACTAGAAAAATATTTGCACAATAAAACTATTGATTCCTTTAAGATAGGAAACTTTGACTATCCGTATGACTCGTACTTTACTTCGAAGCTTCCATCTTCACGTTTGTTATGAGCAGTAACAAATCCCTTTGGCACCAAAAAGTCCATTACACCATCAATTGTTCCTTGCCATCCACAACAGTAAAAGATTGTATTATCTTTAGTCACCTTGTCACCTATCAACTCCTCCAATGGTGACATGCCACTTTCTCTTGGTCTAAGAAAAGTCTCAACCCTTCCAACTTGGCCCGACCAAGACCTGTTAAACCACTCTTGAGGTCTACTGATAGCAGCCCTGTACCTAAAGTTCCATTCATCTTTTCCTCTCTTGATACTCTCATTTTCTAAATCTGTCAGTAGGTCCTTGTAACTAAGCTCATCAACATAACTTGCACCATGTAAAACCACAATCTCTCTTTTGTCCCCAACTGCGTGAAGGTGTTGTGCAAAGCTTACAAACGGAGCTATTCCAGTTCCACCACCAATGCAAACAATTCTTCGGTTGTCCTTTTCACCATTTGGCAATTCCTCATTGATTAAAAGAGCAAGACCAGTTGGTTTTAGCCATTTTATCTTGTCTCCTTCTTTTGCATTGAACAGTTGTGTTGTTAGTCTACCCGGTAGTGGTTTTCTTACCCATCTAATAACAAGCTCAATGTAATCACGATTTTCTGGATGAGACGCAATAGAATACGCTCTTCTTACAATTTTACCATCTTCTGCAGGATTTGGTAATCCAAGTGTAATGAATTGTCCTGCCTTGTATTCGGGGACTGGCCCCTCATCGGGGACTAGTCTGATAATCATGAGATCTTCTTTTAATAATTGAACGTAAGTAATTGTTGCCTCATTATCCACTACCATAATGTACAATCAAGGAAATGTGTGGTTAAATATCTTATGCTGATTCCATAATGAAATTTCATTTTAACAGCTAAACGTTAATAACCAATTTGAAAAACGTTATTCGGTCAGGAAACTGACATGTGGGCCGGTCGTCTAGTCCGGTAGGATAGGTGCATGGCATGCATCGGATCGAGGGTTCAAATCCCTTCCGGTCCACCATTTTTCAATTTAATAATCAGTTGGTCAACTTCTGCATCTTTTTGTTTTGAAATTTCATTAATCTCATTTTCAGAAATTTTTTCTTCAAGTGCAATCATTGCTTGTAGTGCACTTTTTCTAACTTCCAAGTTTTCATCTAAAATACAATTGTGAACTGTATCTTTTGCTTGCTTTGCTTTTAGGTGACCCAAAGCTCCTAATGCACATGATCTTACCATCGACCTATCATCCCTTGTAAGTTTCATTATTGCGGGAATTGCACTAGTGTCACCTCTGTTAGCTAGAACCAAAGAACCAAACCCACGAATATTTTTTTGAGAGTCATCTAACCTCTCAATTAGATAATTTGTAATTTTATTTTTGTTTAGTATAAGAGAGCTAAAAGCTTCTCCTCTAACTTTAATATCATCATCGTCCAAACAGTCAATCATTTTTTGAATAACTTCATAATCATCAGTATCTGATAGATTTTCCAAAACTTTGATCTTTTCTTGACTCGACCCTGACTCTAAGATTTCAATTATCTTGTCCAATTTGATATTGTATTAACTCTCACAAGGTAATATTAGTTCCAATTTTTTGCATATTTTTTTTGGCCTGACCAAAATTCTCCTTCTAGCTTTAAATTATCCTTAAATACCAAATCCCGCATGTCAACCGAAACAAGAGACACAATATTCATTGGTAAGAAACCATTGATGGCATATGTTACATCTGCCTTAATTCAATTGGCAAACTTACCTGCCGTGAACATCAAAGCTAGAGGTCTAAGCATTGGACGTGCCGTAGACGTAGCTCAAATAATTGCACGCAAAACAGAAAACGCCGGGTATTCTATCGGTGATATTAAAATTGGCTCAGAATCTTTAGAGTCACAAGACGGTAGAACCAGAAATGTTTCAACAATAGAAATTGAAGTAAAGAAAAACGAATCTTAATTCAGCTTTACTTGAAATTTTTATTTTTATTCTCTTTTTGAAAACCCGTACTTTTTCTCTAGCTTTCTAAACTTTGAAAGCTCTACTAGGTCATTGAACTGGTCAAAGTTTACGACTTTGTTCTTAAATTTTGCCGTAGTTCCGTGTGTTTTTAGCTCCTTTAGTATGTTCATCGTAGCAAATGTATTTGCAAATAACACGGACAAAGGATACAAGATTATGTTGAACCCCATTTTATGCAAACTATCAACGGAACTTAGAGGTGTTGCTCCCCCCTCAATCATGTTTGCAACAAGTGGTGCCTTTATCGATTTTCCAATCTTTTTCATCTCATCAATTGTCCTTGGCGCTTCAATAAAAACAGCGTCAGCTCCGGTCTTTTTGTTTTGAAGACCTCTCTCAATTGCATTGTCTAGCCCTTCTGTTGCTCTTGCATCGGTTCTTGCAACAATTATGAAGTCTTTACTTTGTCTTGCATCAATTGCTGCACCAAGTTTTTCAGTATATTCTTCTTGGGATATTACTTCTTTTCCTTGCATGTGACCACATCTTTTTGGCCATCGTTGATCCTCAAGAAAAATCCCTGAAGCTCCGGCTGATTCTAACTCTTGAACTAATTTCCAAACACTAAGTGCATTACCATATCCAGTATCTGAATCAACAATCACTGGGACAGACACTGCCCTGCAAATTCTTCTGGCATTGTCCACTGTTTCTGTTGCTCCAATAAATCCATAATCTGGCATTCCAAACAAGGTAGCTGATGTCCCGTAACCTGTTTGAAACATAGCCTCAAAACCAACCTTTTCTGCAATTTTTGCTCCAATTGCATCATATACTCCTGGAATAACGATTGGTTTTTTCGATTTTAGCATACTTTTGAGATTTACCATAAGAATTGCTTGATTATCAGTTATTTATGAATTAGACCTTTAGATGTTCTTTTTGATTCCAAATTTCACAAATTTTATTTTAATTTAGAAGAAATTCCATTTCCTTGAAATAAAATGGCCCTACAAAAATTTGTAAAAACATTTAGTTTGTTCAATATGAAAAATCTTTTTTTAAATTTTTGTTCCCGATTCTGGGATTGCTTGGTTTTGTATAAATACTGAAAATAAATAATTTTTTTTGAAACCAACGATGGATGAAAAAAATTTTAAGAATATAACAAAGATAACTGCCTCAAAAGGCTATACTCGATGTTCTAACTGCCAAAAAGAAGGGTTAACGATTCCCTTAACAGAAGAAGACAATAGTTTGGTTTGCGGATTATGTGGTTCAAGTTTTCCAAAAAATATTTAACAAAATAACCCTATTCAAAGAAAAACCTTTTGAAAATTTATTTTTATTTAGAATTATTTGAGTTGAATCATTTCCAAGAATTAACAAAATAAAATCTGAAAATTTAATTTTTACCATGAAAATTTAAGTCCAATTACTGGAGGGTTTTTTATTCTATCCTTATTCGCTTTGGTTTCTTTTTTGTTTCTTGTTCTTTTATTTTCTTTAGTTCTTTTTCAAGAAAGTCCTTGTATTTTCCCGTCTCCTCTTCAGTCATGTTGGAGATATTTGAGCTAAGAATTGAACCCATACTAAAGATCTTTTCAAGCAAATCCATGGCAACAAACCTTCCTACATTACCTAACCTAAACAAGACGTCCAACTGTGTTTTTACAATATCATTAATTTTGTCAACATCAGAAGCAGTCTCAGATCCTTTTTTGGTTAATTGATACTTTCCATCTTTGGTTTCTTCTATCAGACCTTCATCCAGCAGCCTTCCTAATAGCGGATAGATCAAACCTGGGGATGGCTTCCAAATCCCGTTGCTTTGCTCAATTGCATAATCGATTATCTCTTTTCCTGTTCGATTTTTTTCTTTTAATAACTCCAAAATGAAATACCGGGAAAATCCTCTTGGTACTGAACTACCAACCCTTTGGAACCATTGTGATATCATCACTAGTGATATCACTAGCGATTTATATTAATTATTCTGCCTAGGTTTCATTATTACATATTTAACTCGCCTCCAAAGTACTCAGACTAAATGGTTGAGACGATAGAGTTCGATCTAATAATCTGCGGATCTGGTTTAGCAGGCCTTAGGGCAGCAATCGAGGCAGCCAAAAAAAACTCTAAAATCAAAATCGGAATTGTCTCCAAGGTTCAAGTCATGCGTTCTCACTCTGTATCTGCAGAAGGAGGTACTGCAGCAGTACTTTTTGAGGATGAAGGGGACACCATAGAATCTCACATATATGATACTGTAAAGGGGAGCGATTTTCTTGCGGATCAAGATGTGGCCAAAGTCCTTTGTGAAGAGATGCCAAAACAAGTTCGCCAGCTAGAACACTGGGGAATGCCTTGGTCCAGACGAAATGACGGAAGAATTGATCAGAGAAACTTTGGAGGTTACAGCTTCCCAAGGGCAACTTATGCATCTGACAAAGTCGGCTTTTTTGAGATGCAAACTCTCTACGATACCTGTCAAAAATTTGAAAATATTGAATACCTTAACGAATGGTTTGCAACATCAATTGTTCATGACGGAAAACAATTCATGGGAATAACTGCTATTGAAATGTCATCAGGAAACTTTTACCAAATCAAAGGCAAAGCCTTGATAATTGCTACTGGTGGTGCAGGAAGATTGTATAGTTTTTCAACATACGCATTATCATCAACACCTGATGGATTGGACATGGCATACAGAGCTGGGATGGCACTTAAGGACATGGAGTTTGTACAATTTCATCCAACAGGAATTTTACCATCAGGAATTTTGATTACAGAAGGTGCAAGAGGAGAAGGTGGATACCTACTAAACAATAAAGGAGAACGTTTTATGAAAAAATATGCCGCAGGCAAAATGGAGTTAGCTCCTCGTGATATAGTATCACGAGCTATTATTACTGAAATCAATGAAGGAAACGGCTTCAAACACGAAACCGGTGTAGATTGCATGAAGCTTGATTTACGACATATTGGGGATGAGAAAATTAAAGAAAAGTTAGGCGGTATTAGAGAGATTTCAATTAAATTTTCAGGAATTGATCCTGCCAATGAAATTCTGGATATTAGACCAGTATGTCACTACATGATGGGTGGTATTCACACCAACATAGATGGGGCTACAGAATTGCAAGGTGTCTGGGCTGCTGGTGAGGCTGCATGTAATAGTGTTCATGGTGCAAACAGACTAGGTGCAAATTCAACCTCAGAATGCATAGTGTGGGGAAAAATAACAGGAAGCCTTGCAGTTGATTACATTGATAAACACTCCAACAAAAACCAATGGCCTCATCATTTAGTCTCACTAGAGGAAAAAAGAATCTATGACGGAATTTTCAGAGGTAATGGTGATGCCAATCCCTATGAAATAAGACAAGAACTTACTGATACATTAAATGAAAAGGCGTATGTTTTTAGAAATGAAAACGATCTTGTTGAAGGCCTAAAGAGGGTACGAAGGCTCAAAGAACAGACATGGAAACATGTTGATGATAAAGCAAAAGAATACAACACTAATTTTACCAATGTAATGGAATTAGATTCAATGTTTAGAGTTGCCGAAATAGTTCTTGTAGGTGCAATCAATAGAAAAGAATCACGAGGGTCCCATGCACGAACAGACTATCCAAAACGAGACGATGCAAAATTTTTACATCATACGCTTGCGTATTATGATCCAAATGAGCCGATTATGAAAACACATCCAGTAACAATAACCAAATATCAACCAGTGGAGAGGAAATACTAGTTGGAAAACAAAGACGAGAACAAAGCAGGCGTTGGTGGCATGATCAACCCAGGTCGTTATGGAATTGAACGCGTTGCTTACATCTTGATGAGATTAACTGGTTTGGGACTACTTGCGTATTTCATTGGACACATCTATGAGACTAGCTCAATTCTAAAAGGAGAGGTTGGATGGAATGAATTCTTAGCTTTGACTCAAACAAATGAAGGACATGCAGTTTTGGCAATTGTAATTGCAATGTGCGTATTTCACACGGTAAATGGAATTCGTGTAATGCTTGGACATGGTGGTGTTGGAGTAGGAAAACCAGCAAGGCCTGATTATCCATATCTTCCAGCATCTCAAAACGCCCGCCATAAAATTGGAATTTACTCTGCAATAGTTTTGGCAGCAATTGCCATGATGTATGGTCTTGCAGTGATGTACGGAGCTGAATAAAATGAGAGAAAGTGTAATAATGAAAATTCACTATGGAACAGCTCTAGCTGCTGTTGCTCTAGTGGCAGTTCATGTATTGATGAGAGTAACTCAAGGATTTGCTGAATCACTCGAATATGCAAACGTAATTGCAAATTATCAATTCTTGCCATATGCAGGTATGTTAGAAATAATTTTGATACTTTTGTCCGTTCATGGGTTTAATGGACTACGTGTTATTCTACTAGAGTTAAAGCAAGGAAGAGCTTACGAAAAGGCAGTTTCTTATGGTTGTGTTGCAGCAATGGTTGGATTAATCGCCTATGGTTCAAGAACAATAATAATGGTGAATATGGGGATGGCATAGATGGCACAAACACCAAGCATAGCAGAAGAACAAGTATCAACACCACTTTCCTCTGGAAAAACCATAACACTTCGCATTGCGAGATTTAATCCATCACACGATACCGCAAAAAAATTCATGGAATTTAATGTTCCATATCAAAAATGGACAACAGTTTTAGAAGCAATCTTGGAAGTCAAAAAACATTTTGATCATTCTGTAGCAGTTAGATACTCCTGCAGACAAGCAACGTGTGGATCATGTGGAATGATAATTAACGGAAAACCAAGATTGGCGTGCTTTACAAAAATCAGTGAATTAAACTCTAATGTTGTTACTGTAGAACCAATGAATAACTTTCCAATTATTCGAGATTTGGCTGTAAGATTTGAACGACTGTTTGACTCACATCACAAAATACAACCATACCTAATGCGTGAGGATTCTGAAATATCTTCTAATGAAAAAGAGTTCATACAATCCCCTGAGGAACTTGAACAATACATTCAGTTTGCAAATTGTATTAAATGTGGTTTGTGTAATTCAGCATGCCCTACCATGGCAACGGATTCCTCCTTTATTGGCCCCCAAGCCTTAGCACAAGCATACCGTTATGTTGCTGACAGCCGGGACAAAGGAAAAGACTCTAGGCTAAAAATAATCGATGAGTCCCATGGAATATGGAGATGCCACTTTGCTGGTTCTTGTAGCCAGGTATGTCCAAAAGGAGTTGACCCTGCTATGGGGATTCAATTTCTAAGAGGTTACTTGCTAGGATTTAGAAGCTAACCTGATTTTTTTGGATTAGGGCTATTGTTTACTTGATTGTTGATTTGTTCTGCCATAAAGTGGTTTGAGACATTTACCTTAACATCATCAATCCCATCTACCTTTAACAGATTGTCATGAATATCTTGGCATATTTTGAATCCAAAAACAGCTGGACAAAATGGACTAGTCAAATGTAAATCAACTCTTACATTGCTATTTTGAATATCTACCTCGTCAATCAATTCTAAATCTGTAATTGTTGTGTTAATTTCTGGATCTACAATCTTTGAAAGCTCATCAAAAATCTTTACTCGAAGTTGTTTGATATCTTGGCTCATGGAGGCAAAAGCGTCGATGCTATATATAACCATTCAAGAACCTTAGGTGATGTATCGTTCTAGACTTGGAAAGGATCTTAGCGATATTACTTTGGATTATGTTTCATCCATTAAAGATGATGTAGAAATTGCTTTATTTGATATTCTTGGAAGCCAAGCTCATGTCATAATGCTTAACGAACAAAAAATTATTTCAAAAAATGATACAAAAAAAATCCTGACTGCATTAGAATCATTAAAAAAAGAAAAACTTGACTATTCAAAGGATGCAGAAGACATCCATGAATTAATTGAATCTCTTGTTATCAAAAAAGCTGGAATGGCAAGTGGAGGAAAAATGCATACTGCCAGGTCTCGAAATGATCAGGTTGTTTTAGATATACGAATGAAAATAAGAAACGACATTAATATTTTGGCAAACTGTGTACTTGATACAATAGAAGCTCTTGTTTCTTTGGCAAACAATCATCAAAAAACAATCATGCCTCTTTACACTCATTTACAACAAGCCCAAGCTGGATTATTCTCTCACTATCTATTGGCACATGCAGATGCATTATTTCGTGATTTTTCACGACTAATGGACACATATTCACGTGTAAATCAAAGTCCTTTGGGTTCTGGTCCAGTAGGAGGGACAAGTATTCCAATTAACAGGATGAGGACTGCTCAAATTCTGGGTTTTTCTGGACTTGTAGAAAATTCCATTGATGCTACTAGTACTCGAGACTTTGTCGCTGAATATGTTGCAACAGTTGCAATTTTAATGACTAACCTTAGCAAAATTGCAGAAGACTTTGTGTTGTGGTCCACATCTGAATTCTCCTTCATAGAGCTATCTGATGAATTCACATCCCCCTCAAGTGTAATGCCTCAAAAAAAGAATCCTGACATCTTGGAATTGACCCGAGGAAAAGCAGCTGAAATTATTGGAAACCTTACTGCAATACTTTCCACAGTAAAGGGATTGTCTACTGGGTATGGGAGAGATTTGCAACAAATTAAATCCTCCATTTGGTCAACTTCAAAAATATCAATTAGTGCTGTATTGATTCTAAAATCTATGCTTTTGACATTACATGTTAATGAAAAAAGGATGAAAAAAGCAACAGAATCAAGTTATCTTATTGCGTTAGACATTGCAGAAAAACTAGTATTACAAGACATTCCTTTTAGAACTGCTCATAAAATTACAGGTTCCCTAGTTCAACAAGCACACAATTCCAAAAGAGCTTTGAAGCAATTAACTAATAATGAAATCAAAAAAGCAGTGGAAGGAACAAAGGTTGATAGCAAAATTGTTGAGAAAATAATCAAATATACAACAACTTCCTCTTCCCTTAAAGACAGGGTATCTCAAGGTTCCTCCGGGTTTGCAGAACAAAAAAGAATGATAAAAGAAAGAACTGAGAAAATAAACACACAAAGAGCAATTCTATCAGATCAGGAGAATCAGATTTCTATTGCATTTGAAGAATTAGAAGAAAAAGTTTCTGAATTAATAAAATAACATTGTAAAACCCAGAAATTCATACGTAAAATTACTTAATCTCCAAATCTTTCGTTGACTTTTAATTAGAATCAATTTATCAAAATGATTACAAATCAAAGAAAAAATGCGGGTCTAGAGGGATTCGGACCCTCGACAACCGGATTAAAAGTCCGGTGCGCTACCTGGCTGCGCCATAGACCCACAAAGAAATTTGCTTAGAGTGTATAATTTAGTCTTTTACAAAATTTTTTTCGTTGACAGAAACTTTTAATCTAGGATTTTGTTGAAAAAAAATTGTGCCCTTGTAGTATAGCCCGGTCTAGAATTCGGCCCTGTCACGGCTGAGACGCGTGTTCAAATCCCGCCGAGGGCGCCATTATTTTACTTCTGCAAAAATGTCGTCTAAAATTTTCTGATTTGCAGCTGCGATAAAAGAAACACGTGTTTGATAACTAAGATCTGCGTCCAACGACTCAAATTTCTCATTTAATAGAAGACCTCCTGCTTCTTTCACAATTAAATATCCAGCTGCAATATCTTGAATTCTAATTTTATTTCTCAAATCAATGAAAATATCCATCAAACCTCTTGCAAACATTGCCATTTCTAGAGCATTTGCACCAAAGTGTCTGGTATGATTATGCTGCTCAAAAATAGGATGAAGTTTTTTCATTAATTCAGGCGTTGCGCCTGAAGTATTAATCCCAACAATTTTGTAAATTGGATCTTTATCATGAACTTGAATTTTATCGCCATTCCAAAATGCACCTTTGTTTTTGGATGCCCAATACATTTCACCTGAGGATAAATCTGTAATTACACCATCTGTTACCGAGCTGAGCCTATTTTCAGTTGCAAAAGCAAGAGAACTACAAAAAAATGGTACACCTCTAACGGAGTTTGCCGAACCATCAATAGCATCCATGATAACATAGCCCTTGGGGGTTGATGACAATTCTACCCTGCCACACTCTTCTCCCAAAACTACACAATCAAATTTAATTTCCTTTAGATAATCTAAAACGGTCTTTTCTGCGATAATGTCTATATTGCGTGAAATGTCTCCTCCTGCTCCTCTGCCAAAGTCTCCAGCGGCATCTTCTGTACCTGCTAAATCTTTAACATTTTGATAGATTCGTTTTGAAACTTCTTGGAGAATTTCAATTACTTCCATATTTTTGATCTTGTTTCTGGTAATTTAAGTGAAGAAAATTTTTTTGTTGAAAGCATAAATAACAATATGGCAGCTGACCGTTGTGAGCGGTAAAGATCAATCCGTAATTAGTAAAGAAGCTTTGATGAGCACAAAACCCGGAAAACAAATAATGAAACAAGCTTTGTTCAAAAAGAAGGGCTACAAACTTTTCAACAAATACAAAGAAGACACTGAAAAAGAATTTCCAAACTTTGCTGAAAGGTTTGCCAAAGGGTTGCATGAAGCTATAAAATCTGATCCCTCTCCTAATTCAACTCAACAAGCTTTTGCTGATGAAGTAGGTTCAACAGAAATAATACTACAATCCTCCGAAATTGGTCCGATTAAATCTAAACTTGAAGATATTGATGTTCTTCGTGATAGAGTAGCAAGAATTCTAAACTCAAATTTTGTAAAAATGACTTTTCCTGTGTTTAATGCGTTATTTGACGGCGCTGCTGAATATTGCGGAAATAAAGATTCTCAACTCAAACAAGATATGGTTGAAGGACATATTCTCGCAATTGACCTAAGTGAACCGATGGATAGAATTGTAGACAAGGATGAAGACTTGGATTTTCTTGATGACTATAAACTGATGAATCCTTACATCTTGAAATTAGCTAGAGAAAAAATTTCAAAGGGGGGTGAAATTGTTCTCAAAGAATTTGAAGAAGGATTCAAAGAGGCTAGAATTGGGCAATATCTTGATGAGAAATTAAAATCAAAACCCACTCAAATCACAGAAGAGGAAATGAACTTGTCTTACAAAAAATACAGATCGGTAATGGGAACTGCAGGTAAAAACATGGCATTAGCCCAACGACCATTGGGAGAAATTTTCTATCTAGGTATGGCTAAAGCAGCTGAAGGAGTGGGATGCGGAAATGAAATTGAAGACTCGATAAAAAATGGATTTGTAAAAATTCCTTCTTGGCCTTTGTATTATTCACTATTATCACAAGATGTCAAAAAAGGATTTGATATTACACTTGAAAAAAGTAATTTGTATCTTACAGAAGCTAGATTAGCAATTGAATTACTTCCTCAAAATTTTTCTCACACAGAATTTTTGGAATTTTTATTTTTGACAGTAGAACATTACAATCAATATTGGTATAACAAGCTACAAAAAGCAAACAAATGGTCTGAGTTTGAAACTAAACTTCCTAGGTGATAGTAATTGATGTGGTCTGAAAAACATCGGCCTCAGAGTATCTCTGACATGGTCGGAAATGAAGAATCAAGATCTGCAATATTTGAATGGTTTGCAAAATGGAAAAAAGGGACAAAACCCTTGCTTCTAGTTGGTCCTCCTGGTATAGGAAAAACAACAATTGCGTATTTGTGTGCAAAACAATTTGGTTATGATTTGATTGGACTAAATGCTAGTGATGTCAGGAGTAAATCCAGAATTAATGAAATCCTTTCTCCAGTATTAGGTAATGTCTCTCTTCTGGGCTCTCCAATGATTTTTGTAGACGAAGTCGATGGCATTCATGGAAGGGGAGATTATGGTGGTGCTGAAGCATTAATTCAAATCTTGAAAGAACCGACTGTCCCAATTATTTTGGCAGCAAATAGTGATACTTCCGATAAAATGAAAAGCATCAAAAAAGTTGTAAAACCAACTATTTTTAGACCAATTCCTCCAAGACTTCTTAGAGTTTACCTTGAAAATATCTTGAAAAAGGAAGATGCAAAACTTAGCCCCGGTGCTGTGATTAAGGTAATTGACAAATCGGGAGGTGATATTCGGTCCATGATCAATCTTGCCCAATCCCTCGTTACTGGATTTAATCCTCAAACAGACAAATCTTTTGAAACAATAAATATTGAAGATGGAATAAACGCATTTTTTAAAGCACAATCTATTGAGGAGGCAAGAGCTGTTTTGTATGCATTACAAATTGAACCTAGGCAAAAAATTGATGCCTTTTATTCAAGTATTCTTTCAAGTGGTCTTGATAACAAAACTCTATCAAAGTATTTAGAAATCATATCTCGTGCTGACATTTTATATGGAAAAATTATGAGAAGACAAAACTGGAGGTTACTAAGATATCTAAATGAAATTTTAATTGAACTTTATCAAAAAGACGAACGAATTAGATATTCACAATATAATTTGTCTTGGCCACTGTTGAACAGAATTCGTTGGGATGGAAAAAAAATAAAATCACTTTCTTCTATTTTTGCACAAAAATTACATCTTTCTATAAGTTCATTTTCAACATTAGGTTTACCCTATGTTTTATTTTGTATAAAAAACAAAAAGCTAGATCTCGATTTACAAGAAACATTTGGAGACATAATTGAGAAAGAAATGGAGTTAATAAAATGAGCTGGAGAAGAATTCCAATGAAGTTTCCTGGAACTTGCATTGTCTGTAATGAAAAAATTGAAGTTAATGAAATGGGGTTGTGGGCAAAAGGATTTGGTGTCAAACACGAAAAATGTGCGGAGGTTAAAGAATTGCACTGTTCAGTATGTGGTGGTCCTGCAGGATGTAAAAGCTGTGAATTTCAGGAAAATTGTGATTTAGAACATGTTTCACAATTATGTATTTGTAAAAAATGTAGCGAAGAAAAAAATCCATATGACTCTTATTTAAAATCCGTTAAAAAGAAACTTCCATTACTAAATCTAAAGTCATAAAATATAGGAAATTTCCATATGGTTCATTAAAGATCTAAAAATCCTCTAAAACCTTAAAATTCTACTCAATTATTCTTTTTTTTGATGTCTGAGGAGAAACCAGGAGATACTACAGATGCAACTGAAAAAACTCAAGGGACCCCTGAAACTTCAGAACCAGAGATAAAGACCGCAGAAGACAAGGCCTCAGAGGTACATGAAAAAACTTCTAAAAAAACAAAGACTGGAGTTACTGCATCAGAATTAGCCGCTTTGGCAGAAGCCGAGGCTTTAGCTGCTGCAGCAAGATCAAAAGCTGCTAAGGATGCTGCGGAAAAAGCACTAGAGGAAGAATACCAAGAAGCTGCAAAAGAAGCAGTTGTTGCAAAAGTAAGTGATGATTTTACCAATAAACGATTTCAAGAACAAATTTTCCGGAGAGAGAT
>JAWWBZ010000016.1:0-16016 GCA_033720715.1 Nitrosopumilaceae archaeon | reverse complement strand
ACTTTCATGAAAAAAGAGATTGAGGAAAAAGAATTATGGAAACTATATCGTCAAACATATGGTGAGGAAAGGTTCGTCAGATTAATCAGGGATAAAAAAGGACTGTACAAATTCCCAGATCCAAAGTTTTTGGTGGGTTCAAACTTTTGTGATATTGGATTTGATTTAGACGAGGACAATCATAGATTGATTGCATTGTCAGCTTCGGACAACCTAATGAAAGGAGCTGCAGGTTCGGCTGTTCAAAACATGAATGTAATGTGTGGGTTTGATGAAATGGACGGCTTAAGATACACACCACTAACGCCGGTATAGAAATGATTACAATTAAGATTGGTGGAAGTGTAGTAGATAATTTACATCCAACAACAATTTCTGATATTAAAAAAGTTTCAGAAACAGAAGGAGTAATTTTGGTTCATGGTGGAGGAAAAGAAGTTACAAAAGTCTGTGAACAGTTAGGAAAAGAACCAAAGTTTGTTACCTCACCTAGTGGAATTAAAAGTAGATACACTGACAAAGAGACTGCTGAGATTTTCACAATGGTGATGGCAGGAAGAATAAACAAGACAATAGTTCAGATGCTTCAAAAAAATGGAATCAACGCAATTGGACTTTCTGGAGTTGATGGAAAGATTATAGAGGCAGAGCGAAAAAAGAAGCTTCTGATTGTAAACGAAAAAGGACGAAAACAGGCAATTGATGGAGGATATACTGGAAAAATTCGTGAAATTAATGCTGGATTAATCAAGGTATTGTTAGACCAGGGGTTTACTCCTGTAATTTCCCCTATAGCAATTAGCGAAGAGTCGGAATTTCTTAATGTTGATGGAGATAGAGCTGCAGCTTATGTTGCAGGGAAAGTAGGTTCCGATAAGGTTTTGTTTATCACAAATGTTGATGGATTATTGATGGATGATAAACTTGTATCGAAACTTACCTTGACAGAAGCAAAAGAGATCAGACCAAAGATCGGTCCCGGAATGGAGAAGAAAATCCTAGCATCAACTGAGGCATTAGATATGGGAGTAAAAGAAGCATTAATTGCAAATGGACAAAAAGAAAATCCAATATCTTCAGCTATTTCTCATGAAAATTGTACGGTGATACAACATGAGTGAAGATCAATTTATGGGAAATCTGTATCAAAGATTTCCAGTTACAGTTGAGAAGGGAAAGGGCTCACATGTTTGGGACATTAGTGGGAAAGAATACATTGATTGTATGGGAGGTTATGGGGTTGCACTTGTTGGACATCAAAATGAACGAGTTAACAAAGCAATCAAAGAACAATTAGATAAAATAATAACAGTACACAGTTCCCTTTACAATAAAACAAGAGAAGAATTTCTTAAAACACTTATTGGGTTGGCCCCAAAAAATCTATCACAAGTTCATCTAAACAATAGCGGAGCAGAAGCAATTGAAGCCGCAATAAAATTTGCACGAAAGTTCACAGGCAAAAAAGGAATGGTTGCCATGAAGGGATCCTATCATGGAAAATCATTTGGAGCTTTATCCTTAACATTTAATCCAAAATACAAAAAGGCATTTGAGCCATTAGTGGAAAAGGTTTCTTTTGCATCTTATGGAGATATTGAATCTCTTCGATCAGTTATTGATAATGATACTGCCTTTGTAATTTTGGAGCCAATTCAAGGAGAAAGTGGAATTAACGTTGCTCCTGATGGATTTTTACAAGACGTCCGAAAACTTTGCGATGAGAAAGGAATCATTTTAATTTTTGACGAAATCCAGGCGGGGTTAGGAAGAACAGGACGATTATGGGCTTGTGATCATTGGGATACTGCACCAGATATTTTATGCCTTGCAAAAGGAATTGCGGGGGGAGTTCCAATGGGTGCCACTTTAGTCAGACCTGACATTTTAGCTGCCATTAGCAAAGGTGAACATTCATCTACATTTGGTGGAAATCCATTATCATGTGCTGCAGGAATTGCTGCCCTCAAAGCTCTTACCGAGGATGGACTTGTCGAGAATGCTGAAAAAATGGGAAAAATATTTTTTGAAGGCTTGGAAAAATTAAAAGAAAACCATCCAATCATTAGAGAAGTTAGAGGAAAAGGGTTGATGATAGGTGTAGAACTCAAATTTGAAGTTCGTGAAGTTTTAATGAATTTGATTGAAAAAGGAATTTTGATGCTTTACTCTGGAAGAAACATACTAAGAATTCTTCCCCCCTTAGTAATAAATGAAGAAGACATAACAAAAGTTTTACAAACCCTAGATTCTGTATTAACAGAAGAGGAGACAAAACGTAATGTTAAAGGATAAAGTAGATGAAAAAATTATAGAGTTTCTTAGAGAAAATTCCAGAGAGTCCTTCGTAGATATTGGTAAAAAGCTCAAGTTATCCGAATCTGCGGTTCGAAGAAGGGTTAAAAATCTCCTAGATAGTGGTGCAATTAAAAAATTTACTTTAGAACTGGGTGAAGAAAACGTCACCAGCGCAATTGTTCTTGTTTCAGTGGACTCTGCCACAGATACTTCAAAAGTTTCATTAAAGCTTGCCAAACTTGAAGGTGTCAAAACTGTTTATGAGATAACAGGTCAATATGACATTACGACAATAATTAGTGCCTCAAACATTTCAGAAATCAACAACAGCATTGATGCATTACGGAAGATTCCAGGTGTAATTGATACAAATACAGTAATAATTCTCAGAAAGGTCGCCTAAAGCGACTTTCGGTGTAGTTTTTCGAATTCTTGCTAAATTAGGATCCTCTTTTTCATTTTTCAACGAATCTAGTACGAATATGTTTATATGCTCAATTAATACCAGCGATTTCTGTAATGAAGTATCCGAATTACTATGCTGATTTGTATAACGCATATGATAAAAACCCTAAAAAAATTCATGTGTTAGATAGTACCCTAAGAGAAGGAGAACAACATCCAGGAGTATCATTTACAAACAAACAACGAATTCAAATCGCATGGATGTTAGATTATTTTGGAGTTGATCAAATTGAAATTTCTCCTGTTGTTTCACCAGACCACAAAATTGCAGTCAAGACAATAATAAAACAAGGATTAAAAGCAGATATTGTATCTCATGGACGTGCACTCAAAGAAGATATTGATGTGTCATTAAGTTGTGATGCAAAATGGTGTGCAGCATACCTTGGAATTTCTGATGTTCATCTAAAAGACAAATTAAGAATCACAAGAGAGCAAGCAATGGAAAGAGCTGTTCAAACAGTAGAATATGCAAAATCTCATGGATTAAAGATTAGATTTACTGTCGAAGATGGTAGCAGGGCTGAACCTGAATTTCTATTAAAAATGTGCAGAGCAATTGAGGATGCAGGAGTAGACAGAATTAGTCTTCCAGACACGGTAGGAATTCTCCGACCAATTGGAATGTATAATTTTGTTAAAAAAGTAAAAGAAGTTGTAGACACACCACTTGATGCCCATGTTCATAATGATATAGGATTTGCACTTGCAAATGCATTTGCAGCATGTGATGCTGGAGTAGACCAAATTCATACTACAATTGATGGAATCGGGGAAAGAACTGGAATACCGTCTCTTGCAGAGGTTTCAGTGGCTCTAACATATCTTTACAAATCTCCAAATGACTTTAGATTAGACATGCTTCAAGACCTCTCAAGATTAATTGAAGAATACACCTCCATAAAACCATACGATTCAAAGCCAATCGTAGGCTCTTCAGCATATAAACACAAGGCAGGAACTCATCTTGCAGCAATTCTTAGGAATCCAGCTGCCTATGAGCCAATTCCTCCTAGAACGGTTGGAAATCGTAGAAGAATAGTCTTCGGGGAATTGGCCGGAAAGACTGGAGCTTCCTATCTAATGTCAATTTTGGGGTTAGAGCAAGATAATGAATCTGCAAAGGCCGTAGCTGCGGGCTTGAAAAATTTGAGAATGGGTGATTTGCTTGAAATACCTTTAGAGGAAAGACTTGAAAAAAAGATAATTAATGACGACAAAGGAGACAAATCCGAGGAAAAATAATGGCAAAATGTGACGAATGTGATGCAGATATCTCCATACCAAGCGATGCTTTAGAGGGAGAAATCGTAACGTGTCCGGAGTGCGGTGCAAGTTTTGAATTAGCAAAAGGAACAGATGGTTTCGATCTAAAGCCGGCCCAAACGGTTGGCGAGGATTGGGGACAGTGAGTCCTGACGTAACGATTCTTTACGACACCATCCGATGGGAAGAAAAAGCTCTACTAGAAGCTGGCAAAAAAAAGGACATCAATATACAGATGGTTGATTGTAAAAAATTATTTTTAGATCTAGAAAAAAAACCAGAAGAGTATGGAACAGTAATTCAGAGATGTGTAAGTTATTACAGAAATCTACACTCTACAGCAGCTCTTGAAGGTTTGGGAGTTAATGTAATTAATTGTCTTAACACAGGAATCCTAGCGGGAAATAAATTATTCACCCACATGTTACTCAAAAAAGTAGGAGTTCCAACACCTGATGCCACAGTTGCATTTTCCAAAGAATCAGCTATGGAAGCACTTGAATTACAAGGATACCCCAAGGTCATCAAACCAACTGTCGGAAGTTGGGGTCGTTTAATTTCAAAATTAAATGACAAAGACTCTGCCGATGGAATCATTGAAAGTAGAGAGAAAATGTATCCAATTTATCAGGTTCATTATCTAGAGGAATTTGTCAAAAGGCCACCTAGAGACATCCGAGCCATCATGGTTGGAGATAAGATTGTTGCAGCAATTTATAGAACCTCTGGAAGCGGAAACTGGAAGACGAACATGGCTCTTGGAGGTACCGCCACTCCATGTGAGGTCACTTCAGAGATGGAAGAGATGTGCATAAAAGCAAAAAATGCAGTCCAAGGACAGATCGTAGGAGTAGACCTGATGGAAAGCGATGAAAAAGGACTTGTAGTTCATGAAGTGAATAATACCACTGAATACAAGAACACTGTACGAGTTTGTGGAGTTGACATACCTTCATTAATGCTTGATTACGCAATGCAATCTGGCAAGTAAAAATTGGACACCAACTTTACAGTAACCCCAAGATTTGCGGTAAAAATGCTAGAAAAGGCATTGCGTTTGTACACTCCTTCTCTTAATGAGAGAGCTTTGGCAGAATTTTTAGCAGATAAGTGTGATGATTTGGGTTTTGAAGACATTCATATCGATGAAGTGGGAAACATGATAGCAAAAAAAGGAACTGGTTCCCCAAAAATTCTTCTATGTGGTCATATGGATGTCGTTCCTGGAAAAGTAAAGGTGAGAAGAGAAGGAGATTCTCTTTATGGTAGAGGTGCATCTGATGCGAAGGCACCTTTAATGGCTATGCTTTTTGCAGCAGCTGCGATTCAAAACAATAATGGTACAATAATTTTTGTTGGCGCAGTTGATGAGGAGGGAAATGCCACTGGAATCAAGAACCTTGTAAAAAAAGAGATGGATATTGATTATGCTATTTTTGGAGAACCAAGTGGAATAAAACAAGTAACAATTGCCTACAAAGGACGACTTGCAATAAACCTCAAAGTAACTGTTGAAGATAGTGCTCATGCAAGTGCCCCTTGGTTATCAAAAAATGCAATAGAAGAATCAATGATTTTTACATCCGAATTAAAGAAAGGGTTAGAATCAGGCCAAAACCAAAAAAGTAAAGGGATGTTATTGACTGCAACATTAACTGAGATTAAGGGAGGAACAAGTCACAACGTTACTCCAAAAGAATGTGAAGCGGTGATGGATATTAGAATACCAGTAGACAAGACTTGCAAAGCAGTAGAGCAGGATATTGCAACACTTGTTAAGGAAATTTCCAAGCGGCAGGGTGTTGAGGCATTTTATTCGATACTTGATGAGACTGAACCTTTTGAAGCTCCACATAACTCACCTCTTGTGAGGGCATTTACCCTTGGAGTTATGGAAGTTGAACATGCAAGACCCACATTAATTAGAAAAACTGGGACGGGGGACATGAATGTAATCGGAAATCAATGGGATATTCCAGTGGTAACTTATGGTCCCGGGGACCCACATGAGGCTCACACAATTGATGAAAAAGTTTCAATTGATGAGTATCTCAGAGGGATAGAAATTTTGAAAAAAACCCTTTCCCACCTCAAACGACTTCACGATAGAAGGATAAAGATTCAGTAATGCTATGGTTTGTTGGGCTAGGAATTTCAGGTGTTAAGTCAATACCACTTGAAGCTCAAGAATTGTTAGGAAAGGCTGATACTGTATATCTTGAGCAATTCACAAGCCCCATTGGAAAATCGGATTTAACAAAAATAAAAAAAATGACAAAAGGAAATTTCAAACCCGTAAAAAGATGGCAGGTTGAAGACGGTAATGAGATTTTAAAAGATGCAAAAAGAAAAAAGGTTGTTCTGTTATCCTATGGAGACCCTTACATTGCCACAACCCACATTGAATTGAGAACAAGAGCGATTCAAGAAAAAATTAAAACTTATTCCATTCATGCATCGTCTTCAATAACCTCAATGATTGGAGAATGTGGACTTCATTTTTACAAATTAGGAAGAGTTGCAACAATAATGAGTGAAATGCAATCATTGACAACTCCATACTATGTAATTTACAAAAATATTATTGAAGGTAACCACACAGTGTTACTCTTAGAATACAATCAAGATAAAGATTTTTTCTTGGATCCCAAAGTTGCACTTGATAGATTGTTGGAAACAGAAAAGGGTCAAAAACGAAATGTCATTAGTCCAAATACCTATGCACTTGTCGCATCAAGGATAGGATTCATAGACCAATCAATTATTTCCGGAAAAATTTCAAATTTAAAAAAGCAAGATTTTGGCAAACCACCACATACACTCATTATACCAGGAAGATTGCATTTTACAGAATCAGATGCGCTCAAAATTTTAGGAAAATGCATTGATGAACCTTTTGATAATTATGAAAAAACAAAAAAGATTTCTATACAAATGATGAAAAAGTATGTTCCAATGGTTCGGGAAGCTCTTAAAGAAATAGAACCACTCTACAAAGACCAAAAAGAATTTTGTAATATTCTAGACAATGCAGAGCTCTATATTCAAGATGCTGAGAAATTCTTAGAAGATGGACAAGACGAAGTCGCTATTCTTAGCATCGGATATGCTGACGGTTTGGTGGATGCTTTGAGAATAGCAAAGGGTATGGAACCCAAGATGTGAATATCGATGAATTAAAGAATGGGAAAATTATAGGAGATAAGGTTGAAACCTTTAGAGAAGCTAATTGTATCCGCAATGTATATCTCATCAATTAGTGGTAAAGACCCTTTTGAAATTATCAAGGAAAAAGGAGGAATTACTCAAGAATTAATTGATTCTAAAATAGATGAATGTATAAAAAATAACCTTGTCAAAGAAGATAGAAAAACACTAACTGAGTTCGGACGAAGTTCACTCAAAGTCGTCTTAGCTGGGGGAGTTTTTGATATTATTCACCCAGGCCACATACATACTCTAAAAGCTGCAAAAATTCTTGGAGATGTTCTAATTGTTGTTATTGCTACAGATAACACAGCAGACAAAATGAAAAAGAGACGACCTCTACACGACCAAGAACAGAGAAAAATGTTAGTAGACTCGTTATCGGTAGTAGATCTTAGTGTGGTTGGACACGAAGGAGATATCTTCAAAACTGTAGACATTATAAAACCACAAATTATTGCCTTGGGGTATGACCAAGTACACCAAGAGAAATTCATAACAGAGGGATGTAGAAAGATAAAATTGGATGTTCAAGTCGCAAGACTTCAATCACCAATTCCCGAAGTCTCCAGCTCCATAATTGAAAAAAAATATGGAGAAAATATTCACGATATATAGACTATTTTCCGTTGATTGGGATTGTTATAGTGACCTTAGAACCGTCTGAAAGTTTTGCACTTTTTCGGATATTTGTTTTTGAGATAAGCTCAATTGTTGATTTATCATGATGGGTTCTTTCCAACCTGATTAACTGGCAGTCGAAACTAGAGTTGAGTTTTGCATTAAAACACTTTACCCACCCATAGGTTCTTTTTCCATCGGAATACCCATCAATGCGGATTCCTTCCATTCCTTCAAATTGCCTTACTGCTTCGGTATATTCTTTTTTTCCTAGCTTTATGTTTAGAGTTCCTGGAAATGGAATATAACCAATTTTGGATTTGAATTGTTTAGTGTACCCTTTGAGGGACATGTAATATGCTCCTTCACCCATCCCAGTGACCAAGGTTCCCTTTAACAAAACTTCAGAGGGAGCTGATTGCAGACTCTTTTGTAAAGCATTAGATAGTTTTACCAGTTCGGAATACCCCCTTGGAGTAATTTTTACGGATAATTTTCTTCCGCTAATAATTCTCTCAATGAACCCAGTCTCTTCAAGATCAAGAAGATGTTTGGACGCGGACTGTTGGGATTTTTTTATCTCTTTTCCAAGCGAAGATGTAGTTATAGTGATAAAGTTGAGTTTTGCCCCTTTTGTTAAAAGATGGGTGAGGGTTAGAATATGCTGAATTTTTAGTTCAGTCATAAAAAACCCTATGAGACGCCTAATTCACCGAATGTTTTAAGAATTAATCCGTCAGAGTTTGAGAGCTTGGCAACTCTATGACCAATAACACATTCAATTCCAGCGTTTCTGGCACCTTCTAGGAGTCTTTGAGTTATTATTCCATCCAATAGTAGATATTTGATTCCTGTTTGGGTTGAAAGTTTGCTTACTAGTTCACTTATTGGGACCTTGAAGATTTCTTTTTGTTCACCATCCAAAGCAACTGCTTCCAGAGTTTCATTAAGGTCCGGATAGACTTTAGAAGCTAATTCTGCAATTGGCTTGTCATCCTCGTTTTGTAGCGATGGTTTTGGTGGACCTCCACCTTGAATTTCATCTTTTATAGGTTTTAGGATTTCATCAATACGTGATGGAGTTAATTCTTCAACCTCAACACCCGTATCAGCTTGCAATTCGTAATCAAGATTAACTACGGATTTTAGTTCCTTGAGAATAAACCCGCCAGCTCGGTCTCCGTCAAGAAATGCTACAACTTTATCTTTGGAGTTACAAAGTTCCTTGATGGACTCATCAATTTTTGCCCCTTCTATTGCAATTGCATTATCATAACCGGCTCTAAGCAGATTAATCACATCGGCCCTTCCTTCCACGAGAATAACCCAAGGTGAATCATAGACTCCTGAACTACAAGTAAGTTTTGATGGACCATACGTGGATAGTTTTCTAGAATCTCCTTCATGTACATCTCGAAGCATTCCTTCTCCTTCGCTAACTGTTTTTGTTGCCCAACGTTGTTTGATTTCTTTTGCACGTCTTACAATATCGTCTTTTTTTGCCGCCCTAACATCATCGATAGATACCAATTTGAAACTACAATCAAATGGTCCGACCTTATCTATGCTTTCAATTCCTGCTGCAATTAAGGCGCACGTGTCAATATCAGTACTCATTGGAATTAGAGCACTTCCACTTGTGGTGTTGGCAGTAGATTTTGCATCTACTTCAATACGTCCAACTTTAGAAACTCGTTGCAGTTCATTCAGGTTCATCTCTGGACCTAACAGACCCTCTGTTTGGCCAAAGATTGCACCGATTATGTCTGCTCTTTCAACGAGCCCATCAACTTCATAGGAAAGTTTAACGTGATATTTGACAATTCCTGATTGAGGCATAAATTTTTCATCTCCTTAATTATCATGGGAATGTTTTCGTTCCTCGATATATGAGGGTATCGCAAGAATTTATGCGAAATTTTCAGGAAATTTCCATTTCAGTAAAGATCATTTTATGTAAATTAGGTGAATTAAAAAATGAAAAATAAATAGCGATTTATTCAGTGCTAAAGGAGTGACCACACGAACAGGATTTAGTTACATTTGGATTGTTGATTTTAAATCCAGAGCCCATTAGGCTTTCAATATAGTCTACGTTTGCACCTTTGAGATGATCTACACTGTAGCTATCTACGAGTAATTTTACTCCGTTTTCTTCAAGAACAATATCATCTTCTTCGGGTGCTTTTTCAAAGCCCATCCCATAAGATAGTCCAGAGCAACCTCCTCCTTGAACATATACTCTAAGATATTCGGGCTTTTCGGCCTCTTCCTTCATAAACTCAACGATTTTCTCGGCTGCTTTTGGTGTTACAGTTATCATCTTCTGTGTTTGTTCAGATGCCATAATATTTCAAAAAGTCGGCTCAAATTATAATAAGCTTTTCCCACTAGACACACTCGTAAACTAGGAAATTATTGTCTTTTTTATTAAAAATTTTCAAAAATTTAGATTTAGGGATTTTCTACCATCGCAATTTCTGAGGCAACAACCATTCCAATTACCTCATCACCCTCAATTATAGGGAGTTTACGGATTTTTCGTGAGGACATCAATTCAGCTGCTGTTTTTAGATTGGTTTGTGGTGTAATGGAAATCAAGGGAGCAGACATTATTCTTCTCAATGGAGTGTCAGCTGGATAAGAGTGAGCAATTATCTTCATTGTAAGATCTTTGTTTGTTACAATTCCTGCTGGACTTTGATTCTCTAAAACTACAATGGCCCCTAATCTGGAATTTTCCATAAGTTTTGCAGCTTCAAAAGCTGGGACTGAAGAGTTTACAGATAAAACTGAATCGTCCATTATTTCCTTTAACCAAAGCTGAATTGCAGGTGGGGAGTTCATAGATAAGGTATTGGTCAGAAATATTTCAATGACTAAATTGAATCTCAGCTTTGATAATGATGTTCATCAAATTCAGATCCTAATGCAATTTTTAAGATTACAGTAGAATCCGTAGTTTGGAATTTTAGGTCTTTGTCCGTAGCAAAATAACGAAATAATTGGGTAAGAAGTTGTTCGGTAAACACAGACCATTTCATACCAAGATCATGTTGAATGATAAAAGTATGTAAATTCCCATCTACTCTGTGATCAGATTTCATACCAGAGGCTCTCATGTAATCCTCTAAAGTTTCAATGCATCGTTCCAAATCATATCCACCTTTAATGAACATGACATTGTTTTTGATCATTGGGAAAATGACGTTTATTATCTCATCTATGTCCCTTCCATCCAAATCCTCTCCTAAAGTTTCAACAATTTCTTTTGGAACAGGGATCATTCCAATCTTTTCAGAGTATCTATCCCACTGAATGTACCTTTCCAAGATTTGTTTAACTAAAACATTTTGTGAAATTTTTCTTTGCCTTGCCTCGCTGTCAAGTTCGCTAATCAGCTTTTCTGGTAATCGATAGGTAATACTTCGTGTCACTTCTTTTTTTTGTTGATTTTCCCTAGTTATGCCCATGGGCCTCATCATAATAATTTTCTAGTCAGATATTAATTGATGTTCCTAAAAAACAGCCAAACACTGTCAAATAATCAGGGAAGGATTAATCAAGTCTGTTTAAAAAGACAAGAAATTTTGCTGGAGTTACAATATTTTTTTTAATATTTCAATATCTTGAAGGGTTGTATTATCTAATGTGCTTAATGAAAGAAATTTTAAAAATTTTAAAAGTGAAAATTTAGAATTAAAATGAAAATAAGAAGGAAATTGGGATTAGCTTATTTTTTAGATTTGTTGACAAAAGCTGTCATTCGTTCTTCCCTGTCAGGATGTGTAAAGCAATTCCTCCATGCAAGAAGCTCAACTGCAAGACCTGTATCAAGATCTGCATTTCGTCCTTTGTTGATTGCAACTTTTGACATCTGAACACCCATGGTAGAGTTTGTAGCAATTTGTTGCGCCATCTTTAATGCTTCTTCTTTTAAGGATGCAAGTGGGACTACTTGATTTACCAAGCCAATCTCTTTTGCTTCATCTGCTTTTATCATCTTGCCAGTATAGACAAGCTCCTTTGCCTTTGCTATTCCCACAATTCTCATCAACCTTTGTGTTCCTCCCCATCCAGGAGGAATACCGATTGTAACTTCTGGTTGACCAAGTTTTGCTGTATCTGCTGCAATTCTTATATCACATGACATTGCAAGTTCACATCCACCACCAAGAGCAAATCCGTTTATGGCTGCAATAGTTGGTTGTTTTACTAACTCTACAGTTTGAGTAACTAGTTGTCCTGTTTTTGCATACTCTACTGATTCATCAGCTGAGATTTTTGACATGTACTCAATGTCAGCCCCAGCAGAGAATGCTTTTTCACCTTCACCAGTTAGAATGATTACCTTTACAGAATCATCATGGTTTAGTTTCTCAAAAGTCTGGATGATCTCTTTTGCAACATCGGTATTCATGGCATTTAGTTTGTCAGGTCTGTTTATCTTGACTGTGCAAATGCCATCAGAAGTAGATGTGGTAACTAGAGACATAGTTATGAGCCAAGTAAGGCGAAAATTAAATGTTCTCTATTTTCCTTGTATTTTTCCCAGTTGGACTAAGGCACCTGCAGCTTCTACCCAAGTTCGAAGGTCTTGGTAAACTGGGATTTGGTGTTTCTCAATTAATTTTACCATTTTTTCAGTATATGGCCCGCCATTACATCCAACTAGTAATGGCTTTTTTCTTTTCTTTTGGAATGCGGCAAGATGATCAACGATTGTTTCTTCAAGTGGATCATCTTGGAAGACAAACCAGGGCATTGCAATATCAATATTTTTTTCATCCATGAATTGTTGAATAACAAATCTATAATCTTCTGCAGTTGCACCTCCGCCCACATCTGCAGGATTACCACTGTGAATAGGAACTGCTGGTGGAAAGTGAGCTTTCATTTTTTTGATACGTTCGGGCGATAATTTTCCTATAGTAAGGCCAAATCGTTCTAATTGATCCATGCCACCAATCATTGGACCGGCACCATTACTGGTCATTGCAACTTTATTTCCCTTTGCAGCGGGTTGCCATGCCAATGCCTTGAAAACCCCAACTAGTTGTTGATAACTATCAACTGAAATAATTCCTGCTTGTTTGAATGCACCCATAATAATTGCATTTGAGCCTCCAAGTGAGCCTGTATGTGATGCGGCTTGTTTTGCGCCCAAGGAAGTTCTTCCGCTCTTCCAAATTACTATCGGTTTCTTAGTTTCTTTCATTACACGTTTTGCGGTGTTGATGAATTTTCTTCCATCTCCAAATCCTTCAACGTATAATCCAATTACTTTAGTTTGAGGATCATTTGCAGCATACCATATCATGTCTGCTTCATCAACATCAGACCGATTTCCAAAACTAATCATCTTAGACAATCCAAATACATCAGCACTTTCTAACATGCTAATTCCCATGGTTCCACTTTGTGAGAAAAAGCAAACAGGGCCTAATTTTGAACGAACCATTCGTTCTTGACCCTGGAATGCGCAGTCAAGGCGATTAGCCGCATTAAACATCCCAATACAGTTAGGACCAATAATTCTGATTTTGTGTTTTTTAGATAATCTCGCTACTTCGGCTTCATATGCTGCTCTTTCTCCACCAAGTTCTTTTCCTCCACCAGATACAATCACAACACTATGCACCCCTTTTTTTGCACAATCTTCTAAGACTGGGGGAGTCATAGACAAATCAACTGAGATAACAACAAGGTCAACTTTTCCTGGAATTGCGGAAACCGAAGGATAGCATTTTTGTCCGAAAATTTTGTCAGCTTTTGGATTAATGGGGTAAACTTTTCCTTTGAAATCATAATTTACCAAACTGTCTAGGATAGAGTTACCAATCTTACCCTTACTTGATGAGGCACCAACCAATGCCACTGATTTTGGAGTAAAAAATGTCTCCATATTTTCTTTGTTTGGTTTTGCTTTTGAGATTGAGTTTTTCTTTAATTCTTTGTTGAGGATAATTTTTGCATCAACTACAAAGTGTGATTTGGGATATACTACCACAGGGTTAAAGTCAATGCTGTTAATGTAATCAGCATTATCTACGCCCAATTTACCGATATCAACTAACATTTTTGCAACCATGTTAAGGTCAATTGGTTCACTTCCTCTGAATCCTTTGAGAAGTTTTGAACCCTTTAGTTCATTTATCATCGACTTTGCATCAGAAGTTGTTATAGGAAGCATTCTAAATGAAACATCTTTCATTACCTCTGTCATTATCCCACCCAAGCCAGCCATAATTACTGGCCCAAATTGTGAATCGTTTTGAATACCAACAATTAGTTCCACACCTTTTGGAACCATTTTTTCTAATAGAATTCCTTTAATTTCAACTCCTTTCTTTTTTGAAAGGCGTCCATACATATCTTTGAATGTCTTTTTTACATCATCGACATTATCTAATCCAACCTTAACTCCACCAACATCTGTTTTATGTAAAATCTGTGGTGAAACCACCTTCATAACAAGTGGAAATCCAATCTTTTTAGCCTGCTTTGCGGCTTCATCAGCTGTTGTAACTAAAGCATAAGGTGGAACTTTTACTCCATAACTTTTTAGAATTGATTTTGATACTTCTTCGGTGATGACTTTGTGATCGGTTTGAATAGTTTCATCAAAAATTTTCTTTACAGCAGCCATCGTCCGATCGATGAAATCAAAACTCAGTATATTAATGTAAAGTTAACTAGAAAATTTTGTTAGAATTTTTTTGAATAGTGATAAAATAATTTGAAAAAATTTTAAAAATTAATTGTTTTGTAAACTATGTAGATAGTGAAATTGAATCTTAAGGTGCATAAAATATGAAAATAACACATAATCGAAGGCGTCTTTTCATAATCTCAGTGCTAAGAATCAATTCAGATAATATAGATGGCCGTTTAAATGGCCTCTTTAATAACAAAATTCATGAAAAGAATTGAAGCCGTTGTTGAACCGGCAATGAAAGACAAAGTAGTAGGTGCAATAAAAAAAGTAGGAGTTGGCGGAGTAACAGTTTGGCACACTCAAGGTCAAGGTACAGCAGACCCTCCACTTGTAGGACAATACTTTTCCAAAGAAAACATAGTAGCAGTGGTTCCTGATTCAAAAGTCGATCCTATTTTGGATTCAATTGCAAATGTAGCATGTACAGGAACTAAAGGGGATGGAAAAGTTTTCGTAACAAATGTAGAAAATGCTCTAGATATTTGCACCAAAGAAAAAGGCGAATCAGCCATTTAGGCAAAAGTCTTATTTCTTGAAATTTTTCAATTAGAGATTAAACTTTGATTTGAAATTAGAATAAAAGGTGTCCATGTTATTTTTAACGCTTAAAATATTTTCTTCAATATCGCACCTTATTTTTTGGGGATCAATGTAAGGAATATTCTCTAATTTCTCCTCGGTTTTATCTAACCAGAGATTTATCATTTCTTCATTAACTTCTAGATGAAATTGGAGTCCTATTGCACTATGATACTGGAAAGCTTGGTTTTGATAAATTTCAGAATGTGCTAATCTTGTGGCGCCTGGTGGCAAATCAAAGGTATCACCATGCCAATGAAATACAGTAAAGGGATTTTCAAAGTTGGAAAACAAACCAGAATTAGATTCTGGTATAAGGTCGTTGTAAAATCCTATCTCTTTTTTTACTCCAGTGTAAACTTTGCCTCCAAACGTTTTTGCAATTAATTGAGAACCCAAACAAATTCCTAAAACAGGAATGTCCTGTTCAACGCATTTTTTTATGAGTTCTTTTTCTTTCTCAAGGTAAGGAAGGTTATCATTTGCACTTTCTGGAGCACCCAAAATTACAACTAACTTGAAATTAGTTTCAGGTAATTTTTCTTGTTTGGCATAGATAGATTGAATTTCGAAACCATCATCTGATGTCAATTCTCCAAGGTAACCAGAACCCTCGAGTCTAGTATTTTGAACAAACAGGACATCGGGCATAAAGGATTTTGAGCAAAAGTGCTTAATATGTTAAGACACAAGTCAATGTGTGCTTGTAACAGAGCAAGAAGTTTGCGAAATTAAAAATTTTGTCGCCCATCTAAATTCTATTAAAGATAGTGTAGTCGTAGTTGAAGGAAAACGAGATTCTACTGCTCTAAGAAAGATTGGTTTTTCAGGAAAAATTTTAGAGTTTCATAATTTTTGTGGT
>JAWWBZ010000015.1:0-16134 GCA_033720715.1 Nitrosopumilaceae archaeon | reverse complement strand
TCAGATAATTCTAGAACTTTATCCATGGTATTTTCTCCTTCCAGATAAGAATCCATTGCAAGTGAAATTGATTCTATAACCATATCTCCCATTTCGCCCATGATAAAGGAGAGTTTCTGCAAAAAGGGATCGATTAACCGGGTCATTTATCCAAACTGACCTTGAACATATTTTGCAGTTAATTCATTTTTAGGATCGGTGAAAAGTTTTTTTGTTTCTCTAAATTCAATCAAATCTCCAAGATACATGAATCCAGTATAGTCCGAGACCCTCACGGCTTGTTGCATGTTATGAGTTACAATGATAATGGTGTATTCTTTTTTCAATTCTGTTATTGTTTCTTCAATTTTTTGAGTGGCGATTGGATCCAAAGCAGAAGCAGGTTCATCCATTAACAAAACTTCAGGTTGAATAGCTAATGCTCTTGCAATGCATAGTCGTTGTTGTTGACCGCCAGACAATTCAATGGCTGATTTTTTCAAATCATCTTTTACTTCATCCCACAAATATGCCATTTTCAAAGAGTCTTCCACAATCTCATCAAGGATTTTTTTATTTTTTACACCATTTAATTTTAAACCAGCTGTTACATTATCATAAATTGACATTGTGGGGAACGGATTTGGTTTTTGGAATACCATTCCAACTTTTCTCCTATGATATATAGGGTCAATAGATTTGTCGTAAAGATCGATATCATCAATCATAACTTTTCCCTCTACTTTTGCACCTTTGGTCATATCATGCATTCTGTTTAAACATCTCAGAAAGGTTGTTTTTCCACATCCTGAGGGGCCAATCAAAGCTGTTACAGACTTTTCAGGAAATTTCATTGTGATGTTTTTTACCGCCCTAAAATCACCATAGCTAATTGTAACGTTTTCTGCAATCATCTTGTACTTTTTTTCAAGTTTGGTAGGAGAAGAGTCTGGTTTTGATACAGAAGAGTTATCCAAGGTTGGTGGACGTGTAGTCAATGCCGTCATTTTTTATCAGGAGCTCCTTGTTTAATTAATCGTCCGAATAATCCTTTTCCTTTTTTATTTGAAAAGTAGTATCGAACCCCTAAATTGATTCCCAAAATGATTATTATCAAAACAAGTGCAGCGCCCCAACCTTGAAGCTGCGCGCTATCATAAGGAAGCAGAGATAATCTCCATATTCTAAGAGGTAATGCATCCATAGGAACATCCATACTGCTAAAGAATTGACTGCTTCCAAGAATTGTCATGATTAATGGTGCAGTTTCACCACCAATTCTTGAAACAGAAAGGAGAATGCCTGTGATCATCCCACTTTTTGCCGCAGAAATAACGATTCTAAATGTTATAACCCATTTTTTCAAACCCAAGGCGGTTCCAGCCTCCCGATAAGTTACAGGAACCATTTTCAAGGATTCTTCCGTGGTCCTAGCAACTATTGGAAACATTATCAGAGACAGGGCAAATGCTCCAGCCCAAACCGAGAAATGACCTAGGATCAAAACAATCATTAAAAAAGCAAAAATTCCCATCACAATTGATGGGAATTCCATAAACACGTCATTGAAAAATCTAATTGTTCTGGCAAGTTGGTTTTCTCCATATTCAGAAAGAAAAATTCCCGACATTACCCCAATCGGGACACCGATAACACTGGAGAGCCCAATGATTATCAAAGTTCCTTGAATAGCTGGACCAATACCACCTTCACCTGAACCAATTGAACCGGGAACTTCGGTGAGAAACTCGTAGCTAATAGCAGCTGCACCATTTTTAAAAACCTCCACCAGAATACTACCTAATGGAATTATTGCAATTACAACACATGCAAATACAATAATCCTAACAACTTTGTCAACCACTAATCGCTTCTCTACGTTTTGTTTGAATAGCGCTCTATACTCTTGTCTTTTTTCGTGTGTGGTACTCAATTGTTAATTGCTCCTTCCTTAACTTTTAGCATCCTGGTAACCAAAATATGGGCAATCACATTGATCACAATTGCAATCAACAATAGAACCAAAGCCACCCCAATTAATGCAGGTAGGTGTAATGATGCAGGAGATGCTTCTACAAATTCATTAGCGATTATGCTAGACATGGTTTGACTTGGTTTGAATAAAGAAGAGGGAAATGCACTGATACCAGTAGCATTTCCAATCAACATGGTTACTGCCATGGTTTCACCAACTGCTCTTCCTAGTCCAAGAATTGATGCACCAATTAAACCAGTTTTAGAATATGGAAATACAGCTAGTTTGAACATTTCCCATTTTGTCGCTCCTAGCATGTAAGCGGCTTCCTTTTGTTGTTGAGGAACTGCTCTCATTACTTCACGTGAAACTGCTGACACTGTAGGAATAATCATTATTGCCAAAATTACACTAGCTGTAAGAATATCTAATCCAAATGGAGTTCCGGAAAATAACCAGATATTGTCACCAAAGGCATTATGGAGAGGTTTTTCAACCCAATCAACAAAATAAATTCTAAAAACAAAAAGTCCCCAAAGTCCATAGATAACACTAGGACCTGCAGCTAGTAGTTCTACTAGAAATCCAAGTGGGCCTCCGATTTTTGCTGGAGCATCGGAAATGAACATAGCAATTCCAATGCTTAATGGAACCCCAATGGCCATTGCTAGAGCAGATGTGACCAAAGTACCAAAGACATACGGAAGTGCACCAAAGTCTTCTCTACCTTCCACAGCATTCCATTCGGATTTAGAAATAAAGGATAGGCCATATTCATCCCATATAGGATATGATTCCGAAACCAATTGAAATGCTAAAAACACAATCATTACCAAAACATAAACTCCAGCCAAGGTTGCACCGATTTTGAAAACCTTATCAGAAATTGGTCTTCTTCTAATCTTTGGAGTTTTTAGTTTGGTTTTTACCACAACTTGTCGGCGTTGTGGAGAACTTATCTAGGATCTCACTATATTTTATGAGATGATCATAGTTCTATATAGTTTGTAAACTAAATTGTAAATAAGGAAATTTTTCCATATAGGATCAATTGGAGATCGTAGGCAACGAAAAACAAACAAGAAAAATGCAACTAAGTGGAGGTTCCACCTACATCATCTCACTTCCAAAAAATTGGGTTGATGAATTGAAAATTAAAGTGGGGGAAAATGTAACTTTAGTAAAAAATTCAAATCAATCATTATCCCTATACCCTAAAGAAAAAACAGAAATACAAAAGAAAAAATCCGCAGTTATTCCAATAAGCCAACAAGATTCCGGGGAGGCAGTTAAGCGAAAAATAATTGCTGCGTATTTATCTGGATACAAAACTATCAAAATTAAAACAAAAGGAATGAGAATTCTCCCTGAACATACCAGAAGTATACGTGAACTTGTTCGAACCACAATGATAGGGACGGAAATTGTTGAAACAAGTTCAGAGTCCATCATAATTCAAGTTTTGACAAGGTTACCAGAGCTTTCATTTGAGACAGCTCTACAAAGGATGTATTTGATGGCACATAACATGGTTCTAGAAGCAACCGAAGCCTTTGAAAAATCAGACATTAGTCATTCAGAGGAGGTAGTAAGTATGGATGATGAAGTAGATAGATTTGGCCTTTACATGAGACGTAATTTGGTCTTAGCAATAGAAAATCAAAGTATTCTGCATGACATGGGTTTACGAAAACCATCAGACTGTTTAGGATATAGAGCAATTGTATCCAGAATAGAAAGAATTGCAGATCATGCAGCATTGATAGCAAAGAAAACAAAATTTATTGAGGGGGAAATTGATTCAAATACACTCTCCAAAATATTGATTCTTTCTGAAAAATCTTTGAGTGTTTTTGAAAAATCGATAAATGCTGTACAAGAACATGATTATCAAAAAGGTGAGCAAGTTGCTGACAAAGTTAGGGAAGTAATTGACGAAGAAAAGAAGATTATGAATAAAATTAAAGAATCACAGAATAATGCAACAATAATAAAATTTGTATTAGAAGATTTGAGAAGAATTGCAGAATATTCAAGTGATATTGCAGAAGTTGCTATCGATGAAAATATTCAAAGTATAATTTCTGAAGAATAACATAAAAATAAAAAGAATCTACTGAACGTAGAATCCTGGATCCCAATCGTGAGTAGTTCTGAGATCTTTTGTACTTACAGAATCAGATTTGACGAAGGTTTTGAACATTCTGTCATAAGCAGGGTTGTTGGGATGATATCCTTGGCATTCAAAAGTAAAACTATTTTCCAATGCAAATAATCCTTTGATGTAGTTTTCTTCACTATTCATAGCAGACCCAATATCATAGTCTATAACCCGACAGTTTGAATAGTTGAATCCTCGAATGAGATCATCTTTTATGATTTCTATGTCAATGTCGAAAAGTTCTGTCATTAAGTTGGCACCTGAAACACTTTGAATCTTTAGATTATCATCCACTCTTTTATACAGTAATGGATAATCTCCAACAATTCCCTCTAAAACCAATTTTGGATTGGATTTAGAAAGTACATCGTGTTGTGCAAAAATTGGGAATTTTATTTGTTCGATTCCATTATTGAAGGTAAACTTTGCAATAACATCAAGGTTTTCTGCCATATTCATGGTTTCACTTAAGTGAGAGTTTGTCATAAAGGAGTTTTTCCTAATTGGTGTATCCAATTGAAGTTTGGAATAATTTGGATTAAGTGGTTTCAAACCCGCACATTCAAAGTCAATCTCATTTACTATGGCAAATCCGCTTTTTCCTGTAAATCCCTCTTCTTTATCAAATTCTGTATTAATTATTGCACCTGAAACTCGACAGTCTCTGAAATCAAGTGCTCTTAATGTTTTCTCTCCATTAGAAAACTCAACTAGAGCTTCAAAATCGGTGTTAAATGCAGTTTTAAGTCCGGAAACCTTTCTTGCATTATCAATGGCTTCATACAAGAGAGGATAGGAATCAACTACCCCCTGAACACTGAAGTTTGGAACAACAGCGTCATCTGATTCTTCGAAGGCAGAATTAAGCTCAAAGGAAGTAAACTCAATTCGTTCAGTTCCCTTATCAAATTCAAAGGTGATAAAGGTTCTCACACCCTCAACAAATGTGTAGGTTTCAGCATAATCAATTTTTTGAACTGAACTTGAATTATTATAGTCACCATTTACACCTCCACATCTAAACTCGATTTTGTCCACTAAAGCAAACCCACTTTTGGACGAGGTATAGCTTTCATAATCATTGGATTTCAAAGTGATTACCTCAAAATCAAGAATTTCACAATTGTAGTATTCCAGAGTTCGGATAATTTGACTATCTCTCGTTAGAGTTACGTCAATATCGAAAAATCTATAATCATATTCAAAACTACTCGCTCCGGTCGAAGTCATCATTCGATATTTGAATGCTTCATCTATTGCTTTGTGTAAATATGGAGAATCTCCAACAATCCCTTCGACTTCAAATGTTGTACCATCATTTTTTACAAAATCCGATGTCATTTTAAATACTGGGAACTGATGATTTTCCACACCATCTCTGAAGGTAAATGTGAATTGGGCCTTTACGTTTTCAGCCATCGAATAACCTTCTTCTGCAAATATTTGATTCAAACTACCAGAAGAGGCAATTATTAGAATGGAGATAATGCTTGTCGTCGTTAATATTCCGTTTTTTGTAATCATTGAAATTTCAATTAATTTATCCTACTTTAAGCTAGATCTTTATTCTCTCCATTTGAAATATAATGCTAGATAGATCTAATAGTCCTATATAGAAGAATTAATTTTGACAAAAACAATTTTCTTGAATTTTTAAAATATCCCAACTTTAAATTATTTCCAAAAACAATAAAGTCATCATTCTAAAACCCTTTTTTTAACCGAGAAATGAGGAATAAATCATGAAGACAAAAATTTCAATATTTGTGTTAATAGCGATAAGTTTTTCAATAATTTACCTAATTGCATTTTTTGTATATCCTGAGATGGGCGAAAAAATCCTTTATGGAAAACATCCCCCAGGCAAAAATTCAGAAATTCTACAATATAGTGACATCATTTTATCCAAAGATTATGAGTGTATGGAAGAGGCATCACTAAAAGCAAAGGGGGTTTTACCTAGATTCATAGAAGAATTCAACAGGTGTCATAGATAGAAGAAATAAAAATAAAAAATAGATTTAGACCTTGAGAATACCTTGGGAAATCAGGTATTGAAGCCCACTGATATAATCCTGGTCGGTAATCAATCCTTCAGACCACCATTTGGCGTTGTCACGAATCCAATTTGGAATTTTATATTCCGTTGTAGCTACAATTCCAGAATAGTCCCAAAGAATTTCACCATTGTAAGTTACTTTTGATAGTCCTTGTTTTCCAATCTCCACTACTTTGTCCGCAAGGGGGACGTAAAGCAAACTTGGGGAGAATTCTTGGCCATCAGTAATCATCCAATGAATTAAATGAATTACAGCCTTTGCTTGTTCCTTGTTTTTAGTTACTTGTTTTAGGTCATCATAAACAAGAAGATATGTGAAACTTGCAATTGGGTAAGAATTGGTTCCAGGTGCGTTAACTAGAGATACTGAACCCCAACTTTTCTCAGCAGAAGGAAGTTTGTCAGCTATTCCACTTGAAGCTGCCGAAATTGTATCCAATGTTGGTTCAACAAAGGCCGTACCATCTCCATTTTGTATAGATGCATAACTCATTCCAGTTTGAAACGCATAGGCCAACTCAATGTATCCAATCGAATATTCCGTGGACTTCACAATACCCGCGACACCTTCATTCCCAGCTGCTGCTAACCCTAATGGCCAAGGAACAGATTTTCCTTTTCCTACTTTTTCATCCCACTCTGAACTGACAGAGGTCAGGTAATCTGTGAAAACAAAAGTAGTTCCTGAACCATCAGAACGGTGCGCCACAACAATTTCTTTATCAGGAAGGTTTAGGTCTGGGTTGTGAGCCGATATTCTTGGATCATTCCACCTTGTGATTTTTCCTAGGAAAATGTCAGCTAATTCATCTCCGGTTAATTTCAATCCCTTGTTAGGGATTTCAGGTATGTTGTAAACAACAACTACTCCTCCAATCGCTTCAGGAATGTGGAGTGTTCCAGGAGCTAATTTTCTTTCACTTTCACTCATTGGTTTATCAGTGGCTGCAAAATTTACAGTTTTTTCAATGTGTTGTTTTACCCCTCCACCACTTCCAATTGATTGATAGTTCAAATTTACATTTGAAAATTCTTTGTTGTATTCGACTCTCCATAAATCAATTAAGGGAAATGGAAATGTTGCTCCTGCCCCATTAAGATTAAACACTTGGTTTTGATCTGGTATTTGTGGAGAGGATTCAGCATTTGCAGTTATGGGAGGTATTATTGCAACAATAGATGCGATCAACAGTATCGAAGTTATTTTTGCTCTCATTGATGGAACGTGATTTGCAATTTATTTACAAATAACAGTAATAGATTACGGAAAAACAATAACTAACTATTTTCTATATAGATACAAACACCTCAAATTCAAAATCTATCTTTTATCAAAACCCAAAAGAAAACCTAAAAGTTAGAAGGGCTTGTTTACTTCACGGGTAAAGACATAGCTTGCTAGCCCAACCATTATCAAAACAAATACAGAGATCACAGCAATGCTCAAAATAGCTGAAACACCCCCTTCGGAAACGCCTGTCATCATCTCCCTTACAAGCAAGACGGTATAGGTTACTGGATTTAGCTTTGCAATCGAGGCAAGCCAGTCAGGAAGCAGTTCCAGAGGGAACAGTGCAGGACTAAGCATGAAAAGAGGCATTCCCAAAAAATTGATTATTCCCCAAAAAGTCTCTTGAGACTTTGCTGTAGCTGCCACCATCACAGAGATTCCTGAAAAGCCCAATGAAAACAAAATAACGATTGCCATGATTGGTGCAATCATTATTGGGTTTGGAAAAGAGACACCAATAGCTAAAGCAATTCCTAAAATCAAGCTTGCTTGTAGTGCAGCAATCAACGATATTGCAGACATTTTTCCCAAAGCAATAGACGAGCGAGAAATGGGCGATGTCAACGCCTTGTTCATAAATCCATATCTCCTATCCCAAAGTGTATTTACTCCCCCAAAGATACTGGTAAAAATTGCAGTAAGTATAATGACACCAGGGGCCATAAACTCTATGTACTGTCCTTCAAATCCTACTGATTGAATTAATGGTTCGGTTCCTGCAAAGGTATTTCCAATTACTATTATCCATATGGCAGGTTGAATTAATCTAATCAAAACTCCGCTACGGGATTTTTTGTATCTTTTTAGCTCACGCCAAAAGATGGTATACGAATCAAACAAAAGCGAGTTCATGCTCGCAACCTCTTCATTTTTGCATGTTCTTTTTTGCGATTAAATCCACCCTCATCTCTTATCTCATGACCCGTATACGAAATGAACACATCATCAAGTGTTGGAGATGTTAATGATATTGAGGTTATCTTAATTTTCATTGTGGATGCAATTTGAAAAATTTTTGGGATTACTTCTGTTCCTTTTGATGCAAAAAGGACGATTTTTTCATCGTCTTTGTTTATCTTGTTTACAAGTTCAATTTTTTCTAATTCCTCAATGAAATGGACCTTTGCTACCCCATCCTCAATTTTTAGAGAAATTACCTCTTTTCCCATTGCATTTTTCATATTTTCTGGAGAGTCAATTACCTGAATTTTGCCCTCATCAATAATTCCAATTCTGTCACACAATTGGTCGGCCTCTTCCATGTAGTGCGTGGTAAGAAATATTGTCATGTCAAATTCCTTGTGAATTTTTTTGATATATTCCCAGATTTTTCTTCGTGTTTGAATATCAAGTCCAACAGTAGGCTCATCCAAGAACAAAACCTTTGGCCTATGCAATAGTCCACCTGCAATATCAAGCCTTTTTCTCATACCACCAGAATAGTTAACGACAGGTTCGTTTTGTTTGTCGGATAATTCGATTAAATCTAAAACTTCATCAATGTTTTTGTCGATGTGGTTTTTTGGAATGTGGTTTAATCTTGCTTGCAGTACTAGATTTTCTCTGCCAGTAAGGTACTCATCTACTGTTGTTTCTTGTTGAACGTATCCAATTCGTTGTCGCACTTCTTTGGGATTTTCTCTAACATCAAAACCTGAAACGAGTGCTTGGCCTGAAGTGGGTTTGAGTAAGGTAGTTAAAATCATCATTGTTGTGCTTTTTCCAGCACCGTTTGGTCCAAGAAAGCCAAAGATTTCACCGTCTTTTACACTAAATGAGATATCATTAACTGCCTTTAGATCACCAAAGGATTTTGACAAGGATCTTGTCTCAATAGAATACAATACTTTGATCGGTAATTTCAATTATAAATTGCTAAGCGTTTTTTGCACTCGATCCTCAAAAAAAATTTAAAGGTCAAAAAATTTTTTTTAACCATGATAGGTCTTTGTCATAAATGCCATTCATCAAATGTAGAAATAACAATAGATGATGGAATCCCCGTCTGTTCTGAATGCAATAAACGATAATTCAAAAACTTTCATTCCTTTTTGTGTTTTATATTCAAAATCTTAGTTTTGTGTACCTTTGTAATCAAACAGTATTACATTTAATCACCTTTAATAGTAATTTTTTAGAGATTAATTTTGGCGATAGGGAGGATCATGTGAATAGAGAGAGAAGAATAGTACCAATAATTTTTGGGATCCTGATTTTAACAGGCACATCAGGAGTTTCATTTGCCCCAATGTCAGTCTCTTCGGCTGATGCGGTATTTACCAAGAAAATAATTGGTTACTTTCCGGAATGGGAGAGCGGCGATGTAGCCCAGATAGATTATTCCAGTCTTACTCATATCATATATTTTCATATTTGGCCAAATTCTGATGGCAGTCTTGACACTAGTGCAGTTGACTTTAATGACCTAACTACAATTCGTGAAAACGCCCAGTCTGCCGGAGTAAAAGTGATGGTAGCTGCAGGTGGATGGGGAGTATCAAATGGGTTCGGACCAATGGCAGCTGATGATAATGCAAGGGCCAACTTTGTAAACAATATTTCCTTGTTCTTAGAAGAAAATCAGCTTGATGGAATTGATATTGATTGGGAACCAATCGATACTGAAACTAAAAAAATTAATCAATCAATATTATTGGCTGATTTGAAAAATGCACTTCCTAACAAGATTGTCACAGTAGCAGTAAATGCTGAAAGAATAGACCTATTCCCATCTTCAGCAGATGATGTTGACTGGGTAAACCTAATGGCATATGATATGAATTGGAGACAAGGAGAGCACTCTAATTTTGATGATTCAGTTGCAGCTTTAGAAAGATATGTTGGAATAGGAATTCCAGAAGAAAAGCTAGCCCTTGGAATTCCATTTTACGGTAGAAATGATCAAGCAAAGGCCATGACTTATGAAGAAATTTTTGCAACTTGCAACCCAGCCCCATCAGAAAATTATTGTAACAATTATTTTTTTAATGGAATTGATTTGGTTCAACAAAAAAGCCAGTATATTCTAAACAACAACTATGCTGGGGTAATGATTTGGAATTTAGGTCAGGATACATATGATGCATCATCTTTACTTAATGCAATAAATCAAGTTCTTGATGTTCCACCACCTGAGCCAGGACCACCAATAGCCAATCCTGACAATTATTCTGTTCAAGCTCAAAGTGTCCTAAATGTAGGCGCACCAGGTGTCTTGTTAAACGACATTGAACCAGATGGGGGTACAATGACAGCACATCTTGTTTCGCTGCCAACCCATGGTAGTTTGAACCTTAATCCAGAAGGGGATTTTGTATATACACCCGACCTTGATTTTACAGGAATAGATACCTTTAGCTACTTTGCCATGGATTCAGACGGTCCAAGCAATACTGTAGAAGTTACAATCCAAGTCAATACAACTCCAAGCCTCATTGAAGAGACTTCGTCAGGGTACAAGGATAGAAACACAGTAACTAGTGTTACTACAAGTGAGTCGATTCTAGGAGTTCCAAACAATCTTTACCTTACTTCAATTTCGGTTAATCCAAAAATTGATGTTAGTTCAGTAACTGGCATGAATTTGAATTGGCTTCGACTAGACTCTCAGTGTGGAGCATTGGGAGGATCACAATCTGAAGTGTGGTGGGCAGTTGGAGATCACTCTACAACAGATGGAACAGTTACTGCCTCTTTGCCAGAAAGTGCAAAATCAATGATTGTCTCTACTAGCAGAATCTCTGGGATAAATACACAAAGTCCATTTGGTGAAATAATTTCAGGAAATGAAAACGGGCTATATGGTTTGTGTTCAAATGGAATGGTTTCAGACAATTATAGTTTTGACGTGAATATTCAAAACCAAAATTCAATGTTGTTTGGAGTTATTGGTGCGTCTTATGAACAAAATGGATACCAACATACACCAGGACTAGGATTTGAAGAAGTATTTCACAAGGTAACAAAATTTAACGATGTGGGGTTGTCAGTAGTGCAAAAACCAAATTTACCAATTTCACAAACAACACTTGATGGAACATTTTCTCAACTTCGTGATTGGCATGTAATAGGAATTGAGATAAAACCTCAAGGCTCTTCTAGTGTTCCAAACAATCCCCCAATTGCTGTGATAAACGGTCCTACTGAAGGAATTGAAGATGCAGTAATTGTATTTGATGGAATAGGTTCAACAGACCAGGACAATGATTCTCTAACCTACTCTTGGAATTTCGGTGACGGTGCTTCAGGTTCAGGAGAAAATACTTCGCATATTTACTCGTGGGGAGAGGCCTTTACAGTTACCTTGACAGTAAGTGATGGCAACGGAGGAAGTGATTCGGCAACTTCAGTTGTTACCATTCAGGAAGTTAATGATGCACCTGTCGCCATTGCAGGAGGACCTTACAGCGGGACAATAAATCAAGAAATCACCTTTGATGGTTCGAATTCTTATGATCCTGATAATCAGGATGGGACAACATTAAACGATCAGCCCCTACAATACACGTGGGAATTTGATGAATTTTCTGACTCTGGAATTGTAACTACTCACTCTTTTTCATCTACGGGAGAAATGACAGTAACCCTTACAGTCAGTGATGGTACCTTGTCTGATGTTTCAGCCACTACAGCCATGATTAATGATACTACACAAGAAGTTTCAATACAAAGTATAGACCCACCATCCATAGTGAAAGGACAATCAGTTAATGTTACAATTTATGGAATTGGGTTTTCAACAGGTGCATCAGTTACTTTAGCAAACGGAAGTGGGCCAACTCCATCAGTATCCAATATTATTGTAATTGATGATCAAACCATTAGTGCCACAATCACAGTAAAAAATGGCGGTCCTCCACGTGAAAGTGTGTGGGACGTAATTGTAACAAATCCTGATTCATCCAATGCAAGTTTAGTTGGTGGTTTTTCAGTAACTCCTAATTGATTAAAACTCAATCTATTTTGTTTCGAAAACTTCATCTTTGTTTTTTGATTCCTAAAGTTATTGCCTGATCTTTTTTTAGACATTGAGACTGCCCCAATATTTACAAAAGATGAATACTTTCAAATAAAAGAAAAAATCGATTCAGGAATTCTAAGTCGAGATTCTGAGAACAGAGATCTCTTTTGGAGATTTGATAGAGGCGGACTTACTCCATTTGATGGGAAAGTAATTCTAATTACCTATCAAATTAACAACGGGCATGTCTTTCGATTAAAAGAATGGGAGATGGGCGAAAAAGTTATGCTAAAAAAATTCTATGATTTGGTAGTGGACCTGCAAAAAGGAGGAGGTACAGATAGACTAAAAATAATTGGCCACAATATTTTGCGTTTTGATTTATTTTTTATTTATAACAGAATGAAATTTCATAAAATTGAAGACGAAAAGTGGCTACACCAATGGATTATCAATAAACCCGAAGTTATTGATTTTCTTCAGACTCACCTTCCACTCAACGACTTTAAAACAAAGGGACTTAGGCACGATGTTTTAGCCCATGCTTATGGGTTTCCAGTAAAATCAACTCTTGGCTCAGGGGAGATACCTCATTATTTCCAAGGAGATTATGGCAAAATAATCGAATATTCAGAGCGTGAATTTATCTACCCAGAGTTGTACAAGAAAATAATGGTAGATGGTACAATCTCAAAAAAAGATTTGCTTGAATCCATCAAACATTATGAAGAGATGCAAAAGGCTAACAAAACTGTCAGTCTAAATACCGAGAATGATTGATGAATCGTCCATCGTCATTAAATAGAAATTTTGTAAGAAAAATCAACCTAGCACAACATGGTATTAGAACTGAATTTCGTTTCTAATACCATGATAAATTTTTGAAAAAACCAATCTTACTGATGAATTATACGTGCACCTTATATGTATGAAAAAAATGTTACAATTAGGAATCAAACCCTCTCTATTGCCCGATAACCTCAAAAGGTTTGATCTCCTTTTTTATTTCAAATAATAGTTCCCCAATATATCCAAAAAATAAGGCAAAACAACTAGTTTGTAAAAAAAAATTACACCAAACAATTCTTATCACATTTCCAAAGGACGATTTCTGTATGACAGAAAATGTCCAAGAAAAAGACGAAGAAGAGCGACCCGAATGGGCATGGTTAATGAAAAGAATGACTAGAGAGTCTTGATTTACTCTATCTTTTTGAATTGAGTCTTTGTCATTCCAAGAATTACCTTTTCTCCAACACCCCAAATATCAGATTTTGATATTATCTTGGAGTTTACCAGGCCATCGGAAATTTCAATGGATTCAATCTCGTTTGTGTCGGGATGTCTGTGTATTCGTTTTACTTTACCAATTTTTCTCCTATCGGTATCAATTACAGGAATGCCAATTCGGACAGGTGGTCTGCTCAAAAGTAAGGTTTTTTGTGTGAATTTATCAATATAATCTTCAGCAAGATAATAGTCTCTGAGAAATCCCTGATGAATGGTAACTCCAGATACGCATAGGGTATTGGGGTTGATGTGAATATGTTTTACTTTGCCATACTCTATTCCTTCCCGGTCAATGACCTTTTTTCCCGTAAAGGAATCAGCTGAGACCAAATTTGGGTCCATCCCTTCTAGTTTTACTGACATGGCCTATCATGATCAGATTTGCTTATGATACCAAATATCAGAAAATTCTATCAATGAGGTTAAATTACTTGACAGAAATTCATAGTCGTGAAAATTCAAAGACCATTTCGAGCCCTTCTCATTACAAAGGGAAGAAAGTCCTCAAAAGACCATTCAGTCATGTTGAGGGGAGTATGGCATGATGATAAGATTTACTTTTCAAGACACCGACCAGATAGCGACTGGTTCAAAAACGCGCTTTCAAATCCAGAAGTGGAAATTATTATTGATAATGAGAGATATTTAGGGACTGCAAAAAAGGTAGAAGATGACCTGCTCAATCAAAAAATTTCTGAACTAAAATATCCAGGTCAAGACAGAGCAAAGGAAAAACGAGTTGCAATTGAGATTACACTATATGAATAATTGTTGTTAGTCCTCGTCTATCAAGCTCAACTCCATTTTCTATTTCGCTAACAGTAACAGTAAATGAGATAACATCTCTTTGTTGGGCATTTTCAGCATGAAGTTTAAGATGGATATCCATCAAATCAAATTCGTTTTCAGGTAAGTTTGCTTCTTCCAAATAGGCATCACAAGTAGACTCTATTCTAAAACGGTCATTTTTAAAATGGTATCCTAGCTTTGTTTTTCGTCCTTCTCGTCCTGCAGCTTTTACATTAATGTCAATTACTCCTGCTTTTGTCATGGTATAACTGGATGTTCCATTTACAAAAACTCCAATCTGGAATGGTTTTCCTGCAGTAGCTTCTGCCATTTTTTGAATGCCATCATTCATTACAACATCTACA
This sequence comes from Nitrosopumilaceae archaeon, assembly GCA_033720715.1. GTDB lineage: Archaea > Thermoproteota > Nitrososphaeria > Nitrososphaerales > Nitrosopumilaceae > Nitrosomaritimum. Next base: position 1,265 of record JAWWBZ010000015.1, on the reverse strand, counting down.
GACTTTATCGTCTGAGGAACCTTGGCAATCCATTCGTTTGTTCTATCGATTGTAGCTTGGATTTCTGCCCGTCTTTTTTTGTCTTCATCGTCAGGAAGTTTATAGTAATCAACCCAGTCAAGATAATCGTGAGATATATCCTCAATAAAGTCAATGCAAGTTCTTTTGTAATCAGTAACGTTGTCAGTTCTCAAAGATGCGTCATCTGTTCGCATGCCGTCAAAATCCATTGGTAATGCCAATGATTTTGGTAAATCAAACATGTAAAAAAACTAATCTTGAAAAAATTAATGAATATAATGGGATTTGAGCAAAATAAAATATGATATTTTCTCAAATCGTATCTGACCTTCAGCAGCAATTAAAACGAGATTTGGCACAAATTCGGTTTTTGTTAAAGAAAAACCCCGCCATTGGGTACTCCAAAATAGTTGAAATTGGAAAAAATGTGGGTAAAAAATACAATATCAATCTAGTCGTAAATTTTCCAAAAGAAGGAAGAATAGAAGAATATGAAATGTATGGAAAAAGAGATCTAAGCTTAATCATTGATTATGACAAAAAAAGATTCCCCATAGATAGAAATTTGATAAAGGAAAAAGCCAAGGAGATTTTGCAAGACATTCAAATCGAGGATGCATACATGTATGAGGACAAGGAAGGCGTTCGAGTATTTACAAAGGAATGGAAGATAGACATTTTGCCTCACTCCCTACACATTTGGACGGAGTTTGATGAACGGGTTACAAAATTTTGTGATTGGTTACTTGAAAATGTCTATGAGATGAAAAAAAAGACCTAAAGATTTTCTAGTTTTTCAATCAACCCATGTGCTTCGTAATTGTCAGGCTCTATCTCTATAATTTTTTTACAGCATTGTATTGCCTCGTCTTTTTGCTCCAAGAACAGATGAGCATTGGTCTTTATCATCAAGGTATCGACATCATCTCCTTTTAATTCCAGAGACTTGTCTAAAAATTGAAGTGCTTTTTTTGCATCCTCTAAAATAAAGTAAATACCACCAACAATAAACCAAAAGTCATGATCATTTTGAAATTTTGACTCTATGCTTTTTGCATATTCTATAGCTTCGGCATAGTCACCACGATTTACAAGTTTTTGCAAATGTCGTTTTGGATAAATAACAAAGCCTACCATACTAAACTAAACCTTTTGTCCTTATTATTCAATTTAATCAATTTGAATGTTCATGAAAAAAATTAGGAACTACGTTGTAATTTTCATTATTCCTTCTTTTATCAGCC
>JAWWBZ010000014.1:0-18897 GCA_033720715.1 Nitrosopumilaceae archaeon | reverse complement strand
CCGTAAAATCATACGAAACTGAAGACCCCGTACTTCCCAATCTTCCCTCACCAGTACGGCCAATTATGGATAAAGGATTTCCATTTTTGTCTTTAATGGATACCTTGACAACAGGAACATCAGCTGTGGATCGACTTAATTCATTTACATAACCACTAATTGTAATTTTATCACCAAAACTGTATATGGGTTTATCAGTAGCTACTGAGAGTGGTTGTCTAACTAAAAGGTTATCAGTTGGGTTATCAACTACATTGATAGTCTTCATGGCTGAACCTACTTCTTTTGAAACTGTAATTCGGTAATCACCCAGCCTTGTATCCCCTTTTGGAATTTGAAAAGTGTATTTGAAAGTACTATCCCCCTCTAATCGCACTGAATCTAAAATTTTAAAGGCAAAATCACCTCCTGAAAGTTTGTTCACACCTAAAGCAGTATTTCGTGTTTGAAGAATTTCTAAATCAAGTGAATTAACCCACAAATTATTTAATCGTCCTGTGATTTTTACAGTGTCTCCTGGAGAATAAACATCCTTATCTGTCCAGAGTGATATTAACACTTTTTCTTTTACATCCTCCACAATGTCAAAGGAGATTGACGTATTTCCCAAGTACTCTGCCGATAAAGTATAAGTCCCATAAATTGGATTTACTGTTGTCAGAAAAATTGTACCGGAAAACTTTCCATTGGTAGGATAAAGAGTACCAGTTTCAACAACTAGTCCTTTGGGATTTTTGAGTTCATATTTTAAACCTTGGTAAGGAATTACTTTGGATGTTAGTCCAGATATCTTTACCGTCTCTCCTGGTAGATATTGAGATTTGTCAGTTATTACGGTGAATTCTTCTGCTTCAGGAGTTGTTAATTCAATAGCTTTCTCACCAACTGAAAAGCTTGTAGAGGAAGTAACTCCAGCATAATTTACAGACACTACATAAACTCCTTCATTAATACCCAAAACAGGATGTAAGTTAAGAGAGGTTTTAAATTTTAAATTAAAATCAGGATAGAGTAAGACATTGGACTTATAGTTTGGTCCGGTAATGCTGACTTTGATTGATTCTGGTTTGAAATCCCCAAGCTGTTCGAAATAAATTTTCTCTGACACCGCTCCTGTCAAGACAGCTGTCTCACCAAACACATAGTTTGTTTTGCTAGGAGAAATTGTTACAAAAACATCTTTAGTTTTCTCAGCGGTGGGAACTTTTCCATTGGAAGAACCTGCAGTAGACGTTGTAAACTTCCAATCATCAGCAGTATCAAAGTCTAGCCCATCATATGTTCTCTGCCAAGAAGAAAAATCATTTTTAATATCAGTCATCAAGGGTGTAGAATCGACCACAAATCCATTGGCATCTCTTAATTCAACTATTTCATTAGTGTCAGTAAACCAAACCGTTTTGTAAGAATATGTAAGAAATTTTCCAGGTTCAATTATAGTTCCCGCAGGAATTGTCAAAGTTTGTTTTAGTACAGTGGTTGAAGCAATCTTCCAACCTCCAATATTTACGGCATTTTTTGTTGGATTATAAAGTTCAACCCATTCTTTTGGAGATGCTGCATCATCTCCAGGAGGATTAGTATCAACTTCGTTTATTACGACATGGTCCGCTATAGATGATTGTGCATAGGAAGGAATTACAAACCCAACTAAAATAAGAACGGAGAGTAATATAGCTATATTTCTTATCATTGCTTTTTCCTATAAGAAATTCATTAAAGGCCTCTTTTTAGAATGAAATAGAGGAAAAGTTGAGCTAGTTGTTAAAGTTGACCTAAGAAATTTGAATTTTCTAATTATTTTCATGCGTAATTTACAACTTTTTGCTATTTAGGCAGTACTCATAATTGATCTGAGAAATAAAAGAAAAGGAAGAACTCATCTTAAAGATACTCGTCTTTTACTTGGTCTACGAGTTGGTCTTGTAGGTTTGCTTTTTCTTAATTTTGGTTTGTCAGAAATTATGCTCCTTCCTACCTTTTGGGCTTTTCTGCGAGAGGTGTTTCTTATTTGTTCTTGTTTTTGAAGTTTTTTTAATTTGTCAGAAGTTACCTTTCTAGAAGTTCGAGTTTTTGCTTGGTTCGACCTTCTAGTTACCCATCCCTTCTTTGATGCGTCTGATCTTTTTTTCGATTCTGAATTTGAAGTTTTAGTGTTTTTCATTTCATTTTGTTTAGATGTACTTATTAAAAATCATTTATTTTCCAAATCACAGTTTGGACATTTGTTATCAACAATTGTAAAACCACATTCCAAACAAACACCTTCACCAATACTTTGCTCCATAATCTGCTTTTTTCTTTCAACAAAAAATTTTATTCCAAAAAATAAAGCTGCTCCAATAATTACGGCATAGATGGTCACCATAAAAGGAGTTAGTCCAAGAATAACTAAAAAAATTCCAGCAATCAAAATACCATCTCGTTTTTCAAATTTCAATAAATCAAAATGTTAAAGAATTGATAAAAATGTGCCGGAGCTCAGAGCTATTAGGTTTACTTCATATCAAGTCATTACTCTAACTCTTCTTCATTGCTCGGCACAAAAATTAACACATCATTTGATAATAATTTAATGATTTAGTGGTGGGATCGGCGAGATTTGAACGCGCGACCTCTGCGTCCCAAACGCAGAATCATACCAAGCTAGACCACGATCCCAACGAATCATAAAAACAACCCAATTTAAGCTACACAGATAATCATTTTAAAGGCAAGTCAAACAACAAAACCAATGCAAATTGAAGATTACATAAGAGCAGGGAAGATTGCATCTGAAGTTCGTGAATTAGTAAGAGTAAAGGATTGGGTCGGAAAAACTGTTTTTGAAATTTGTGAAGAAGTGGAACATGAAATTACAAAACGTGGTGCAAGGTGTGCGTTTCCGGTAAATGCTAGTATCAACGAAATTGCAGCTCACTATACAGCAGAGCCCAATGATCCTATAACAATTAATGATACAGATTTGGTAAAAATTGACTTGGGTGCGCAAATTAACGGTTTCATTGCTGACACAGCAGTAACGGTGTGTTATGACCCACAGTATGATGGATTAGTACAAGCAGCAGAAGAGGCATTAGAAAAAGCCATGTCCATGATAAAGATAGGGGTAAAAGCAAGCGACATAGGAAGAGCAATTGAAACGACAATTAAACAAATGGGTTACAAACCCATTGGAAATCTAAGTGGGCATTCCCTCGACCAATACACTATTCATGCAGGAAAAACGATTCCAAATATCTGGTCAATAGGTGGGTTTTCTCTTTCCGGAGACTCTGCATATGCATGTGAGCCCTTTGTTACAACTTCAGATGGAGGAGGATTTGTAAGGAATGGGCAAATTAAAAATATTTTTGCATTAAATTCAAGAAAAAAAACAAAAAACGAAGAGGCCGACAAACTTCTTGATTACATATGGGAAAATTTCAACATGTTGCCATTTGCATTAAGGTGGCTCACAAAAAAATGGGATGAGAAGGAAGCAAGGATATTACTGGATCATTTGGTAAAGAAAAAAGCTGTTCAAGCCTACCCGGTTTTAATTGAAATTCATGAGCAAAGAGTTGCACAAGCGGAGCACACCTTCATCCCCACTGAAAATGGAGCAACAGTAACCACTATTGGTCAATAGATTCTCCAAAAATTTTTTCGATTTTCATTTCTCCGTCACAAGAATCACATTTTGCTGTTTTAGAAAACAAAAAGTCACCTTCTTTGAATTTTCTTTTTCTTTCTAATTTACAAGAATCACACTTTTCTGTCGTATATGCAACTATTATTTTTTCTTTTGAAAACATTATTGAGGAACTCCAACAGTATTTCCAACTCCGATAAGTAAAACTCTCTGGCCCGGTTTTGTGTTTTCTTGTATCATTTCCTCGATTTGGTTTCTAACGTTTTCAGCCTGATTTGCAATTTCTTTTGTCATCAAAGTTATAGCTTCCTTTACAGATTGTTTAATTACTATTGCAAAAATTGGAATCGTGTTTTTTGCAGCAATCTCTTCAATTTGGAACCTTTCTGTACCAATACCTCCAATTGCAGCTCCAAATCCTTGGGCCGTTATAGCAGAGTCTTCCCCTTCCATTTTAAGAGCTGCGTCAACCATGATGATAATATCAGGTTTTTCTTTAGAAATCAAGTATTCTACTGCATCTCCCGGCCTTCCAACGGTAGATCCAGGACCTTCAGCTTTTAACATGACTAACGTTCTTCCTTCATACTCCTTTTCGCTTGATACGGTTTCAAATGCAACAGTTTCTTTATTGGTATCTAGCATCATTTTTCCAACCACCATTGGTCCTATTCCATCCCCTACAGGTTGCCCTTGTTTGAAGGCAGGAATAGCTTTGGTAATTGCTTCAGCTTCTTCCATGATGAATGGGAGAATCATTTGAAGGGGGAGAATTAGAGGATAGTTATTTTGTTTTTTGGCGGTCAAATACATGTGGTTGATTATTTTGTGAATCATATGTAATGAAGTTGCAATTTCAAGAAGAGTTAAGACTCTACTCAAAACTATGTCATCAGTATCTGGAGAAATTGATTTTACATGATTTCGTGAATAATCCTCTCTTGACCTAACAATATGTCTTACTTTTCCCACAATTCCATTTGGGTCCATGTCTACTGGCATGATTGTAAAATATTCTAAGAATCGGTCAATCCTTTTTGTAGGATCTTCTTTTGGTTGCATATTTTTTTTAACAAATTCAATAAGCTCTGTTCTAGCTTCGATTTTATAGCCATCCAATTTTTTGATAGATTTTTTGATTTCTCCAGAAGTTACCTGGAGTTGAATCCTCTGGCCGTAAAAGATGAACAGTATGATTGGAAGAATCCAGATCAACATTAAAAGAGGATTGGTGTCATCTCCAAATCCAAAAAATTGATCAAAATCAAAATTTGTCCAGTCTACCATATTCTTTGCGATCTGTGAATCTAAATTAAATCATTCGTATAAAATGATCCCTCCAAGATTCCAAGGTTTTTCAAGACTGAAAAATTAGTATTTGCTTTTATTATGGTTATAATACAAAACGAATATGCCACAGACAAAACCTATGATAGAAATTGTAAATGTTGTTGCATCTGCATCGGTAGATCAAAAAATGGATCTAAATGACATAACTAAAAAATTCCCTGACGTAGAATATCATCCTGATCAATTTCCTGGACTTGTTTTCAGACTTCGTACTCCAAAAACGGCAACACTGATTTTCACATCAGGAAAGATGGTTTGTACAGGCTCAAAATCTGAGGAAATTGCAAGAAAAGCCGTAAAAACTGTAGTTCAGAAACTTCGAAAAGGAGGAATAAAGGTAAAAAAAGATGCAGAAGTTACAATTCAAAACATTGTATCTTCAATTAATTTAGGGGGAAAGGTCCATCTGGAAAAAGCTGCAAGAACTTTACCTAGAAGTATGTATGAGCCAGAGCAGTTTCCAGGATTAATTCATAGAATGCTTGACCCCAAAACGGTCATTTTGGTTTTTTCATCAGGAAAACTAGTTTGCACTGGTGCAAAAAATGAACAAGATGTGTATCGTTCTGTTAACCATCTTCATGCATTATTAGAAGAAAAAGACCTAATGGTGTACGATTAGAGTTTTTATTTGATGGGACTTCCCAATGGAACATCCCCATCTACTGTTAACCAAAATGGCTTGTCATCCACATCTGCTGCTAAAAGCATAGCATTAGACTCTATTCCAGCCATTTTTTTTGGTTCAAGATTTGCAATAACAATTACAGTTTTTCCTACCAAATCATCTGGTTGATAGTACTGTGCACCGCCAATTATTACATCTCTTTTGTCTTCACCCAAATCAATTACACCTTTTATGATTCGTGATTTCCCATGTATTGGTTCAGTTTCAATTATTTTGGCCACACGCAAATCCAACTTTGTAAAATCATCATACGAAACATTTGCCATGATAAACCCTTGATTTTCCCGTTAAAATTAATTTCGAAGTTACATTAGTTCCTTTTTTTGAATTCCGCTTGTTTCAATTTCGTATCTTAACGGTGCAGGCAAATCTAGATATTGCTTGTTTGCAAGAATTAAAATTTGATCATCAGGTACATTTACTTTTTTTAATAATTTACCCCTTTGATGAGCATAAGCATTTTTCCAAAATCCTGCTGCATCAAAAGTCCCAATTTTTCCCATTAGATCCATCTCGTATTATTGAAGTGACTGTGACGGAAGAATGGCATATGCCGTTAGAACTGGAGTTACTGTTCTGGATTTTAGGCATGATGCCCATCACAGTCTAATAATTGTAGGGGGTAATCCAATATATTTACTCCGAACTAACTATTGTACAGTTATGGCAGAAATTACTACATCCATCGAGATTAACGCACCAGCTGACAAAGTATGGGATCTGATTTCAGACATAGATAATGAACCTAAATTTTGGAAAGGAACTAAGGAGGTACACAACATTTCAAAGGAGGGAAATGTGGTTTACAGAGAAATAGTGATAGCATTTAGGGACCAAAAATGCCAGCAGGAAGTAACACTTTACCCAAAAGAAAAGATTGTTGCTAAATTCACAAAGGGCATAATCAAGGGTAGTAAGACTGTTAGTTTGACATCTCAAGGGGGTAAATCCCAGATAGATGTAATCTGGGATATTAAGCTGGCTGGTCTTATGAGTATGTTTACCGGAATGGTAAAAAAACACATCAAAGATGGAACAGATTTGGCTCTTCAATCTATTAAAACTGAACTAGAGGATTAAGCCAAAAAATGATAGTTGATATTTTTAATTATTCTTTAACTGCAATCCTTATTGGAATTTGCGGTGCTTGGATTTTTCTAATAAAGTCAATGATGGTTTCCTTTAAAAAAACTCCTTATCTTGACAAATTTGAAAAGACAGAGAATAGTAATCCTTTGGTTTCAATTATTCTTCCAGCTAGAAACGAAGAAGAGTATATTGCAAAATGTTTAGACACTTTAATTGATCAAGACTATCCAAATTATGAAATTATTGCAATTGATGATTCATCACAAGACAAAACCGGAAACATTATTGCAACATATTCAAAACAAAATTCCAAAGTAATTCATGTCTCAGCACAACCAAAACCCGAAGGATGGATGGGTAAAAATTGGGCATGCATAGAAGGGTACAAAAAAGCAACAGGAGAATTATTGTTGTTTACCGATGCAGATACAAAACATGCAAACAATGTAATTTCGCTTGCAGTAAATCATCTGCTTGCCTTCAACTTGGACGCATTGACGGCTATACCCAAAATGATCTCAATTGACTGGTGGACAAAAATTACTCTACCAATGATTTCAACTTTTTTGCATACCAGGTTTTCAGCAATTCGGGTAAATGACCCATCAAAAAAAACAGGTTATTTCTTTGGAAGTTTTTTCATCATCAAACGCGAAACATATGAAAAAGTAGGAACACATGAAGGAGTAAAACAAGAAATTATTGAAGATGGGGCGCTTGGCAAGAAGGTAAAAGAGTCAGGGCATAAAATGAAAATGGTTAGGGCAGATCATCTCATTGAAGCTGTTTGGGCACGAGATAGAGAAACTCTTTGGAATGCTCTAAAAAGGTTAATGGTACCCCTATACCTTCAAAGTCACGGGATAGCAGTAGGTATTTTCTTTGCTGTTTTGTTTTTGCTCTTTATTCCGTTTCCCTTGCTTGTATATTCGTCGATTCTTAATTTTGAAACATTTTCCAATACGCTTGTTTTTATAACTTCATTAATTGCCTCTACTCTAATCTACATAGGAGCGGTAATTGAAGTAAAAAAAGCATTATACCTAAAACTAAGTCATGCCCTTTTTGGGCCAATTGGTAGCTTGGTAGTTGTACTAGGGTTTTTGAGTGGACTAATCCAAGCCAAAAAAAACTCTGCTGTATCGTGGCGAGGAAGAACATACTCGATGAAGGACCACATACAGGATTCAATTAGAATTTAGGAGAATCTTTTTTATTTGTATTAAAGAAAATTAAATTCTCGTGGACAAAACTGGAATTATTGTTGGAGGAATCGCAGGGGCCATTTTGACCCTGGTATTGTTTACTGTAATAATGGTTCCTCCAGCAGAAATAGAAAAACCAGAAATTGTCCTTACAAATGGACATGATGTCAGTGTTGTTGGTGAAACCGTTCCATCTTATGCAAATGAGATGACATTAATTGAAATTTTTGAACATACCGAGTCTGGAGTAGTAAGAGTCAACGTTCAAAGATCCGAGAACATAGAAACCCCCACTGGGGTTGGATCTGGTTTTGTATTTGATAAGAAAGGTCACATTATTACAAATGCACACGTAGTTGACCAGGCAACTAAGGTAGTTGTTACATTCCTAGATGGGAGGGAATACAAAGCTGAAGTAATAGGATTAGACGAATTTACTGACATCGCAGTAATCAAGGTAAATGCTGATTTGGCTTTACTTAACCCACTATCTTTAGGAGACTCTTCTAATTTGCGTGTTGGAGAACCCATTGCAGCTATTGGAAATCCCTTCGGATTATCTGGTTCGATGACATCAGGAATTGTTAGTCAGTTAGGAAGACTGCTACCTTCAGGAGCAGGTTATTCTATACCAGATGTTATTCAGACTGATGCAGCAATCAATCCAGGAAATTCTGGAGGTCCCCTACTTAACATGAGAGGAGAAGTGGTGGGAATTAACACAGCAATTCAATCAGCTACTGGAGAATTTACTGGAGTAGGATTTGCGGTTCCATCTCAAACCGTTGCAAAAATTGTTCCTAGTTTGATTCAGGATGGGGATTATCATCATCCTTGGATTGGAATATCAGGTAGAGATATTGATCCTGATCTAGCTCAAATCTTGAAACTAAATGATGCCGTTGGATTTTTAGTTATTACAGTTGTACCAGATAGTCCGGCAGCAAAGGCGGGATTAATCGGTTCAGAAAAGATAGTGGAATTTGATGGTGTAGAATACACTGTTGGGGGGGACATTATCTTGTCGGTTGATGGCGTAGAAGTTAGAAAAATTTCAGACATACTGATTCACTTACAGAGGGCAAAATCAGTTGGAGATGAGATGGTTTTAGAAATTTTAAGAGATAATCGAACAACAAGTGTGACATTGGTGTTGGGCGAACGTCCAAATGGCGAATAGTCTAGTACAAGAATAAATACTTGCAAAATTGCATTTTTCTATTGAATAATCTCGTTTTAAACTCTGAGAGTTTAAACAAGGCTTTAGAATACAAGATTATTTCGTTTGAAGAATGCGTGGAAATTTATCAAAAAGCAAAAATAAATCCCACAGAGTTATTGTCTACAGCTCAAACTTTGAGAAAAAAATTCAAAGGAAAAAAGGTCACTTTTTCCAAAAAGGCCTTTTTCAATGTAATTAACATGTGTAAAGATACTTGCACTTATTGCACATACAAAGCTGAACCGGGGGAAGGAAAGCTTTCTCTAATGTCAAAAAACGATGTAAAACAAATGCTTAGACTCGCAAAAAAATATCATTGTGTTGAAGCCCTATTTGTAACAGGAGAACGGCCAGAGTCCAAATATCAAGAAGCAAGAGATTGGCTTGCAAAAAATGGATTCAAATCAACTGCAGAATATCTTATGCATATTTCTGAGATTGCACTTGACGAAGGACTATTTCCTCATACAAATGCTGGAAATCTTACTTTTGATGAGATGAAAGAATTACGCAAAACAAATGTATCAATGGGGTTAATGTTGGAAAATGCTAGCGAAAGACTAACTCAAAAGGGAATGCCTCATTATCTTGCTGCAAGCAAAAGACCCAAAATCAGATTAGAGATACTAGAAAATTCTGGCAGGCTAAAAATTCCAATGACTACTGGAATCCTGATAGGAATTGGAGAAACCCCTGAAGAAGTAATCGAGTCAATGTTTGCTATTAAAGAATTGCACCGGAAATACGGCAATATCCAAGAAGTGATTTTACAAAATTTTCAACCTAAAGAAGATACTTTAATGAGCAAATTTCCATCAGCGAATGAAAATTATTTCAAGATAATTGTTGCACTTTCAAGGATTATCATGCCGGAAATGAACATCCAAATACCTCCCAATTTATCTCCAAAATCATATCAAAGTTTTCTTTCGGTGGGAATAAACGATTGGGGAGGAATATCTCCGCTAACCCCGGATTATGTAAATCCCGAATTTGCATGGCCAGAAATTAAAAAAATAGAAGACAACTCCAAAAAAGCAGGATTTAGTTTAAAATGCAGATTTCCCATTTACCCAGAATTTTTCACCTTTGTAAGCAAAGAGTTAAGAGATAAAATGGCATTAATTGAAGATGAGGAAGGATTAGTTAAAGAGGAATATTGGAGATGAGCCAAAACATAGATTCTTTGTTTAAAATTGCTGATCCTGTAATTTCAGAAATTTTAAACCGTGCATTATCAGAAAAAGAAATTTCTTCAAAAGAAGGTTTGGAACTTTATGACACAGACGGAGTGGATTTTCATCTAGTAGGGTTAGTGGCTGATGAATTACGAAAGAGAAGAGTGGGGAATATCGTAACCTATGTGGTAAATAGAAATATCAATTTTACAAACGTTTGCATAAAACAGTGTGGATTTTGTGCCTTTAGTAGAGACTTTAGAGAAGAGGAAGGATATTTTCTTCCAACAGAGGAAATTGTAAGAAGAGCGAAAGAAGCCCAACAGTTAGGAGCAACTGAAGTTTGCATTCAAGCTGGACTTCCACCAGACATGGAGGGGAACCTATATGAAAAAATTTGCCGGGCAATAAAAAAAGAAATCCCTAAAATTCACATTCATGGTTTTTCTCCCGAGGAAGTTCTTTATGGTGCAACCCGCTCCCAAGTCTCCATCGAGGAATATCTAAAAAGACTAAAAGAATCCGGAGTTGACACCCTACCTGGAACGGCTGCAGAGATTTTAGACCAAAAATTAAGAGACAAGATATCTCCTGGAAGAATTAGCGTAAATGATTGGGTTAATGTGATTAAAACTGCTCATAAAATAGGCATAAACACGACATCAACAATGATGTTTGGACATTTGGAAACTCAAAAAGACAGAGTTGAACATATTGCTAAGATTAGAGAAATTCAAAAAGAAACAAGAGGATTTACAGAATTTGTTCCACTTGACTTTATTCATAGTGAAGCACCAATGTACAAACATCAACTACACGACGGGATAAAACAAGGAGGTAGTGGTAAAGATGTCTTGCTAACTCATGCTGTTGCTAGAATTATGTTAAACAACTTTATTGACAATATTCAAATGTCTTGGGTAAAAGAAGGACAAAAAATGTCTCAGTTATTGTTAATGTGGGGGGCAAATGATTTTGGTGGAACTCTGATTAATGAGAGTATTTCAACATCAGCCGGATCAGAACACGGTCAGCTATTGCGCCCTAGAGAAATAAAACGCGTGGTAAGAGAAATAGGAAGAATACCAGCAGAAAGAAATACCAAATACAAGATTCTTAGACGATTTGAAGATTACAGCGAACAAGAAGAAGAGCTAGACAAGATAACCGACACTTCCCAATTTGGGTCATACACAGAACTAATCAAGATTGACAAATTCAAATACCAAAATCCTAGGAACGAATAGTTGTCCGCCTTAGACAAGGCTTTAAAATACTCAAAGAATTTAGGAATTGACGAATGTGAAATTGTTCACATAAAAAAAAAGATAACTACTGTTAGAATAACTGATTCAGAAATCTATGAACTCAAAAACAATTTTGATGAAACCTTTGGAATACGTTTGGTTCATGATAAAAAAATAACAGCATCTCAAACAAGTAATGTTGAGGAAATTCAGAAAGCTATTGACAGCTCGTTCCAAACCATATCACATCTAAAACCAAGGGAGTTTTGGAGAGGGCTTCCTTTTGAGATCAAATCTAAAAAAATCCTAAATGGGGTTTTTGACAGGAAATTAGACGAAATCACGGGCGACCTTGCCTCAGATATTGCTCAAAATATGATAAACCATTCAATTGATAAGAAAATCAGTGCAATTTCAGGCTCGTTAAATATTGTTTCAGAGGTATTTACCATTGCCAATAGCAATGGTCTTTTTGAAACAGACCAGGGAACTTACATTTCGGGAATAATTAATGCAGATTCTAAAGTTGAAGATTCAGAAGTATCTGGAATCGGGCAAGGTTGCTGTAGAACATTGAATGAATTTTCACCACAACAAATTGGCCAAGATGCAAAAACAATGTGTATAGATTCTATCAATCCCAAAAAATGTGACGATGAAGAATACTCTATAATTTTTGAACCATATTCAGTTGGGGAGCTATTAGCTTTTGTAGTAGCATCTAATTTTGATTTTAAAACTTTTTCAGAAAAAAAGAGTTGTTTTTCAAATGATTATGCCAAACAAATCTCAATAGAGAGTTTTTCTTTAATTGATAACCCCCACATTCCTCAAGGAATAGGATCAAAAGCTTTTGATGATGAAGGAGTGGAAACTAGAATAAGTCATCTAGTTGAAAATGGTAATTTTACAAATACGTTCAGCGACATGTTTGACAGTTATAAGGAAAATTCAGAATCTACTGGAAACGCCTCTCGTCCTGGATCTCCTATGGGAAGAAGTGCAGAGCCAATTCCTATTGCCCTTCCTCACAATTTGCAAATAAAACCTGGAGACTTGTCCCAAAATGAGATGATTAAGGAAACAAAAAAAGGATTACTTGTAGGAAGGTTATGGTATACCTATGCCGTCAATCCCATCAAAGGAGATTTTTCCTGCACTGCAAGAAGTGGAATTAGAATAATTGAAAATGGTGAGATAAAAAATCCAGGGAAATCTGTTAGAATTGTACACAATCTAAAAAAACTTTTCCAAAATATTTCTGGAATTGGAAATAACGAAAAAAACGTAATCCAGTGGGCCTCTCTTCCCTCTCATACGCCATCGGTTATGGTTGAGAAGATTAGGGCCACTCCAATCTGAGATTATTTTTCTATAAAAATAAAAAATTAAACAAAAAAGGAGTAAATCAAATAGATTAGATATGCAGTAACTAAAACGATGCCTATAGTTTTGTTTATCACTCCTAATTTTAATCCAATAAACAAAGAAGCACTAAATGCTATCATTATAGCATAATCAATAAACACATTCGAGGCAACTAAGACTCCTCCAAGTGCAGCTCCTACGCCCATGATCATTAAGATATTGTAAATATTACTTCCAATGATATTTCCCACACCAATGTCTGTGTGTCCTTTACGAATTGCGATGATAGAGGTAATTAATTCGGGTAAGGAGGTTCCAATTGCGATTACAGTAAGACCAATTAGTTTCTCGGATAATCCAAGTTCCTTTGCAATTACAACTGCATTTTCAACCGTTAAAAATGCACCAACTCCAAGAAGAGTAACACCAATTCCGATAAGCCCTCCAGCTTTTATGTAAATATTTGTTCGAGTTTCTGAAATGCTTGATTCAGTTTTTTCTTTTTGTTTTTTTACATCTTTGTAAGTATATATTGTAAACACAATTAGTAATGCCAGTAAAAGCAGTCCATCATAAGAAGAAAGTTCTCCATCGATTGACAAAGCAACTAACAATAAAGAAACCCCTATCATGATTGGAATTTCTTTTCTAAGAGCTGTTTTGCTAACTGCAATTGGAATAAGAATTGCTGCAATTCCTATCACCATTCCTATATTTGCGATGTTACTTCCAATGATATTTCCTAGAATTATCTCACTATGCTCACCCGCTGCGGCAACACTTGCTGCAAGTTCAGGAGTAGAGGTTCCATAAGCTACAACAGTCATGCCAATTACCATATTACTAATTCGAAGTTTTTTTGCGATTGCCACTCCGCCACTTACTAGCCAGTTTCCCCCAAAACACAACATTACAATGCCAATGGATGTGAGTAGAACATTTATCGCAATATCCATACTCAAAGTTCAGACATAGGTTGTTTAAAGGAGATGATTTACCTATATTTCACAAATCTAACAATTCAAGTTAATCGAACAGAAAATCACAATAATTGGTGCTGGGCATAAGATTCAGGCTTAATAACCAATACTTTTCTTTAAATCTAGTAAAATTGGCCACTCAATAGGAGGGAAATTAATGGCAGATGACGAAGAAAAACCAGCCCCACTCAAGGTGGAAGTTTTAGATAAAATTGCAGCTCTAGTTACTGCAGCATTTGGTTTAGTTGCAGCTTTAGCTTGGAACGAAGCTATTAAGACTATTTTCAAAGAAATCTTTGGAACCGAAGATGCAGTTGGTCCTATGTTGATTTATGCAATTGTAGTAACAATCATTGCAGTAATTTTGACAATAATTGTTGCAAGAGCTGCATCTAAAGCAAAAGCAAACATCTAGACCTCAAATTTTTTTATTTTTTTAATTATTTCTTCTCTAGAAGTAAATTTGTAATTAAAAAATAATAAAAAATCTAAACTGGATTTACTTTCCAGTTTTCATCAACCCAAGCCCCTATTACTTTTACTCCTAGATTCCACGAGGTGATTATTTCTACTCCTTTTTTGATGTGGGTAATGTGTTCCTCATCAGAGACTGGATTGCCAGCACAATCAAAGTGTCCTGAAACAACAATCAATCCAGATTTGTGTGCATTGATAGAAATTCCCACTTTAGTTTTTATGGACTCTAAATCTTTATTCTCAGATACCTTTTTGTCAACACCAGGTTCTGTTATGGTATCGACGTAATCTACAGAATAATTTTCTTTGATCCACTTTGCTAAGGGGATTTGTATTCTTCCATCCATACACGTAACGGATGTCGCAAATTTTCCTTCTGCCATAAAATCTTTAAAATTTCACATGGTATTAATTTTGCTTGGAATAATTTTTTAAAAACAAAAAAATTTACATTTCCTAACTCATGATTTTTTGAAAAATAACAAAATTCAAATTTGATCCTAGAAAATTACATTTTTTCTTATAGTAATCTTGATCGCTAGGCACAATAGGTGTAAAAAAAATCATCCATATTGGCAAATAAAATACTATACTAACATTAATAAGGTAAAGTACCGTACCATACGGTATGATGCGAGCAAGACTAACATATGTACCAGTGGAAGTGGCAGATCAATTTGAAGACTTCATAATCAAAAGAGACGAGCAAATACTTGATGCAGTAAAGGCAAGAACAAAAGACTACAGCACATTATCACTTCTAAAATTACTGTATCAACTTAGGGGAAATCCAATGACTTTTTCAGAATTGTACTCAAAGTCAAAGATTAGAATGAAAAAATCATTTCTAAACTATTTGCATTTGTGTGTAGATTACAATTTTGTCCAAAAAGAATCAGTAGGATCAAATGTCATCTATACAATAACAGACAAAGGAAGAATAATGCTGAATCTGTTTATTCACAAAAGTAATTAGACAGAATAAATCGACGTAAAGGATGTCAAAAGATTTTCCTGATGCAGAGGTTTTTGAAGTTGAGAAAATAAATCTAAAAAGCCCAATAATATTTGCGGGTTTTGTAGGAGCAGGATTAGTAGGCCCATTGGCAATTAATCATATTATTGAACAATTAGAAATGAAAGAAATAGGTGTGATGAGATCAAAATATCTTCCTCCATCCACTGTTTTTATCAGAGGAAGGCTTCGCCATCCTTTTAGATTCTATGCAAACAAAGAAGGAACAATATGCGCAATAATTTGTGAGATTACATTAAGAATGGAGGGTTTGTACAATATTGTTGCATCAATTTTGGATTGGGCATCTGAAAAAGGTTCCAAAGAAATTGTAATTTTAGATGGGGTGGCAAGTGATGAACATGATGATAAAGCATATTGTGCAGCTGAAGAAGATCTTGTAAGGACAATGGCAGATGCAGACATTAGTTTAATCCCACAAGGATTCATTACAGGGATTCCTGGAGGGATCCTAAACGAATGCCTAGTTAGAGAAATTCAAGGGTTGACCCTTCTTGCCAAGGCAAACAAAGTGAACCCAGATCCCGAGGCAGCAGCTACTCTAATTGAAGCGATAAATCGCTTTTACGATATGAATATAGGAGTAGAAGAGCTCCAAAAGGAGAGAGATAGACTTCATGAGGACTTTAGTGAACTATCTCAAAAATATGTAGAACATAGAGAAGAGCTTTCTGGAATGTACATGTGATCCCAAATTTATGCAAATTCTTTTATTCGCAGAAAATCCGCATCAGTTTATGGGGTTGACTTACAAAAAAGCTGGAGTAGATATTTCCAATATTAAGAAAAGTCAAGCTACAATTGGAAAACTAATTGAATCAACTCACAAATTACAAAAATTAGCAAAAATTCAACATGGTTTTGGTCATTATGCAGGGATTGTTGAAATCCCCGGAGGAAAACTTTTGGCAACTCATACTGATGGAGTTGGAACCAAAGTAGTAATTGCAAACATGATGAAAAAGTATGACACAATAGGGATTGATTGCGTTGCTATGAATGTAAATGACATTATTTGTATTGGTGCAACACCAATTTCTTTTGTTGATTATATTGCTGCAAACAAAAATGACCAACAAATTTTTAAAAAAATTGTAGAAGGTTTGGTTGAAGGGGCTAAAAAATCCAACGTGCCAATTGTTGGGGGAGAGACTGCAATAATGCCAGATGTAATTGAAGGAAAGGGATTTGCTTTTGACCTAGCAGGAATGGTTGTTGGTCTTGTATCAAAAAAAGACATGATTCTGGGAAACAAAATAAAAAAAGGAGATGTGATAATTGGAGCAAACAGCACAGGAATTCATTCAAATGGGTATTCACTGGCACGAAAAGCCCTTTTAGGAAAATACTCTGTAAAGGATAAAATCAAAGGAGTAGGAATATTAGGAAACTCCCTTCTAAAGCCGACTGAAATTTATGTCAAACCGGTAATCGAGATGATTCAGAAATGCAAGGTGGCAGGGTTGGCACATATCACAGGAGGTTCCTTTACAAAGCTTCTCAGGCTCAAAAATATCGGATACGAGATTGACTCTCTGCCTAAAATTCCTCCAATAATGGGCTTGATTCAGGAGCAAGGAGTACAAAATGAAGAGATGTACAAGACATTCAATATGGGAATAGGGTTTTGTGTTATAGCACCACAAGACCAATCAGAAAAAATAATATCAATATTCAAAAAACATAATATTTCAAGTCAAGAGATAGGAAGGATCACATCCACGAAAGGCGTAGTCGTCAATTCTATAAAAATAGCATAATTAGGCAAAACCCAAAATAATTTTAACAAATAGTTGCCTTATATGGAACAACGTATTCGTATCTAAAGTAATGGCCGAAGCACATTTTATTGAGACAATTATCGGTGTAGGAATTTTGCTTTTTGCTGCCAAGTTGATGGCAGAATTATTCTTGAGATTAAAATTGCCAATTGTGTTAGGTGAATTACTAGCAGGAATTATTGTGGGTCCTTTTGCACTTGGATCATTTTTCATTGTTGATGGTAAGCAATTACTGCAAATTAATGATGAAATAAGAATTCTTGGAGAGATTGGCGCAATTGTAATTTTGTTTATGGCAGGACTTGAGATGACTCCAAAGGAATTTCTAAGAGGTGGAAAAGCATCATTCACTGTAGGAACACTTGGGGTGGTTGTGCCGTTTTTTGCAGGATTAGTTGTTTTTCAAATGTTTGGATTTGATGCATTACAATCGATGTTAATTGCTACTGCACTTACTGCTACTAGTATAGCTATCTCAATTCAGGTACTTAGTGAATTTGGAAAAATCAAATCTCCTGAAGCTCGGTTGATAATTGGAGCTGCTGTAGTGGATGATATTTTAGCGATTGCCGTTTTATCAGTAGTTTCTTCAATTGCAATTGGAGAAGGAGGAGTCGAATCTATTGAAATTAGTGATGTGATGATAACCATTCTTCAAGTTTTAGGGTTCTTTGCTGTAATGTTAATTGTGGCAGTAATTGTGATTCCAAGAGTAATATCGCCTCGAATTTGGAAGGCAAAAGGAAGTGTGGAAGGAATAGCAACAGCCTCGTTTTTTGGGGCAGCTGCACTAGCTGGTTCAATAGGTTTGTCACCAATCGTAGGAGCATTTGCAGTTGGAATGGCATTATCCACAAGTAAGGTTTTTGAGAAAATTGAAACATATATTGGAAAAATAGGATTGATCTTTGCCCCATTGTTCTTTGCAATAATTGGAGCACAAGTTGACCTTCGTGCTGTTAATATGGAAATTCTTGCTTTAAGTGGGGTCATCATAGTAATTGCAATCATAACAAAGTTGTTTGGATGTGGTTTGCCTGCAATGATGTTTTTGAAAAGCAAGTCACAAGGAATGAAAGTGGGCATAGGTATGATCTCACGAGGGGAAGTAGGATTGATTGTCGCAGGAGTAGGAGTCAGTTCAAATATTCTTACTTCAGATGTTTATTCTACTATTATTATTATGGTTGCAGTTACAACAATCATTACTCCACTTTGGTTAAAAATGGAATACAGAAAAGAACAGCGACAGAAAGAAAATACAGGTTAAATTTCTACGTTTAAGAGGACAAAACCAAAAGTTTTCATAAAATCTTAAATTACAGCTCAATTTTGAACTGGCATAGATGTCAGAAAATAATCAGGGACAAGGGGATCCAATTCCAACTAATGAATTTTTGATAGAAGAAGTTGCAAAAATTAAAGCTGAATTAGAAGAGCTAAAAAATCTTAAAGATGAAACATACACACCATCTGCAACAAAAAGAAAGACGGCTGCTAAGAGAAAACCAGCTAGAAAGACAGCTGCTAAGAGAAAACCAGCTAGAAAGAAGGGAGCAAGGACAACAACAACTGGAAGGGAGTGTGATAAGGGGAATAACTCGTTGGAGGCCGGTGCAAAGAGAAAGCGGGGGGGGGGGGG
>JAWWBZ010000013.1:0-20299 GCA_033720715.1 Nitrosopumilaceae archaeon | reverse complement strand
TACAGTTAATCCTTCTCCTTCGGCAAAAACTCCAGCCTTTGGAACTACAGATTTTTCGTTTGCCTTGAGAGTAGTGACATCTCCAATTGCATAGACGTTTTCAAAATTGGTTTTACAATCTCGATTTATTGGGATGAAATTATTTTCTTGAGCTAAGCCAGTTTTAACAATCACATCAGGTGCAATGTGTGGTGGTACTGCCAAAAGCAAATCAAAATCAGCGTCGCTGTTTTCAAATACTAGTCTGTTTTTCTCCACTGATTTTATTTTGCATGAATTATGAAAAACAATTTTTTCAGAATTAATTAATTCCAGAATTTGTTTACTGATTTCTGGACCTGCTGCAGGTAGTGTGATTGGAGCAGGACTATAGAAATGAATCTGAACCGAATCACGAGTTCCAGCGTCCCGAAGCATAGAATCAATTAGTAAACTAGCCTCAAATGGAGCCGGAGGACACTTGTAGGGCATGCCCATAATTGAAATAGCAATTTTTCCAGATTTTATCCTCAGAATTTCATCATGAATTTTTTCGGCTTGCCTATAGTCATAAAGATTAAACCCATTTTCATTTAGGCCTGGAATCTTTTCTGGAGCAAGTGCAGCTCCCATTGCAATAATCAAAAAGTCATAAGACAAGTTCTGATTTGATGTTGTAATTCTTTTGTTTTCCAAATCTATTGTCAAGATTTCTTCGTTTAGAAAATCGATTTCTTTTTTAGATAATGAAGATAATGAACCTGTAGAATTTTCAAAAGTTCTTGTTCCTTTGATTATCCATAGTTTTGCAAAGCCAACCATAAACCAGTTTTTTTTATCTACAACTGTGATTTTGACTTGGGATGAAGTAAGTGACTTTCTGATTTCATTGGCAGAAGACAATCCACCAAAACCTCCACCTAGGATTAATACATGTGGAATTTTTTCTGACAATTTATCGTTCTTGGGTTGTGGGTCTTATCAAAATTTCATTGACATTTACATGACTAGGAGATTCTACTGCGTAAAGAATCGCATTAGCAATATCGTCTGCTTGCAAGGCTTCCATTTTTTTTGCATTTTCTACAAATCCCTGTAAGGACTCATCGGTGATTGTGTTTGTTAGTTCTGTTGCAACAACTCCAGGTTCAATGCAGGTTACTCTGATATTTTTCCTAACACTAAGTTCTTCTCTTAATCCCTCGCTAAATGCAGTAATTGCATGTTTGGTAGCACAATAAACACTCCCTGCTGGAAAAACAACACGACCTGCAACTGATGAAATATTTACAATATGACCGGATTTCTTTTCAAGCATGTGGCTTACAACTGCTCCCGTGCAATAGAGAACTCCTTTGATGTTAACATCAATCATCTGGTCCCACTCGTCAATTTTCAAATTTTTAACAAAACTTAGAGGCATCAAACCTGCATTATTAACCAAAATATCAACAGAACCCCATTTTTCTAAAACATTTTTTACAAAGGAATCACATTCCTCTTTTTTGGTTACATCAAGCTTTTGAGAATAAACCTCCCCATTGTTTTCTTTAATTTTACTTTCTAGCTCTTCGAGTTTGTCTGTTCTCCTTGCCCCTATAGCAACTTTGGCTCCAGCCTTAGAAAAAGCAAGAGCTGTGGCATAGCCAATTCCGCTGCTAGCTCCTGTGATTATTGCAACCTTCCCATTTATCATAATTTACTATGGGTGGTTTTGAAAGTAGTAAAAATGTTTTTGTAGATTTTGGAAAAAATTTATCAAAACTAACAGGTTTATTAGAATTAAAATTCAAGATTAACCATGAAAGCAGAAAATTGCGCATACTGTGGAGATTTGACAGATTTGCCGTTTCATTGTAGTTATTGTAAGGATCCTTTTTGTTCAGAGCATAGGTTACCAGAGGAGCATAGATGTGTTAAACTAACTCAAATACGAGCAAAGAAGTTTGGTGAAAGAAAAGTAATCAGAGATGGTAACGTCGGTAGGCCAAGTGCTTTGAAAAGGTTTTTTGGAAAATTCAAGTAAAAATCAGTAAGGGCTTTTATCTGGAGAAATTTTTGCACGTTTTCCTTGGTAGATAAGGGCGATTGCAAGGGCAAACATTACAAGTGCAGTTAAAGGAAAGTTTTGTGGAGCTGGCAAGATAAACCAGTAATAAATGCCAAAACCAATCGATACTGCAGCTTGAACCCATAGCTTTATCCATTTAGGAGATTTTACCAGTCTGCTGATTCCTTCTACAATAAAAATGCCAATTACAGGATAAATGGTATAAAATAAAAAATCAATTACATCTACCCCTGTATGTGACATATAATGAAGAAATGTTCCTAGGTGTAATTTCTACCTAATCTTCAAAATGAATTTTTGTAGCTGCTTTTTTTGTAATAAGAGCTTGTGCATTCTCAAATGGTAAGGTGGTAATGTCCTCGGGCTGAAAAGGTCCATATTTTTCCAAATCTGCCCCAACAAGTTGATCAACTTCTTTTAGGATTCGAAGGACAACAGGTTTTGTTTTATGATTATATGAAATTGATTCAAGAAATTTTGATTTTCCGTTAATTGTTGCAGAAAGGACCATCTCTGTCCTTTCTCTTTTTTGCTCTTCGGCATCAAGAATAAATTTCTCTTCATCTAAAAGATTTGTAAATTCAATTCCATCTGAGTTGATTATTTTTTCTAACCTAATGTGAAGTAATAAGGAAGTAAGGTCTGATGTCATCTCAATTAAGGCTGTTTTAATTTTTGTTTCAATACCATCAAATTCTTGTTTTTTTAGATTTCCTAAAAAGTCTGAGAGGTTCCTATAAAAATCAGGGTCGATTTCTTGAATTGAATCATTTTCAGTTTCTTTTAATACCACTGAATGTAAGGAATGAAGATCTATTTCATTTGAGTCAGACATTTCTTACCTAATCCTTAAATGATGGATGTATTTGTGTTAGCTTGAAGTCAAAAATTGCCATATAAAGTGAGTCACGGAAAAGCACTTCAGGTAACTTATTCACCTGATGAAGTCTTTTCACGAATTCAACATGAAGATATTCAATTTATTGATCTTCAATTTACAGGCCTTACAGGCAGGTTTCATCACACAACAATTTCTGCAAATACCTTTACTCCTGAGCAAATGAGAGACGGACTTCCAAAATTGGATGGCTCGTCAATTATCGGTTTTACAAATATTGATGATTCAGATCTTTTGTTAAAACCTGATCCTAACACATTTGCAATAATTCCCTGGATGACTGAAAATAAGACTGCACGTTTATTGTGTGACGTTTATTGGGGAGAAGGTAGAGGCAGGTTATCTCGTGATCCAAGAGGAATATGCCAAAAAGCTGAAGAATATGTAAAATCACAAGGCTTTGATTATAGTGCGTGGGGTCCTGAAGTAGAATTTTTTGTATTTGATAAAATTCATTGGGATGTCCTAACACCATACAAAGGTCAATCCTATTCAATTGAATCGAAAGAAGCTCCTTGGAGCCAAGAAGGTTCAGGGTATCCAATGGGTCTTCAAGAAGGATACTATCCCAGTACTCCATCAGATACCCTTACTCCTTTTAGAAATGAATGTGTAAACATTTTGAATAAAAATTTTGGAATTTTATGCGATAACCATCACCATGAAGTTGCAACCGCTGGTCAATGTGAGATTGATATCAAATATGATTATATGACAAATGCAGGTGATGCGGCTCAATCATACAAATATGTCATACGAAACATTGCTGCAAAATATGGAAAAGTTGCTACAATGATGCCAAAACCAATTGCGATGGACTCAGGTTCAGGTATGCATGTTAATGTTAGTCTCTGGAAAAATAACAACAATGTATTTTTTGATCCTGATGAAGAAGATGAACTAAGTCAAATTGGCAGATATTTCTGCGGTGGAATACTAAATCATGCCAAGGCTCTTTCTGCCATTTGTAATCCAACCACAAACTCTTACCACAGACTAGTCCCTGGTTATGAAGCTCCGGCCTACATAGCCTGGAGTGCTGGAAACAGGTCAGCAATTGTAAGGGTACCAAAACATCTGCAAGGTAAAAACTATGCACATCTGAAAAGACTAGAGTTTAGAGCTCCTGATCCATCCTCAAATCCATATCTAGCATTTGCTGCAGTAACAGCTGCAGGGTTTGACGGTATCAAGAAAAAATCAGAGCCTGGTGAACAGATTCATGACGATATTTTCAAAATGACAAAATCGGAGAGAAATAAGAGAGGAATTGGTGTTCTACCAAAAAGTCTTGGTGAGGCACTAGACGAATTAGAAAGTGATAGAAAATTCCTTACTCCAATTTACACAAATGACGTTATTGATAAAATCATTGAATTGGAGAGAAGGGACCAAAGAGAGATATCAATACGCCCACACCCTCATGAATTTTATCTATATTTTGATGTCTAGACTCTTCCTGTGAGTTGGAAAATTAGAGCCAGAGAAATTCCAATTAAGGCAAATCCAGCACCCATGTAGATTATTTGTCTATTTTCTGATGTTGTTGATTTGTAAAGTAAAACTCCACCAAAAAGACCTACAAATAATACCAACACTCCAGATACTACTCCTTCAAGAGAACCTCCGGTAACTAATGGTTGGAAGAATCCAGAAAGTAATGCAAAAAACATTACCAAATAGACAAACTTGAAACCTGTCTTAAAATATGATGTATTTTTTGCTAAAGATTCTGAGGATTTTTTACCCAATGGTTTGGGATGAAATTCTTTACAAAATAAACTTTTGAGAAATCAAAATGCACAAAATCTACATCATTCCAGGCATGCCACCCATGCCTCCCATTCCAGGCATGCCACCCATGCCTCCCATGTCAGGCATGCCTCCTCCCATTCCAGGCATACCCCCTTCTCCTCCTGGAGGTGGACCAGCTGATTTTTGAGTTGCAATTACATCATCGATTCTAAGAATCATGCATGCAACTTCAGCTGCTGACGAAACAATTTGTAGTTTAACTGCTAATGGTTCAATAATATCACTGGATTTCATATTTGCAATCTTTGCCTTCATAACATCAATTCCAGTCCATTTCTCACCCTTGTTTTGCTTTGCACGTAATGTGGTTAAGGTGTCAATGGGATCCATACCAGCATTTTCAGCCAAAGTTAGTGGAATTGTCTCCAAAGCATCTGCAAATTTTTCTGCTGCTAGTTGTTCTCTTCCTTCTAACGTTTTAGCCCAGTTTCTTAACTTGGTTGCAGCAAAGGTTTCTGGTGCACCACCACCTGCAACGATTTCGGGTTTTTCAATTACATCTTTTACAACCATTAAAGCATCATGAACTGAACGTTCAACTTCATCAACTACTCTCTGAGAACCTCCTCTGAGAAGTAGTGTTACTGATTTTGGGTGTTTGCATCCTTCAATAAAGACCCATTTATCTTCCTCAATTTTTCTTTCCTCTACAAGTTCTGCACTTCCCAGGTCTTTTTCAAATAAATCATCAAGGTTAGTAACTATTCTTGCGCCAGTTGCTTTGGCTAGTTTTGTAAGATCACTTTCTTTAATTCGTCTTACGGCAATAATTCCAGACTTTGCCAAGTAATGTTGTGCCATGTCATCGATTCCTTTTTGGCAAAGAACAACGTTTGCTCCAGAACCAATTACTTTGTCTACCATTGTTTTGAGCATTCTATTTTCTTCATCAAGAAATGTTTTGAGTTGTTGAGGATTTTGGATGTTGATTTTAGCATCAGTTTCAGTTTTGCTGATTTCAAGAGCAGTGTTAATTAGGGCTATTCTTGCATCTGTAACTTTTTTAGGCATCCCTCCGTGAACTATTTCTTTATCAAGAACAATTCCATTAATAATTGAGGAGTCCTTGATTGAACCTCCTGCCTTTTTTTCTACTTTGATATCATCAATGTCAACTTTGTAATTTTCGCCGTCTTTCTCGGCAACTAAAAGAATAGATTTTACTATAATGTCTGCTAATTGATCAGAGTCCTTTCTAACTAATTTTGTTTGCATAGATGTTTTGGCAATTTTTGCTAAAATTGACTTGTCATTTGCTGATATTTTATCTGAGATATTTTTGAGATATTCTCTTGCCTTCTTTCCTGCTTTTCTATATCCATCTACAATAATTGTTGGATGAACATCTTGGTCAAGTAGGGATTCAGCACTCTCAAGAAGTGAACCTGCCAAGACTACAACGGAGGTAGTTCCGTCACCAACTTCGTTGTCAGTAGTTTTTGAAATTTCTACCAACATTTTGGCTGCAGGGTGTTGAACATCTATTTCTTTTAGGATTGTAGCACCATCGTTTGTAATTGTAACATCGCCTAATGAATCAACAAGCATCTTGTCCATGCCTCTTGGACCTAGGCTAGAATGGACAATTTCTGCAATAATTTTCGAGGCTGCAATATTGTTTTTTTGAGCATCCCTTCCTTTGGTTTCGGTACCACCCTCTTTTAGCAATACTACAGGCATGGTTCCCTTGGAAGTTGCTTGCATAGCCATCGATGGAAAATCTCTTGATTCCCCTTTTATACTTTGCAGAAAACAGAAAATATTTGAGATCAGGAATCGGTGTTTTTAAATTGGGAAAATCAATTGGCACGTCATGGCAAAATCTTCAAACAAAGAATCTTATGATAAAATATTTTCAAAATTAAAAGACCATCATAAATGGTTTGGCTCTTCTATTCCTTTAATTGCAAGTGAGAACGTACCAAGTCCTGCTGTTCGTGAAGCAATAATTTCAGATTTCGGTAACAGGTATGCAGAAGGCTGGCCAGGTGAACGAGTTTATGCAGGGTGTATCTACATTGATGATGTTGAATTTGAATGCATGAAATTAGCCAAAAAACTATACAAAGCAAAATTTGCTGATGTGCGACCCGTTTCAGGAGTCGTGGCAAATTTAGCAATCTATTCAGCTTTCAGTAATCCTGGGGATGTTATGCTGGCACCATCTATTCCTGCAGGTGGCCATATTTCTCATGGAAAGAAGGAACACTCTGGAACTGCTGGATTGGTTCATGGATTAGAAATAGAGTTTTACCCATTTAACGCCGAAGAAATGACCATTGATGTAGATAAAACCAAAGCAAAGGTCCAAGAGTTGAAAAAAGAAGGTAGATTGCCTAAGATAGCGATGTTTGGTGGTTCATTATTCTTGTTTCCACATCCTGTAAAGGAACTTGCAGATTTTCTAAAAAGTTATGATATGCATATCAATTATGATGCAGCTCATGTAGCTGGATTAATTGCAGGAGGAAGATTCCAAGATCCGTTGAGGGAAGGAGCTGACACGATGACCATGAGTACCCACAAGACTTTGTTTGGTCCTCAAGGAGGCCTTGTTTTAGGCTCCACTGAGCATGAAGAAGGAATCAAAAAGGCTATGTTTCCAGGACTAACAAGTAGTCATCATATTCACCATATGGCTGGTAAAGCAGTTGCTTTTGCAGAAGCTCTTGAATTTGGAAAAGATTATGCCAACCAAATTATTAAAAATGCCAAAGCATTTGGTGAAGCTCTAAGTGATGTGGGTTTCAAAGTTTTAGGGGAAAGTAGGGGATTTACACAATCCCACCAAATTGCTGTAAATGTACTTGATTACTCTGATGGTGGAAAAGTTGAAGCTGAATTAGAAAAAGCCAATATTATTGTAAATAGACAATTGATTCCTGGCGACATCAAAGCTGGAAGAAACTATTTTCATCCAGGAGGAATCCGATTGGGAGTTTCAGAAATTACAAGACTTGGAATGAAACCAAAGGAGATGAAAGAAATTGCCTCATTCATTAAAGATGTCGTAATTGATAAAAAAAATCCAAGGAAAATTCTTTCCAAAGTTAAAGCATTCCGAAAAGGTTACCAGAAGGTTCATTATTGCTTTGACAAGAAGTTAGGGGCTTACGAATACGTCAAACTTCGATAAGTTATGACGTATAATCGGTAAGAAGTGACTGGTCACCTTTATTTTTGCCAAAAACTAGGTCGATTTCGTCGGATAATGCATGAATTCGGCCTTTTTGGTAAGAACTAACCTCATAGTTATCTACCAGTCTTTTAGCAAGTTTAAGGTATTTTTCAACTGACCCCCTAGTGATTGTCTGAATTAATTTATGTCCACAGGTGCAGTTTTGGATTAAAGGTAATCGTCTATATGATTTTCCGCAAGCCGTGCATCTGAATCCTTGTCTAGCATATGCTCTAAGATTTCCCATAATATCTGGCACCAGATGAGTAGAAATTACATTAGAAACGATTTCAGATGTATTTACTGCATCAATTAAATCTGCATTTCTGATTTGCATGTCAAGTTTGTCTAACATTGAACCAAGGGTGGAATAAGCACTTCTAGATTTTGATGTTGTAAGAGTTGAAGTTTCATGTGTGAAAAAATAATCATAGAATTGTCTTTCAGTGTCTAATCTTGATTCAATAATTTCCACCGAATCCACTGCAGAGGCTTTTTTTTGCTCAATTGTATCTTTAAAAAATTCTAGAGGTAAGGATTTTGTCACCTCAAGATTGTGTGCCTGGGGTTGAGATTCATGGGGTAAAACCAGTGGTTGAACCAATAGTGGAGCGTCCATTAACCCACCAATTCTATCGGAGAGGAATTGTCTTGAGAAATTCAAAAGACTATCCATGAGGAGCATAATAGAGTCTGCATCACCATCTGCATCGCGCCTTTTTGCCGAATGCCAATTTGGAGTTCCAAAACATACATGAGTGTTAGTAAATCCAATTATTCGCCCGACCACTCCTACAGATGTATGAGGAGCTAGCCCAATAATCAGGTGACCTACTAACTCTTCAGGACCTTTAAGTTTGTAAAATGGGGGTTTGCCATAGAATTTTTCAAGTAAAATATCCAGGTATTTTGAGATGGAAACCAAGTATTTCCCACTTTCATATGGAATAATCACATCTTGTATACGGATTTCTATGGTTTGTTGATCATTTGTGATTGGGTTACCCTCTATATCATGAGAATATCCTAATTCTTTGAGTTTTTCAATGGAGGTTCTAATCCAAGAGGGTTTGAATTGAGTTAGTGGAGAATTGGTAGCATCAAATCTGACAGTCCCGTCTTTGAAAGTGGTAAGGCCAAAATTTTGGCGAACAATTCCTTTTTCTAAGGGTTCTGGAATTCTATCTTGACTGATTAGTTCTTTAACTCCCTTAAATGGTTCCAAGGCTCGTATTCCCATTTTTTCTTGAGCTTTGAGTATTGCCTGTTTTAGAGGAAATTGCCTGTAAGAGTGAGATGGTACTGTTCGCTTACATTTTTCACAAAAGGAGGTTTCTAAATTATCGCGGCAGTTTGAGCATTGGAAAAAAACTAAGGTTTTTGTTCCACATTTAGAACATTTTATTCCAAGGGAAGGTTCCTTACAGTTTGGACACTGTCTATTGTAAATATTGGTGTAAAAGTTAGGATGTCTTGAGGCTTTAAGGAGGTCTCTTGTGGGTCCACCTTTATCACTTATTGGAAATAAGACATGGGTAGGAGGTTTCATCAGTCTAGGGGCTGATTTTTCGGGTCTTCCAATTCTAACCCCAATTGAAGTAGAAGATTTGTTTTTTATTGAAATTCCAGATGAAATTGAGATTATTTTGGGAACAGAATTTTCAGTAATTTTTGGTGGTTTTCTAAAGAGTAAATTATAGAAAATTTTTGCTTCGTTTTCTTCCAAAATTATTGAATCTTTTTGGAGGTGTGGAACACCTAATTTTTCTAGAATTTTTTTTACTTTTTGAGGATATTCAATTGAGGTTTTGTTCATGGAGGTTGGTTGTAAGATTTCAGAAAGCTCTGAAGAGGAAATCTGATCCCAAAAATATAGAAATTTAGGGTGAAGTGGAATTTGAAAATCTAGAGAAATTTTAAGTGCCTCATCAAGGGTTGGTGTCTGGTAAAGAAATTGGTTTAATTTTTCATCATTTGGTGCGTATTTTGATAGTTTTTCTTGTAATTCTACCTTCCAAAATTCTTCTACATAGCCAGAAGGTACCAATTGAGCGTTATTTTCTAAAAAATCACCAAAGGAAATTAGAATATCTCCTAGATGAAGTATTTTTTCAATTTGATTTTTAATTTCAATACCATGGCTTACGTCCTTTATCTTTACTACATCTCCATTTCTTAGACGGACTATTGGAGTTTCAATGGAATCTACAAAAGCCACCGTTGCTCCTTTTCCTGGTATGTCAATTTTGATTTGAGTTCCAACGGCAATAGTATGATCTAGGATTTCTGCAACAACTGGGTGTATTCCCACGGATGCAAAACCTGTATTGCAGGCACGACCATAACGAAGTCTGAATCCCCCTAGTTTGTTAGGCATTGATAAAACAGATCTTCCGGTAATTACCTCACGCATTCTTTTTGCAGCAGCGTCCTCATCATTATCACCTGTTTGGACAGCTCCTTTTAGATCTGAAAGCCATTCCCAACCATCCAGGTTGTATAACTGAATTCGTTTTAGTAATTTCTTGGATCTGCCAATAAGTCCATCATTTAATACCCGGAGGGCTCCTCCACGTACTCTATCGGTTTTGATTCTTCTCATAGTTTTGTGATTAAC
The DNA here is from genome assembly GCA_033720715.1 of Nitrosopumilaceae archaeon. Lineage (GTDB taxonomy): Archaea > Thermoproteota > Nitrososphaeria > Nitrososphaerales > Nitrosopumilaceae > Nitrosomaritimum. The sequence goes on along the minus strand of JAWWBZ010000013.1, from coordinate 9,741 downwards.
CACCTCATAGGGGTCAGTGTCTACACCATCGAGTTCTACTGGGAGATTGGAAATTACACGAATTATATCCTCATCAAGTATATGGAATTGAAAATTTCCTGCCTCTCTTTCATAGATTCGTAATTCTTCTACAAATCTTCCCGTTTCATCGTCAAAAGAGTCTGCCTGATATTTTGACAAACCTACGGCCTTACGAACATGGTCTGCAATTAACATAGTTACTGCGGACTCGGTTCCTCCTGCAGACCTCATAGGTCCTGCAATAGAAACTGAAAGATAGTCTGTACCATCTTTGTTCTTTTTAATGGTGACCTCGCTTATCCCTTGAAGTGGAGCTATGGTTACTCCTTCCGTAACAATAGCCAACCCTACACGCACAGCCAGGTCTAATTTTTCTTGTAAAGTGGCCTCAGGTAAAGAGTATTTTCCTAATGCAATTTCTTTTGAAAGAATTAAAGCAGAAAGTTCTTTTCCGTTTATTTTTAAAAGCTCCCTAAGAGGTCCGGCAATATCAATTTCGTGCATTTTTGCAACTCGGTCGGCCAGGTCAAATGCGATTTTCGGCTCAATAATTCCAGAAGAATCTACCAGTGTGGATTTGGCATCTGCTGCTTTTTCAAAAATGGTGTAAGTATCAGCTGAGAGGTCAGTGTAGTAATTTCTATAATAATTGGGCATTTTGATCCCCCGTAAGCGGGAGATAGCATCATTTTCGGACATATTGAAGACTTTTACTTGGTTGTTTGAATTTTTTTTGCAATTTCACTAAGCCTTTTGAGGCTTCCTCCTTTTTCGAGAAAGGTTCCAATAACTAATGCATCAGCACCGGCTGTTACTAACTCTTTAGCTGTTTTTGGGTCTTTTATTCCTCCACCCACAATTAGAAAACCATTGAATGTGTGTCGAACTGTTTTTACCATTTCTGGAGTAACACTTGATTTTGCTCCTGAGCCTGCTTCTAAATATACAAATCTCATCCCTAGAAATTGTGCTGCCAAAGCATATGCAGCAGCAATTTTTGGTTTTTCAAAAGGGATTCCCCTAGCTGAACCTACAAACCAGGCTGAAGTTCCTTCTCCAACTACCAGATAGGCCGTGGGTAATGGTTCTAACCCAAATTTTAGTACGCTTGGAGCCCCCAAAGCCTGAGCCTGAGTGATAAAATATGGATTTTCGGAGTTCATTAGAGAACTAAACAAGATAGCATCTGCATCAGGTACTACCCCTGTTACATTTCCAGGGAAAAGAATTATTGGGATTTTGATTTTCTGTTTTATTCCCTTTACAACTTTAGACATTTCCATTTGGTCTGTAGCAGAAGAACCACCCACTAGTATAGCAGATGCCCCTATTTTCTCGACTTCATGAGCTAGTTTTTTAGAAGATTCTAGGTTGGATACCTCAGAATCAATTAATATGAATAATAATGCATTTTTCTTTTTTAATTCAGATTTTAGGAAGGTTTCAACCTTATTTCCAGTCATAAAAGAGGTTTGTAGGTGAGTCTTTAAAGTTTAATTGGAATAATGGTATACAGATTTGTATAGCTATGGCCGAGTTTGAACATTCTAATTTTAATAATATTATTAAAAAAATAATCAAAAAATCCTTGTTTACTGAACGACAAATTGAAATTATTTTAAATCAGAAAGATCTTCTTGAATCACGGTTTTCAATATCCCGAGGGGCATATTATAGGCAAGTAGGCCAGTCTAGAGAGAAATTAATTGCTTTATTTTATTCAATTATTCTTTTACGAGGATTAGGCATACTTTTGCCTGATGATATAGATGTGATATCAAAGCTTTCAGAGCAAATAAGTGTGATAAATGACAGTGATGTTTTCCCTGAGCGTGAAGATGATGTGATAAATGTGATTGATAGAGTGGTTCGTCAGGCATGTAATATGTGATACAAGGTAATTTCAAGGAATTTTCAACAAGTAGTTTTTGTGATAAAGGATGTGAGTATGTTAATCTAAAGTGTGAATTATTGTTGTTCTATCACGATAAATCACAATATAGGAATAATTTTTGTGATGTTAATAGAAATTCCTGAACCTGAAGTCATTTTGAGTGTGATAATTGCCTTTTTGATTGGATTAGGAGCCCTGTTTTTGTACTACAAGGTTCGACCAATGGTAAAATTAAGTGATAGGGATGAGACATCCCAAAAAGAACTTCTTGAGTATTATGAAAGACAATTAATTGATATGAAAATCCGCCTTGATGCAATAGAATTACAAGGAATCTCCGAAAAAACTGAGGATCCTAACCTTGAATTAAAACAATTTTTGGAGAAATTGGCAAGTAAAGAAGGGAAAGAGGTAGTTGAGCAAGTCCCAAAGACTACTATTGAATCAAAAGAGCCTAAAATGACTATTAAAAACACCAGTATTGAACAGAACAACCCTGTTGACCATGTGTTACATCTAATCACATCAAAACCTATGACATCACGTGACATCCAAATCACATTAAAACGCAGTCGTGAACATACATCTAGATTGATGAAAAAGTTATTTGAAGATGGATATGTGGAAAGGAATACGGATTCAAAACCTTATACTTATTCCATTTCAGAAAAAGGAAAGGAAAAGATTGGGGTTTTAGCAACTAGCCCAACCACTGTATAGGTTTAGTTTTCTGATATTTACAAAATCTAAAATGAGTATTTGGTCTTTTTTTACCTATTCTACCCAATTTTTATTATTAATTATAAAAAAATTATTATATTAAATTATATATATTATTAATTTATAATCATTATATGTCGGTACAAGAAAACGAAGTCTTGGTTAAGATCACCTCTGCAGGTACAATATCAATCCCGAAACAGTTCAGAAAATACATGGATATTCAAAAAGGGGATTATGTTAAAATGATTTTGGGTAAGGATAGGTTAATTGTGCGTAAAATTACAATTTCATAAATCATTGTTGCCTTTGACCAATTTTGATGGTTTGGTAGGTCCATTCTCTTCCAGTTCTTGTTCTATTAATTTTCCCTTTAGTAGAAAATCTTGAAAGATATGTGGAAATTACACTTAATTTAACAGGTTCGTTGTATTCATCCTCATATTTTTCTAAAATATTAGTAGAGGTAAATTTTCCCATTGGGAAAAATTTGTCCACTATATTCCAAATTTTGGCTCCGACTGAATCAATATTGGGTGTTTCTTGCTCCTCTTCAATATTCATCAAATCCATCATCTCAAATATTTTTAGTACCTTATCTCTGGTTACATTTCCTTCCAATTTGATATCATATCGAGCTCCATCAGAGTCTTCCATATCTATCCTGATACGTTTTTTGGCCATAGTGAGATCTATGAGAAACTTATGTTAACTGTTCAATAGATCCCAGAATTTTTGTTAACTAAATGGTTTGTTAACATTGACTGCGTAGCCCACGCCTAGGTATATTTTTGTTATTAACAAGTTTAGGTATATTTTTTCATTCAAAACCTCCATATCACGCCTGGAATGGAAATAAAGGGGTAAGATTTTAGATATTCACATTGTTAACGTCTACCTTAACGCCTGGAATGGAAATAAAGGGGTAAAAATGGCCTTTTTGGGAGATTTCTTCACATGAAATTAACAATTTGTTAATTGGTTTTGTGTGGTTTACTCACACACCAATATTTCCACTCTTTCTTTTTCATAATTTTTTTTTTGAGAAAATCTAACTAAAAATAATTAATTACAAACTAAACTAGAGTTATTATTCCATTCTAAACTCTCTTAATTCAGATATCATTATGTTGTTAACTAGTAGAAACAAAGGTGTGTGAGTATGTCAGACCCAATAGATCGTTTACTTGATGCCGCTGAATCAGGAAAATCACTAATCAAAAATCGTGACATACTACATTATACCTATATTCCAGAAATTATCCAACATAGAAACTCTGAGCAAGAACAGGTTACCCAATCTTTACTACCAATTCTTAAACAATCAAGGCCTTCAAACCTTCTAGTATATGGGAAGCCAGGAACAGGAAAAACACTTGTTGTGAAGAAAGTTATCTCAAAAATTCAAGAAAGGGTAGGAAAATCAAACTTTCCAATAATCCTAGTATATTCCAATTCGAAGGAAGAAACTACACTTTATGGTCTTCTAGTTAGTTTTGGACGACAATTAGGGCTGACTGATAAAGAACTTCCAACTACTGGGCTTGCAATTAGTGAGGTGTTTAAGAGAATTCTAAACCGAATTAATGAAGGAAAACTTAATGCAATTTTTGTAATTGATGAAATAGATTATCTGGCACAATTAGTATCAAAAACTGGTAAGGATATTTTATACCAATTAACTCGTGCTAATGAACGACTAGAATATGGGTCTCTGACTTTAGTAGGAATATCAAATGATTTGACCTTTAAAGAAAAACTTGACCCACGGGTAATTAGCAGCCTTGGAGAAGAGGAAATTGTATTTACAAATTACAATGTTGAACAAATCAAGAAAATTCTCGAAGAAAGAATCAAAGAGGCTTTCATTAAAGATTCTGTTCAAGAACCAGCCCTCAATCTATGTGCAGCTTTGGCTGGTGGAGAACACGGGGATGCAAGGAGAGCCATAGACCTAATTCGAGTTGCAGGGGAAATTGCTGAGCGGGGACAATCTGACAAAGTAACAAAAGAACATGTCCGCGAAGCTTCTCAAAAAATTGAAGAAAATAAAGAAGAGACCTCCCTAAAATCTTACCCACTTCATGAAAAGTTGGTAATTTTAGCAATAATGAAATCTGGCGGACCCTCTACTGGTGAAATCTATTCATCCTACAAATCCCTATGTAAAGTGGTAGGCCGAGATGAACTTACCCAGAGAAGGATTACCCAAATGTTAAGTGAAATTGAATTGTCTGGTATTATTACTGGAAGAATTGTTCACCAAGGAATCCATGGAAGGACAAAAAAATACAAACTTACAATATCCCCAGAAATGGTAAAAAAGACCTTTGCCGATGATTTAACTTTGCAAGATATTGTCTAATTTAGAATTATAATTCTGGTGTAAAACTTGGAAGGTTTTCAAATTAACCATTAGAGCAATTCCAGGATTAGGTGTCATACCTACGCTTGCTTGGAATGGAGTCTGGTGCTGCCATGATCCAGAATTAATTAACAAAATACCTTTGTACATATCCAATTGAGCTCTATGAACATGTCCAACATGAAAAATATCAGGAATGTCTTCAATAACCATCAAATCTTCCTTTTCCGGAGCAATTGGGGTCTGGCTTCCATAAATTGGGCTAAGATGCCGTGCCTTCAAAAGATTCTTCATAACATTTGTTGGACTGTCGTAACTTAGTCCCGGAGTTGTTTTTACAATATCATCAATGCTTTGCCCATGAAACATAAGGACTTTAACTCCATTTAGAGAAACTACCGAAGGGTTTCCGACCATAACCACATTTTCCCTATCCCATAAACTAATGTTGTATTTCTTTGGAATGGCAGGTTGAGGCAAGGCTCTTCTTCCAGGGTCATGGTTTCCAGGCATGATGAAAATTTTAACATGTTTTGGAACTCTACTAATCAAATTTTCGAGTTTTATTAATTGCTCCTCAATTGTCTGGCATACTAATTCTTTATCTTGGTTAGGGTAGATACCAACACCATCCACAACATCTCCTCCAATGAGAATAAATCTTATTTTTCGGGCTACTGGGTCTGGACTCGATAACCAATCAATAAAATCTGAAAATTCTTCCTCCATGAAATACTTACTTCCTATATGCAAATCAGAAAGAAATACAGCAAAAACCTCAGACTCTGATCTGTTAGATGCTTGGTCAGGAATATCAGGTAAAATCAAATCTTTAATGATAAATCCTGAATTCTTTCCAAGGGTGATTCTGGCCATCACAAACTGGTCACTTAATAGTAAATCGGCAGTTTTTTGCAACTCATTATCAAAGATAATTCCTTCAAAAGAGCCTGATGGGTCCTCGATGAAAAGTTTGGTGATATTTCTCTCGCTTATTCTAGCTGTTACCAAACCTCCAATGTACATATCATCCTCTGTTTTTGTTGTTTTCACTACTGAGATAGTTTTTAGAAGACGTGATTCTGGCCTATCAGAAATTATTCGTTTTAGTTTGTTATACCTGCTTGCAAATAATGAATTATAACCATTTATTCCCTCAGCACTAGTAATTTTTGGGGAAGGGTCAAACAAGACTTTGAACTCAACATGTAAGTCTTCATCCTCCTTTATCCCAAAATAACTTTCTAGGTCATCTTGGTTTATTTGAAATTGTTTTTGTTTGGTCTTTTCACGTACGATCTCTTTGATAATTTTTTCAAGTTTTTTTGAATCAACATTTTCCAAAATTTTAAAAGCATTAGGATGGATTTGAAATCCCTTATTCAAAGCGTAATCCAAGGCAAAAGTTAGTTCTTTTTTCAACATCAAAGAATAATTTCTGGTTTAATTAAATCTGCGCCTACTACGAACCCTCAAATATCCTACTCAAGAAAATACAATGTGTCTAGAATTAGAATTATTTCGTTTTTCGTATTCATGGGGCTTTTCTCTGCTGCTTTTCAATTAGGTTCTATGTCGGAGGTAAGTGAAGAAGAAGCTAACATCTTCATGGATGAGTTTGAAAAACTAGTTGAAAATATTGATGCAATTGGAATTTTTTCACATAACACTATGATCTCTCTACCTATGTTCCTACCAGGGTTTGGAGTTGCATGGGGTTTGTTTTCGGCATGGTCAACTGGTTTTGCTTTTGCCGCTATAGTCTCAATTACTCCTGAATTAGAACAAATCCCACCTCTTACGATCTTATACCTTTCTCCATTTGGACTGATGGAATTATCTGCTTATTCACTTGCTACCTCACGAAGTTTTCTCTTAATTCGAGCGATATCTAAAAAGACAAACCTTCGACCTATGTTAAAACCAACAATAATTGAGGTAGGAATTCTGATTGGCCTTCTTTTAGCTGGTGGATTCTTGGAGGATTATATGATTAAACTTGCTCAAGAAGAAGGTTTTGAAATGCCAAGCCTCTAGCCAAAAAACTTGGATATTTGTGTATCCAGTCTAAAATTCTTTATTAGTAAATTATAAACCAAATTATCAGAAAAGTAAAGCGTGAATATTTCACTATTAGGATTACTAATTTTTGGAATCATTTCATCCGGATTTTTCATAAATAATTCATTTGCAGAGGTTAGTGAAAATTCAGCATATTTGGTTGAAGGATCGGGTTTTGCTGTAACTGAGGATCTAATCAAACTTTCTGAAATTGATATTGGTCTTTCATCTCATCAACAATCTGGGAGTAGTATTGACTTTCTAATCGAGGATGGATTTGTAACTCTAGATAATGAAGATTTTATTATTTCTGAGCTTGAAGGTAAATTTCTAAGAGAAGGTAGATACATCAGAATTAACGGCAATATTGAAAGCTCAACTGGTTTTGATACCACAATCAGTTTCTTTGGTAGACTTGTGGAAGAAAGTAAAGATGCCTCTGTTTATGGGTTTACCGGACGAATAATAACTCCTGATAACTCATACAAGATAATCTATACCGCAAAAATTTCTCAATTAACAAATATTGTTGAAACTACCAAAGCCAGTCCAACGGAGGAAATTCTAACCATAAGAATACTTCAGGGGTCATCTACTCAGGGTATAGCCAGCAGCTATATAGAAAGTGGTAATATTAAGGACCAAAGACTTAACATTGGAAGGTTAGCATATTATTCTCAGGATCGAATAACCCTTGAACCTGGAACAAGTGTGAAATTCCTTAATGAGGATAAAGTTGCTCATAGTATCGTAAGTGGAAAAGAAAACTATGGGGACCGATACAATCCATTTACCCCAGATGGAAGAATTGCAACGAAAAATATTGCCCCTGGAGAATCACTCACAATTACATTTGATGAGATGGGATTCTATCGGTTATATGACCCAACTTATCCTTGGATGGAGATAATTGTTTATTCATTCCCAGATGTAGATAATATAATTCTGGGCACAACCAAAAACCAACAAGGAAACTAAGTTTCCCACTGCCATCTGTAATTCATATAAGAATCCAAACTAGTCTGATTGAAAACTATAACTGATAAATCAGAAAATTCCTTCCCTTCTAAATCCTCAACCATTCCTTCAAAACTTTTTTCATCATCGTTTGTAAGGGATTCAAAAACATGAACTTTTATTTTTCCTGTCTCAAAATTATTTTTCTTTAGATACTGAGCAATTTCGGAGGGCATAAAGTGCTTATCAGGCTGATTTGGCCAAGGTCTTGGGACCAAAACTACACTAAATCCGTCAATCAAAGCTTTTTGTAATTCAAGTTTCTTTTCTTCAATCGAAGTCGTTACATGCATGGTGATAACCTTGGATTTGTCCAATGGAACTCTAGTTTTCGCAGCTGCCACCTGAATAGAGCTAATTCCTGGAATAACTTCTACCTCTCCAAAAATCTCAATTAACCTATCAACAACCTCAGATTCTGAAAAATTTACATCGCCGGTGAATGGAACAACTAAGGTTCGTTCCCCCAAAACGGGAAAAATTTTCTGATATGACTCTTCTTGGTTTTTCATGGTAATCTCATGGACCTCTTTCCCATGTAACAAATCCTCGATTGTTTTTAGAGTATATTTATAGCCAATAACAATATCGCATTTTTGAATTATTTCTTTTACGATTTCAGTTACAAATTTTGGAGAACCTGGACCTACCCCAACGGCATATATTTTTCCCAATTTATCTCGTAATTTTTTGTCTATCTTTAATATATTGAACAAAAGGTCCCCAATCTACTTTCATGTATTTTGTTGGTTCTTTTGCAGGATATTTTACCCAATCTTGTGCAATGGAATATTGATGTTTTTCTAACTTTCCCTCACTTTCATATTCGATTAACAAAATACTCCCCCAATCTTTTTCCTCAAAAGAAATATCCAAAATATCATCAAATCTAAGTTCAACATTTTTTTCGTTCTCTAAATCCTCTTCAAGATTTTCCTCATCATACCCGTCATGAGTAATCATAGTATCTCTTGATCTCAAAAAATGAACTGTCTGTCTTTGTCTTATTGCATCCCACCATTTTTTCTTAGCTTCAGTTTTATGTATGAACATTAGGTGTCTACTAGTCAAAACCAGCATTCCTTCTCTACCTCCTACTGAAAAAAATTTTTTCGACTCTCTCCAAACAGAAACTAAGTGTGCCTGAATTTTTTCATCAGGTTCCATATCGATCCATAAAATAGACTTGTTAAAAACTAATACAATTAGCTTTTAAGGAAGAGGAATCGACGAAATTTAATGCTAAAAACCATCCTTTCATTTGCTTTTGTTCTTGTCTTATTCTCATCAATAAATTCATCATTTGCACAATCAGAAGATAAATTAGTAATTTTAGAGACTAGCCAAGGAAATATTGTAATTGAACTTTTTCCAGAAGATGCTCCAAATCATGTTAATAATTTTATCAATCTCACCGAAAGTGGATTTTATGATGGAGTTCTCTTTCATAGAATTATTCCAGGATTTATGATACAAGGGTGAGACCCAAATACCAAAACTGAGGATACTAGTACATGGGGAAATGGTGGACCTTCTCATTCTGTAAATGCTGAATTTAACGACATTAAACATAATAGAGGTATTGTCTCAATGGCTAGATCTCAAAACCCAGACAGTGCAGGCTCACAATTCTTTATTGTTCACCAAGACTCTAATTTTTTGG
>JAWWBZ010000012.1:0-21264 GCA_033720715.1 Nitrosopumilaceae archaeon | reverse complement strand
CCTTCATCTGGACCAAATGGTATCCCAGAACCCGAACCAGAACCCGAACCAGAACCCGAACCAGAACCCGAACCAGAACCCGAACCAGAACCCGAACCAGAACCCGAACCAGAACCCGAACCAGAACCAGTTTGTGGTCCAGGAACTGAATTGGTAAACGGTGTTTGCCAAGTTATCAAAGAAGATGATAAATCTGGTGGGGGCTGTCTAATTGCAACTGCAGCATACGGATCAGAACTTGCACCTCAAGTACAATTCTTAAGAGAAATTAGAGATAATACGGTAATGAGTACAGCCTCTGGTTCTACTTTTATGACAGGATTTAACCAACTATACTATTCATTCTCTCCAACTATAGCAGATATGGAAAGACAAAACCCATTATTCCAAGAAGCAGTACGATTGTTCATTACTCCAATGCTTTCTACATTGTCAATTATGACTTTGGCTGAAAATGGAAATGAAGCTCAGGTATTTGGATTAGGAATATCAGTAATAGCACTGAATATTGGAATGTATGTTGCAGCACCCGTTATTGCTGGGTTAACAATAAACAAAAAAATAAAATCCAAAATTTAATTTCCTTATTAATTAAAAAAATTATGTTGCTTTGGTTTTTGTCGATTCTATCAACTTTATTCTTAATGGAAATTGAAATTGGCGTAGTTGCATTTATCGCAACTATAATTATTATTACAATAGCAGTAGTTGTAAAATTTATCAAAAATAAAAGGTCCAGAAAAAACGAGAACTCTCAATAACAATTCAATTTTTAAATTCCATTTTTATCTAAGTTATTATACTAAAACCATTTAGTAAAATTAATGAATATTGAGTATGAGGAATTCAATACTATTGAAGATGTTTTCATGTACATGGCCTCAGCAGCTCCTCCTATGAAAAATACAATGCCTGTAAATTCTTACAAAGGTTATGTAATGTCTTTTATACCACTAAGCTCAACCAATGGGGATACTTATCTTATGATTTATGCCCAAGGTACACTTGAGCCTGGAATTTATGAGTTTGATGTGTCCTCAAAATCCTTCAAAAAAGTAGATTCCATAGAGAGAGCAGATAAGAGTTATTTTGTTTCGTTAACTCCAAAAAGAAATACAATTGCAGATGCAGCTTTAGAAAAATTATAGCTTCTTTGTTTGAATCTTGGGAGCAGAAACGGATCTAGCCCTTGCATATTTGTTTATAATTTCATCAGGGGTTCTTCCATTAAAAAGGTCCTTGCACAATCCTCTTAGATATCTCATGATGGCCCAAGTTCCTGCCTTTAGGATTCCATACATGAACACTTTCATTGGTGGGCCATAAGTTTTGTTTCTAAGAATTATTGGAATAATGTCATTAATTACACGAAGGTTATTTTCCCAACATCTCCAAAACAAAGTAAACTGGGCTTCATTCAAGTTTCCAAAATGCATTGAATTTTTCTCACTGAAATCTTGGTATAGTAGCGGCGCAACTAACCCTCTAAAATCCATCTCTCTGAAATCACTTATCATATCAATTGTATGTTGGATATCATCTGGTGTTTCGTCTGGCCACCCGATAATGATGGTGGCTGCTGGAAACCAATGATTTTCATTTAATATTCGTGCCCCTTCTCTTACCACACTTCCCCATTCCTCAGGTGAGAATGGTTTTGTTTTAACCCCAAGATGTTTTTTAACCAAATTGGGTGCAACCGTTTCAATACCTAAATTAGTTGCAAGCCACCTACCAGTTTTGTCTTGTTGATTGATTCTAGATATTTCCTGCATCAATTGTTCGTCAGCTGCTACTGCAGAAAATGTCATGTGAGTAGTTCCAACAAAGTTTGCCCCTAATCCCTTTAGTCCTTTCCACAACTCAGTAATGGCATCTCGATTTGGAACAAAATCTCTATTATCACAACCATATAACAACATCTCATCAGAGTGCAACCATACGGAATCAAAACCATAATCTAAATTGATTTTGGCTTCATGTTGAAGTCTGTCCAACGGAAGATCTTTTTTCGAACGTTTATTCACATCACAAAAATCACAACCTCTTCCACAACCTCTCATAGCTTCAATGAGAGAATTAATAGTTGGACCTTCAATAACTGGAATATTTTGAATATTTCTAACAAAACAGTGCATTAATTCAGGAGCATCCCCTTTTTCTAAATCCTGAAAAAGATCCAAAGCTAATTCGTCAGCTTCACCAACTACTACCGTGTCTATTCCGTGAATCTTCATTCTATCAGACTTGGCAAGCTCCCAAGCTCCATTTCCGCCTACAACCACCTTAAAGTCATATTTCTTTTTAAGTTGGATTATACTCGCACACATTTTTTTAAATTTCATTGCAACGTAGGATAATTTTTCAGGAGACATTGTAGTGGTAACGGGTGCCATTCCGAGTGGGTCCATGACATTGATTCCTACTACTTTGGTATCAGGCCCAATTGATTTTTCAAGCATATTGGGATTTGCAACAAAAACCTCGTCCCTTTTGTATCCTTGAAGGAGAGAACTTTCAACTCTCCTTAACCCCACTTGAGCTACTTTTGCTTCGCCAGTTACAGGATCAGTTTCTACGGCTGGACAAAAAACTTTGTCAAAAACCCATTCTGGTAAAACTTCGTAAGGCCCGCATGCAATAAACCCATAAAGAAAATTCCCCCGATAATTTGTCATTAAACTCCTATCAGCAGTAAGAACAATTCGTTTGCCCGACAATATTACCAAGATTCGAATTGGCATCTTATATATGATTTACGAGCCTTGATTCTGGGGAAATCACTTTGTCAGACAAATTTTGCTTCTTTTTACAAATTTTATCTTGATAATTATTTCACTTTTCGAATACTTCTATTTGCAATATTTGCAGCAATTGACCCTGCAGCAATTCCCCCATCTATGTTTACAACAGATAATCCCAACGCACAACTTTGTAACATTGAGGCCAGGGCAGCTATCCCTTTTTCTCCATACCCATAACCTACAGATACTGGAACTCCAATAACTGGAATGTCCGTCATAGCCGAGACAAGAGTTGCTAGTGCACCTTCCATTCCCGCAACCACAATAATACACTCTACATCTTCATTTACCATTTCTTTTAAGACTGGAAAAATCCTTTGAATTCCAGCAACACCAACGTCATAACTGGTAATACATTTACAATTCATGGCCTCACACATTAGTTTTGCTTCTTCGGCAATCCCAATATCTGAAGTCCCAGCAGTTATTATACCAACTTTACCTCCAAGAAATTTTATGGGTTTTTGGTAAAATAATAGAGTTGAAGAATGTTTTCCTGTTTTTATCTTGAATTTGGATTTTTTTCCAAAGGCAATCAAATTAGAATAGTGCTCTTCTTTAATTTTTGAAACTAAAACTAGGTTAGTTTTTTCTAAAACCGTTTTAATGATTTTTTTTATTTCATCCAATTGTTTTGTCTGAGCAAAAACTACTTCTGGAATTCCTCTTCTTTTTCTTCTATTAACATCAATTTTTGCAAAATTTTCAATGGTTTCTATTGAATATAATGATAGAAGTTTTTTGGCGGTGCTAGAAGTAATTTTTCCTTTTTCTAAAGAATCGAGAATTTCCTGAATTTCCAATGGTTATTGTAGAAATATTTGAATAAAAAAATGCTTAGATCTCAATACCGGAGATTGCATCTTTAACACTTTTCACAGCGGTATCAAAAACTGTTTTTTCCTCGTTGTTGAGGTCTAACTCAATTATTTCTTCAACACCATTTTTTCCAATAACTGCAGGAACTCCAATGGTGACATCTGAATATCCATATTCTCCATCAAGGTAAGTTGCGACAGGAATTACTTGTTTTCTATCCCTTACCACCGATTCTACAATAGCTGAGATTGCATTTCCTGGGGCATGAACAGTTGCACCCTTTAACTCTATGACTTTGGCAGCCACTTGTTTTGTATTTTGTACTAATTCATCTAGTTTTTCTTTAGGAAGGATTGAGGGCAATGGGATTCCAGAAACTGAAGAAAATCTTGGAAGTGGTAACATATTTTCTCCATGCTCGCCTATCACTAGGGCTCTTATTGAATCCCTGGAATGACCTGTAGCTTCATGGATGAACTGCCTGAATCGGGAAAGATCAAGCATTCCTCCCATTCCAAAAACTCTATTCCTTTCAAATCCTGATGTTTTGTAAGTCACATATGCCATTGGATCCAGTGGATTGGTCACAGGAATTATCATTGAATCATTTGCATATTTTTTTACATTGCCAACAACACTTTTTACAACATTGGCATTTATTTTCAAAAGATCCATCCTTGTCATTCCTGGTTTTCTTCCAGAACCTGCAACTACGACTACAATATTAGATCCCCTCATGTCTTCAAAATTATTAGATCCCTTTACCTCTACATCAATACCTTGTTCGGACAACATATGATTAATGTCCATGGCTTCTCCTTGTGGAAGCCCTTCGATGACATCTAAAAGTAAAATTTGGTCGTCCAATCTTTTCAAAGCGGAAAATAAGGCAGCATCCCCACCTACCTTTCCTGAACCTATAATGGTAATCATGCACTGCGGTGAAAATATTCAATAATTAAATCTAATGAAATTTCGACAAAGTATAGACAGAATTTATATTCATTTTTGAGATTTTGTAACTATGGTTATTGTTATTGATCCTCATATCGCAGGAATATCAGGAGATATGATTTTGTCTTCTTTGGTTGATATGGGGGCAAATAAAAATAAAATAATTCAAGCAATAACTTCTTCAGAGAAATTTCTTGACGGTTCTACGATAAAAAAAATTGATTTTTTAAAAATAAAAAAACACGGAATTCAGTGTACCTCATTAAAATTAGAATTTGAAGAAAATACTGATGAAAGAAAAGGTCTAGAAATTAAAAAAGCTATTCTCAACTCTCTGAAAAACCTAACAATTTCTGATAAGGGCAAAAAATTTGCAGAATCTTGTATAGATACTCTAATTTCATGTGAATCCAAAATTCATGGTGTCCCCATTGATTCTGTCCATTTCCATGAAGCATCAAGTATTGATACCTTGGTGGATATAATAGGTGTGGCAATAGCTGCAGATGATCTCAATCTATTTGACGAAGAAATTTTATCAATGCCTGTTTGTGTGGGTGGGGGTGTAGTTTCTTTCTCCCACGGTACAATGACTAATCCTGCTAGTGCAATACTTGAAATTTTTAAGAAATCTTCGTTGGAGATATGCGGATCAAACGCCAAAAGTGAATTAACAACTCCCACAGGAGCTTGTATTCTTGTAAATCTTTCAAACACCCCAATTGAATACTATCCAGCAATGAAAATCAAAGAAGTGGGTTATGGATCTGGCCAAAAAGATTTTGATGATTTTGCAAATGTTTTAAAAATTGTAAGGGGAATTAAAAAAACAGATTTTGTTGAAGATTCTGTGATTGTACTCGAAACTAATATCGACGATGTGTCAGGGGAAATTCTTGGAAATCTTATTGAAAAATTAATGAGCGTAGGTGCAAAAGATGCTTTCATTTCACATGGAATTGCAAAAAAAGGAAGGCCATCTAATCTAATTTCTGTTTTATGTGATGATGACACTCTTGACCAGATAGTTCATACATTATTTACCGAAACAGGAACTTTGGGAATTAGAATTGCTCGGTCAAATAGAATGATTATTCCAAGAAAAATTAAAGAAATTAAAATTGATATTGATGGAAATAAATTTTCTGTAAAGTACAAAATCTCCACAATAAATAAAAAATCCAACTTTAAAGTTGAATTCGAAGATTTAAAGGAAATTTCTGGAATTTTAAATAAACCAATTAAGGACACCGAATTATTAATTAGAAAAGAAATTACTAAGGAAGAAGAAAATCTTGAATAAACTTGAAAATTTGATAAACTGGTTTGGACATAAAAAAACTTTGGTAGCACTATCTGGAGGGGTAGATAGTGCTCTAGTTGCCTATGCTGCATTTCAAAAATTAGGTAATTTGGCAATAGCTGTTACTGCTGACTACAAAACTCTTTCCCAAGAAGAATTAGAATCAGCAAAAAAAATTTGTAAAGAAATTGGAATCTCGCAAGTTCTTTTGGATTATAATGAATTGGAAAATGAAGATTTTGTGAAAAATGACTCTAATCGTTGCTATTACTGTAGGAATGAACTTGGGACCAGATTATTACAACTCGCCAAAGAACAAGATGTCGAATTGATTGTAGATGGAACAAATTTAGATGACCTTGGAGATTATCGACCTGGAATAAAAGCCTTGGAACAAAATGGAATTAAAAGCCCTCTTGTTGAAAATGACTTTTCCAAAAATGACGTTAGAAAAACTGCCAAAGATGTTGGGCTCTCAGTATATGATAAGCCATCTAATTCTTGTTTGGCATCTAGAATTCCTTGGGGACAACAAATTACGTCTGAAAGGCTTTTGAGAATTGAATTAGGGGAAACAATTGTAAAACAATCAACTAATTTGAAACAAGTAAGAGTGAGAGATTTGAATGGTACTGCCAAATTGGAAATTGAAAAGGAAAAAATTTCATCTCTTGACAAAAAAATCATAAATGAAATTAAAGATAAATTAAAAATTATTGGTTTCTCAAATTTAATAATTGATCCGGACGGGTATAGGCCTGGAAAAATAAATGTGATTGCAGATTGATTTATCTTGATAACGCTGCCTCTACAAAAATTTCTCCAGAGGTTTTTGAAGAAATGCTTCCTTATCTTAAAGAACAATTTGGTAATCCCTCTTCTATTCATCGATACGGACGTTTTGCGCGTAGAGCTATTGAAAAGGCAAGAAAACAGGTAGCAGAATTAATTAACGCTGATCCTTCTGAAATTTTATTTACCTCTGGAGGAACGGAGTCAAATAATACTGCACTGTATGGAATAACTACAAAAACTCCTACCTCTAGAATCATTACCTCATCGATAGAACACGATGCTATTTTGGAACCTTGTAAGAAGTTAGAAAAAGAAGGATTTGATGTAAGGTATCTTCCTGTAGATAAATTTGGATTAATTGACCCTCTTATCTTAAAGGAAAACCTTTCAGAAAATACTTCCCTTGTATCAATAATGATGGCCAATAACGAAGTAGGTACGCTAGAACCAATCACAGAGTTTGTAAAAATTTGCCAGGAGTCTGATGTTCCTTTTCATACAGATGCTGTTCAAGCAGCCGGGAAAGTTCCAATAAACGTAAAAGAATTAGGTATAGATTTGCTCTCAATATCTTCTCATAAAATTAATGGTCCTAAGGGTATTGGCGCCCTTTACATCAAAAAGGGATTGAAAATCAATCCAATTATTTTGGGAGGTGGGCAGGAAAAAGGCCTACGCTCTGGAACAGAAAATGTTGCAAATATAGTGGGTTTTGGAAAAGCATGTGAAATTTCCAAAAATAATCTTACTGATAATATTACCAAAATGAAGAATTTGACAAACTATCTATCAAAAAAAATCAACGAAAAAATTTCAGATGTTTCGATAAATGGTCACAAAGAAAGGCGTTTGCCAAATAATATCCACTTAACATTACTGGGAGTAAATGGAGAAGATCTTTTAATTAAACTCGATGAACATGGAATCGCTGCTTCTACTGGATCTGCATGCTCTGTAAATACACAAAAAGCATCCCATGTACTTCAAGCAATGGGATTTTCTCATGAACAAATTACTGGCTCTCTAAGATTGACAGTAGACAAGTCAAATACTATTGGAGAAATGGAGAAGACGATTGAAATATTAAAAAAAGTTGTAGATGAGTTACGGTCTGTTTCGCCTTTCAAAGAAAAATATTCTTTTTAATGCTAGATTTTTACTTGTAATGGAATTTTATTTCTACTTAGGATAATTATTGCTAGAATTCCAATTACTAACACTATAACCGTCATTGCCCCAAATTCTGGAACAACACGAGTTCCAATTATCTTTATTTCAGAATCTCCTTCCTCGAAATTTATCGTAATTAATCTGAACTCAGAATTTGTCTCAGTTTCTTGGTATGGCACCTGAATATCATCAATCAAAATAATAAATTTCTCATCTTGTCCATTAGGTTTTTCAGCATCTATTGATTCTCGTGGAAGTTTAATAGAAATAGATCCTTCGTCAGGAGTATCAAGAAGTATTCCTAAAGTAAAATCGTTGGGCTCAAGATAAATCTCAATTAAACTTCCTCCTAAAATGGTATATTCTACGTCAAATGTGCCTCCATTAGGAATTTCCACTTCAAAACTATCTTTGGTTTCTAAGAATTCCTTTTTGGGGGTAAAAGTAATGGTGGTTTCAGAAATATTTCCTTCACCATGAGATATTCTAATAAGATATTCGCCTTCCTTTTTCCAGGAAGGTTTTTCAGCTAAAATCGTGTGAGAGTAACTTCCATCTTGTGCTGGGAAAAACTGTGCAACGTCAATCATGTTTCCTTCAAACCAAACTTGGAGAATTAGTGGAGTCTCGGGAATAACTGTTCTTAATTGACCAGAAATCACAATTGTATCGCCTTCATCATAATGATTGTCATCTGTTTTTACGGTAAGAAATGGAATATCATTACTTTGTGCAAATACCGGAATAATAGAAACCATCATAATTGTTAAAACACAAAAAACTATCCCCTTCACAAAAAACATGCAATTTTATTTCTATATCTCCTTTACTATCTAAAATTAAAAAATGAAAGAAAGATGTAGGTCTAGTATCTTGGCATAATGCTTAGTCTTGATTTTGCAGAAACTACAATTATTGAGATAATTGCCACTGCTAGAATCAAAGCTGCAATTGCACCAAACTCTGGGACTACAAATGTTCCGATAATTTCTATCTCTTCAGCTCCGGCAAGGAACATTACTGAAATTTTATTTCCAGCAATTTCTGAATCATCCCATTCTTGTCCATCAACTAATACCATAAAGGCACCATCAAGGACGCTTTTTGGTGGATTCAATGTTAGGGTCCCATCTTCTTTAGCACTGATTTTTATGATAAGAGAATTATCATCGGTGTTTACAGAAGTTCCTGTCACCACTCCTCCAGTAATGGTATAAGGCACACATTTACCTACAAAAGATAATTCTGATGCACCACATTTACTTGGTTGAGGTGTTGTCGGGCCTGTTTGTCCACCTACTAACTCCACACGAATTTTGTTACTCTTTTCAGCACTTCCATAGTTTGCCTTGATGAAATATGTTCCATCATATTTCCAAAGGTTTCCTGAAGTTATGAAACTTGTCTTAAAGTTTCCATCTTCATCTACATGGACTTGATCTATTGAGATGACTGTGTTCAGAGAACTCGTTACTTTGAGAGTTACTGGAACGCCAGAGACTACATTTGCTACTTTACCTTGTACCATTATCGTATCATTATGGTTATACTCCGTCTTATCTGTCCATATTGAAATTGGAATGTCTTTGAGTAATAATTGCTGTGCAATTACTCTCGGATCATCTAACTCACAATTGGGGCAAGATATTTGAGCATATGCTGATGATACTGATATAGTACCGACTGCAGTCAAAACGGCAAGTAGCGCGAACGACGTACGGCTGTTCATCTTGTAAGCGATTCACAAGAATCTATATTTATGTATATTTAAAAAATGCAAAAATGATCGATCTAGTATCTTGGCATGATGCTTAGTCTTGATTTTGCAGAAACTACAATTATTGAGATAATTGCCACTGCTAGAATCAAAGCTGCAATTGCACCAAACTCTGGAACAACAACCCCGTCTAATATTTCAACTTCTACTGATGACATGTGGTCTGATGATTCTCCTTGTTGTACTACCACTCTGTAAATTCCATCCTGTGTCCATAATGGTCCTCCAGTTGTAATGTCTTTTGCGAATTTACCATCAAGATTTGGTGTTAATTGCTGTACTGAAACCACATTTCCATTTGGAGCAATTACCTTCAAAGTAACATCAATGTTGGTTCTATCCGTCTGTCCAGTAATTCCTATTGTTGTTGATCCTTCTAGGGCTTTGGCTTTAATGGTTAATCCCTTTTTGGTTAATGTCTCTGGTTTGCCCATGAATAACCCTGTTTCCAAGTTTGATTCAGTAGTCAACGTTTCCATTGTCATACCATCTATTATTTCCACCATAACAGACATCGTATATAGGGAATTTTTCTGAACACTTTGCATTGCAGTTATTGTATAAAACCCATCCTGCTTCCACAAAGGACTTATCTTGAATTGAGTAGAGAACTTACCATCTGCATCTGGCGTCAATTGATCGACTGCCAATCTATTAAATCCGTCAGGAGATGTTACAGTTAAGGTTAGGTCTGTTACCTTGGAGGCCGTTTGTCCTCTAACGATTATGGTATCTGACCCTTCGTCTGCCTGTGCGGTTAAAGACATTCCCATTAAATCAGCATAAGCATTTTGCTGTAGGGGTAAAGCTGAAGTTAAGGAAATCCCTACTATAGCAACCACACTTATTGCCACTAAAGATTTAAAATTCATCCTTAAACAATTCGAGCTTCCTGCATATTTATGTATTTAAAAAATGAAAAAAAGATGTAGTTTTAGTATCTTGGCATGATGCTAAGTCTTGATTTTGCAGATACTACAATTATTGAGATAATTGCCACTGCTAGAATCAAAGCTGCAATTGCACCAAATTCTGGGACTACATGAGTACCGATAATTTCAATCTCTTCAGCACCTGCGAAGAATGATATCACAAGGGTTCTGTCCGTGGATGTTGTTGTTTCATCAAAGTCAACTTCTTCTCCATCAACTAAGACGAAGAAATCATCATCCTCATCACCAATCTTTGCATCAATCAATTCTCTTGGCAAGGTTATAGTGAGTTGACCGTTATTTGTTGCATCAATAGCTATGATGATAGAATTTGCGTCTACATCAGGTGTGATTGATATTAGTTTTCCACCTGTAATTGTATATCCTACCATAAATTCAGTTCCAGAAACTGCTATCATGTTTCCTTTACTAGTTCCTGAAGATCCAGCAAATGAAAACGAGGTCTCGGCTACTCTATTTTCGGTTCCATATAGTACTTGAATCGTATAATCGCCACCTTGCTTCATGAGAGAACCACCAGCGGTTAACTCAGTACTGAATGTTTTATCTTGATTAACCATTACTTGATCAATAGATACAACATTACCATTTGGTGCGATAGTCATAATACTGACTGCATATCCGAAAAGAATTTCACTTACCTCTCCAGAAACCATGATGGTTTCACCTTCTGAATAGGATGTCTTATCAGTAGTAACTACGATAGGCTGTACTATTTGTCCAAATGCTGGTGCCATTCCAATACTTGCAATCATGATCGCAAATAGGGCAAACACCGATAGATGAGTATTCATCATTTTTACGCTTAGATTTATACTATTTAACGTTATGAAAAATTTTTTTGACTAAAGAGAAAAAAGACTGACGAATTTCAGATTAGATATATATTAACCTCAAAGAGAATTTTTGACAGTTTGTTTGTATTTTTCATCACTACATCTTATGTTATTTGTGGGGGTTTGAATCATGGCAACTAAGAAAAATCAAATTCTAGTCCCAGATCATATCTATGTTCCAAAACATGAAATTATCTCCAAAGCCGAAGCTGAAGAAGTTTTAAAAAAATACAATTGTAAACCTACTGAATTACCATTAATTTTTGTAAATGATCCTGCTATTTTGGAACTAGGAGTAAAACCAGGAGATATGATAAAAATCACAAGAAAAAGCCCTACTGCAGGGGAGAGCCTTTACTACAGATACGTGGTGGAAATTTAGATGGTAGATCCTTCAACAAAACGTTGGCCAATAATTCAAGATATACTAAAACGAGAAGGAATTGCAAGACAACATCTTAACTCATTTGACGAATTTTTAGAAAGAGGATTACAAAGTATAATCAATGAAGTTCAACAAATAGAAATTGAAAATGCAGAATACCCATACAAAATTCAACTTGGGAAAGTTAAACTTCAACAACCTAGAATGATGGAGCTTGACGGTTCTATTACTCATATTACTCCAGCGGAAGCTAGATTGAGAAATGTTTCATATTCTGCACCTGTCATGATGGAGGCAAGTGTAATCGAAGATGGAAAAATTTTAGAATCTAGATTTGTTCACATTGGGGATGTCCCAGTAATGGCAAAATCAAATGCTTGTATTTTGAATAACTTTTCTTCCCAAAAATTAGTTGAACATGGTGAAGATCCTAACGATCCTGGAGGTTACTTTATAATCAATGGTTCTGAAAGAGTAATTGTAGGATTAGAAGATCTTTCTTACAATAAAATAATTGTAGATAAAGAATCTGTTGGAGGAAATATTGTTTTCAAAGCTAAAGTATATTCCTCAATTGTTGGATATCGTGCAAAATTAGAACTTGTTATGAAAAGTGACGGTTTAATTGTTGCAAGAATTCCAGGTTCGCCCGTAGATATTCCTGTGGTAATTTTGATGAGGGCATTAGGATTAGAATCTGATAAAGAAATAGCAGCAGCTGTATCTCTTGTAGAAGAAATACAAGATGAATTGGAAGGTTCATTTGAAAAAGCCTCTGACGTTCCAACATCAAAGGATTCAATCGTATACATTAGTAAAAGAATCGCACCAGGAATGTTAGAAGAGTTTCAGATTAAACGTGCTGAGACTTTATTGGATTGGGGACTCTTACCTCACCTAGGAAAACATCCTGAAAATAGAAAGGAGAAAGCACAATTTTTGGGAGAAGCTGCTTGTAAACTATTAGAGTTAAGATTAGGTTGGATTGACCCCGACGACAAAGATCATTATGGAAACAAAGTCATAAAATTTGCAGGACAAATGCTTGCAGATCTTTTCAGAACTGCTTTTAGAAATCTAGTAAGGGATATGAAATACCAATTAGAAAGATCTGGCCAAAAACGAGGGATAAACGCTGTGGCTGCGGCAATTCGTCCTGGAATAATTAGTGATAAATTAAACAACGCAATTGCAACTGGGAATTGGGGACGAGGCAGGGTAGGTGTTACTCAATTACTGGATAGAACAAACTATCTTTCTACCATTAGTCACTTAAGAAGAATTCAATCCCCATTGAGTAGGACTCAACCAAACTTTGAGGCACGAGATTTGCATGCAACCCACTTTGGAAGAATATGTCCTAGCGAAACTCCTGAAGGATCCAATTGTGGTCTGGTAAAAAATATTGCACTATCAGGAATCATTTCAGTAAACATTCCTTCAGAAGAAATTGTTGAGAAACTGTATGATTTAGGAACCGTTCATTTCTTTGATGCAAAAGATGATTTGAAAAAGGATGGAACAAGAATTTTTGTAGATGGAAGGTTAATTGGCTACTATAAAGATGGGGAGCAATTAGCAGAATCTTTAAGGGAATTAAGAAGGAACTCAAAGATTCATCCTCATGTGGGAATTTCTTTCCACCAATCCAACATTGAAGGTGCAACCAAAAGACTGTACGTTAATTGTAATGCTGGACGAGTTCTAAGACCATTAATTATTATCAAAGAAAACAAATCTCTTCTTACTCAAGAATTGCTAGAAAAAGTTTCAAAGAAACTTTTGTCATGGAATGACTTGTTACGTATGGGTGTTTTAGAATTAATTGATGCAAATGAAGAAGAAAACTGTTTTGTAACTCTGGATGACAAAGACACTAAAAAACACACCCACTTGGAAGTATTCCCACCATCTATTCTTGGTGCCGGAGCTTCCATCATACCTTACCCTGAACATAATCAATCTCCAAGAAATACCTATGAATCTGCAATGGCAAAACAAAGTCTTGGGTTTTCAACTCCAATGATGAACACTAGCACCTATGTAAGACAGCATCTTATGCTATATCCACAAACTCCTATGGTTAACACCAAAGCAATGAAATTGCTTGGAATGGAAGATCGACCTGCAGGACAAAACTGTGTTGTAGCAGTTTTACCTTTTGATGGATATAATATCGAAGATGCAATCGTTTTGAGCAAATCCTCCGTTGATAGAGGTCTTGGAAGAACCTTTTTCTTTAGAGTTTATGATGCAGAGGCCAAACAATATCCTGGTGGCATGAGAGATAATTTTGAAATTCCAAACGCTGAAGATAATATTC
The DNA here is from genome assembly GCA_033720715.1 of Nitrosopumilaceae archaeon. Taxonomy (GTDB): domain Archaea; phylum Thermoproteota; class Nitrososphaeria; order Nitrososphaerales; family Nitrosopumilaceae; genus Nitrosomaritimum. The sequence goes on along the minus strand of JAWWBZ010000012.1, from coordinate 7,145 downwards.
GTGGCTATAAAGGCGAAAAAGCTTATCGATTGTTAGAAGAAGATGGTGTAGTTGCTGCAGAAGCTTCTGTTAAAGGCGGAGATATTCTAATTGGAAAAACAAGCCCTCCCAGATTTATGGAAGAATACAGAGAGTTTGAATCAAGTGGACCTTATAGACGAGATACCTCTATTGGTGTAAGACCCTCCGAAACGGGAGTTATTGACACAGTTGTTATGACTCAATCTAATGAGGGAGGAAAAATGTATAAAATTAGGGCAAGGGATATGAGAATTCCAGAAATTGGTGATAAATTTGCATCTAGACATGGACAAAAAGGAGTTTTGGGCATTTTAGCAAAGGGAGAAGATTTACCCTATACTGCCGACGGTATTTCACCTGATGTTCTAATCAATCCACATGCCTTCCCATCTAGAATGACTGTGGGAATGATGATGGAATCCATTTGTGGAAAAGCAGGTGCCCTTAGAGGAAGTCAATTTGATGGTTCAGCATTTGTTGGTGAAAAGATAGAAGAAGTAAAACCTGTAATGGATGCAGCAGGGTTCAAGTACTCTGGTAAAGAGATAATGTATGATGGAAGAACCGGCAAAGCATTTCCAGTTGAAGTTTTCATTGGTGTAGTTTATTATCAAAAATTGCATCACATGGTCGCAGATAAAATCCATGCAAGAGCTCGTGGTCAAGTACAAATGTTGACTAAACAACCAACAGAAGGAAGAGCAAGAGGCGGAGGATTGAGATTCGGTGAAATGGAAAGAGACTGTTTAATTGCTTATGGTGCTTCTATGATTCTAAAGGACAGATTGTTAGACGAATCTGATAAATCAGATGTATTTGTTTGTGAAAGATGTGGACTAGTTGCATATCATGATGTAAAACAAAGAAAATATGTTTGCAGAGTGTGTGGTGACAAAGCTAAGGTCTCTTCAGTTTCAGTTGCATATGCATTCAAATTATTACTTCAAGAAATGCAAAGCTTGAATGTTGCGCCAAGGTTATTGATAAAGGAGAAAGTATAATGTCAGTTCAAGCTATAAAATCAATTGATGGAATTAGATTCTCCGTTTGGTCTCCAACTGAAATAAGGAAATACTCTGTAGCAGAAATCACTGCACCAGAAACCTATGATGAGGATGGAATGCCCGTTCAAGGTGGTTTGATGGATGGCCGTTTGGGAACTTTGGAACCTGGACAAAAATGCCTTACCTGTGGAAATACTGCAGCTAGATGTCCCGGCCATTTTGGTCACATCGAACTAGCTGAACCAATTTTGCATATTGCCTTTATTGATAATATTCACAAACTTTTGCAATCTACCTGTCGTTCATGCGCTAGATTAAGAGTTCCTCAAGAAGAATTAGATGAATTCAAAGCATTAAAGGAAAAACATTTGGCTTATACTGTAATTTCGCAAAAACGCATTCCTGAACAAATAATTGAAAAAGCAAAGAAAGCCAAAGAGTGTCCTCATTGTGGTAAAACACAATACGAATTGATTTTTACAAAACCAACAATTTTCGTAGAGAAAACCGAGATTGGGGAACATAGATTACTACCAATCACCATTAGAGAAAGATTTTCTCAAATAACTGATTCAGATTTAGAACTTTTATCATATGATCCAGTAACTGCAAGACCAGAATGGTTTGTATTACAAGCTATGCCTGTTGCTCCTGTAACTGTAAGGCCTTCAATTATTCTTGAAACAGGTATACGATCCGAAGATGATTTGACCCACAAAATGGTAGACATTATCAGAGTAAACCAGAGACTAAAAGAAAGTAAGGAAGCAGGAACTCCACCTCTTATTGTACAAGATTTAGTGGACTTGTTGCAATACCATGCTACAACTTATTTTGATAATGAAGTCTCTGGTATTCCACAGGCGCACCATCGTTCGGGCAGGCCATTAAAAACACTCACTCAACGTCTAAAAGGAAAAGAGGGTCGATTTAGGGGTTCTTTGTCAGGAAAAAGAGTAGACTTTTCCAGCCGAACTGTCATTTCACCTGATCCTAACTTAGATCTTTCTGAAGTTGGAGTCCCAGAACAAATTGCAATGAAGCTTACCATTCCAGAAATTGTTACAGAGTGGAATATCGAAAGAATGAGAGACCTTGTAATTAATGGACCAAACCAATTCCCTGGGGTTAACTATATCGTAAGACCTGATGGTGTTAAAATCCGACTTGACTTTGTTGAAGACCGTTCCATAATTGCAGAAACTTTGGAAATTGGATATTTGGTTGAAAGACACCTATTAGATGGTGACATTGTAATGTTCAACCGACAACCATCACTTCACCAAATGTCAATCATGGCTCATTATGTGCGCGTTCTTCCAGGAAGGACATTTAGACTACATCCTTCAGTATGTCCTCCTTACAATGCTGACTTTGATGGTGATGAAATGAACCTTCATGTACCACAAAGTGAAGAAGCAAGAGCAGAAGCAATCCTTTTAATGCGTGTTCAAGATCAATTAATCTCTCCTAGATATGGCGGTCCAATTATTGGGGCTTTGAGGGACTTTGTCACCGGTGCCTATCTTTTAACAAAAGACGACACTATTCTCTCAATTCAAGAATTTTCTAACCTTGCAATGTTAGGTGGATACTCTGGAGAACTTCCAAAGCCTGGTACCAAAACAAAAGATGGTCCTGCATATACAGGAAAACAACTCTTCTCATTATTCCTTCCAAAAGATTTCAATTATGTAATTACTTCAAAATGGTCTAAAGGAACAAAAGGTGCTCCAAAGGATGTTGTTATCAAACAAGGGGAGCTAATCAGCGGAGTAATTGACAAGGCATCAATTGGTGCTGAAGAGCCAGAAAGTGTTTTACACAGAATTGCAAAAGATTACGGAAATGCCGAAGCCAAATCTTTCTTAAACTCTATTCTGATAATGGTAAAACAATTCATCACTCATTATGGTTTTAGTTATGGTTATGCAGACCTTGAAATTCCAGACAAAAACAAACAACAAATTCTAGATGATATTCACGAAACCTATGATGTCATTGCAGACTTGACGTCTCAATACGAAAAAGGAACTCTTAAGCTTACAAGAGGAATGAAACCTGAGGAAGCACTAGAGGCCTATATTGTAAACGAATTAGGAAAAGCTAGAGATAAAGCTGGAAATACTGCAGACCAATCGCTTGACCAAAGCAATTCTGGAAGGATAATGGCAACAACTGGAGCAAGAGGTTCTGCATTAAACATTGGTCAGATGGCAGGAGCTTTGGGTCAACAATCAAGAAGAGGAAATAGATTGCATTCAGGATATCATAATCGTGCATTGCCACATTATCAGGAAAACGATCCAAACCCTGATGCAAAAGGGTTTGTAAAATCAAATTATAGAGACGGTCTTTCAACCCTAGAATTTTTCTTCCATGCAATGGGAGGTAGAGAAGGGCTAGTAGACACAGCAGTCAGAACCCAACAAAGTGGGTACATGCAAAGAAGATTGATCAATGCTCTTGAACACATTCGACTTGAATATGATGGTACAGTAAGAGATCCCCATGGCCACATCATTCAATTTCTGTATGGCGAAGACGGAATCGATGTTGCAAAAAGTGATCATGGTGAAGCATTTAACATCAATCGTTTAATTGAATCCCAAACAATTGTTGATTCAGGTAAAAAGGCAACAAAAGACGAGATTGAAGAAATAGCCAAAAAATATACCAAGACCTTTAACCCTAGGTTGAAAAAAATCGTGACTGACGGTCTATTAGATTCTAAACTTAGTAAAGAGGGAGTAACCATTGTAGGAAAGAAAGGTCTTCAACTTTACAATAAAGCAAAGGTTGAACCAGGACAAGCAGTTGGAATTGTCACTGCCCAATCTATCGGGGAACCAGGTACACAGATGACTTTAAGAACATTCCATTTTGCGGGAATTAAAGAAAGAAACGTAACCCTAGGATTGCCAAGATTAATTGAACTTGTTGATGCAAGAAAGAAACCAGTAACACCCACTATGGATATTTATCTGGATGAAGAATCAAAAAAATCTAGAGAAAAGGCCATTGAGGTTGCACGAAACATTTTACAAACCAAAGTCTCTGATCTATTAGAAGATAGTCAAACTGATTATAATTCAGAAATAAAACTGGTTCTTAGTCAAACTAAACTAAGAAACCGTGGTTGCACGGTAGGAGAAGTAGAAGCAGCACTCTCTTCAAACAAAAAATTCAAAATCGAAACAACAGGAGACCTATTAACCTTAAAACTGGTTGAAGAATCTGATGCCCCAACTGTAATTGCAATTCGAAACAAAGTCTTAAACTCTACAGTAAAAGGAGTACCTGATATTGCCCGAGTAACATTAGTCCAAAAGGATGATGAGTGGATTATTCAAACAACAGGATCTAACATAGCAAAGGTTCTTGAAGTTAAGGGAATTGATAAGAAAAATGTAAGAACAAACAATGTTTTTGAAATTGCTGGAACTTTAGGTATTGAGGCCGCAAGAAATGCATTGATTGATGAACTAAACACCACACTAGGTGACCAGGGGCTGGAAGTTGATAATAGATACATTATGTTAGTTGCTGACCTGATGTGCTCAAAAGGATACATGCAACAAATTGGTCGACATGGTATTGCCGGAACCAAAGACAGTGTTCTTGCCAGAGCAGCTTTTGAAATTACAGTTCCAACAATAGCACATGCAGCATTAGGTGGGGAGATTGAACAACTCAAAGGAATTACTGAAAACGTTATAGTTGGAAGTAACATTCCAATTGGGAGTGGAACTGTTGACTTGTACATGCAAGTTAGCAAGAAAAAAAATTAATGTGAATTTGATGGCTGACGAAATTTCTACCTTGATGAATCAAAGCAAGGATAAATCTCTATTACTCAGGTTACGAAATAATAAAACCGTTAAAGGCACCCTAATTGATTTTGATGTACATATGAATTTGACATTGGAAGATGCAGAAGATGTTTCTGAGGAACAATCGTTGAAACTTGGAAAAATTCTTTTACGTGGAGATAATATCTTAGCAATATCTTTGCCAGAAGAAGAATCTTAAAATCATCTTTCTAGCGACTAAAGATTAAATCTTATCGAGTTCTATTTTGTTCTATGATGTTCTTTTTTGCAATTTTTCCACTCCTTTTGTTTCCTGTTTTTGCAGAACAAATTCCAAATTATGAAAAACCATATTCACCTATTTTTACCGACAAACCGGCATACACCTGGACAGATAAAATAAAAATCACCATTTTAGCTCCAAGTTGGAACTCAGATAGAAATCTAATTGATGCAATTGGTGATGATAAATTTAACCCAATAAAAATTTCAACAAATAAAAAATCTCTAGAACCTTATCGATTTACAGAAACTGGTCCAAACACAGGAATTTTTACAGCAGAGGTAATTTTGACAGGTTTTCCTCATGATGTAGATGGGGATGGTGTTTCAGATACGATTCCACGAACTTTGGGGAATGGTCCAAATAGTGGATTTTTGGAAACAGACAGAGACTCGGCAGTTACAATTTCTTTTGAATTTGCAGATGGAGTTATCTTAACTGAATCGGTTCCTATATTTTGGAATATTGGTGATGCTAAATTCAGTGAAGCAAATTACCTTACTGACAAGTCTGCCCAAATTAGAATAATTGATCCTGACCTTAATCTTAATCCTGAAGCATTGGACCATGTCTCTGTAGACGTTTCTTCTGATTCTGATGCTGCTGGAATCGATGTTGATGCTGTTGAAACTTCGGAAAGTTCAGGAGTATTTGTTGCAACCATCTACTTTACTCAAAATCATTCCTCAAGTGGAAATAGGTTGTTGGCTTTACCAGGTGATGAAATTTATGCAAAATATGTAGATTATACCTTACCTAAACCATATTCAAAATCAGACAATTTAGAAATTATCACTTCAGCGAAACTAAACTCTGCAATTCCAGCACTCAAACGAGTTACAAATTTACCAATCTCACTTACTGACAATTTAGGAAATTCGTTACAGTCCTTCCAATCCAATAATAGAATTCAAGTTGTAGGATCCATTATCAATGAACAAAATTTTAATCAAAAATTTGTTTACCTGATTCAAGTAAAAGATAAGGATGAAAAAGTGGTTTCCCTATCATGGGTGTCTGGAGAATTGACTGCAAATCAAAACCTTGATGTATCCCAATCCTGGTTGCCTAAGCATTCTGGTGATTTTACAATTGAAACTTTTGTTTGGAATTCTTTGACAGAGCAAACCCCCTTGTCAAATTTTACACAAACAACGATAGTTATTGAATAATGAAAAGTATAATTTCTACGTGAGTAATAAATACAAAATTATTTGCTCTAAATTGTGCTAGGCTATAAGATTGGATTATTACTAGTGATAACCTTGATTTCATCTTCTTTAATTTCAGAATCGTTTGCAGAAGAAATTCTAATTGCGTTTGATAAATCGGAATATGACACAGGTGAGATTTTGACACTTTCTGGAACAATACTGGACTTTTCCATGCCTATTGTGGCTGTTAGCATTTATGATCCCGATGGGCAGATTCTTTCGGCAAATAATATTGAACTTGATGAGGAAGGTAATTTCTCAAAATCTTTTTCGCTAGATTCACCCTTTTATGACAAACCTGGAATCTATACTGTCGAGATTAATTATCGGCAAACTAGCATTGAGGACTTTTTTATTATATCAGGGGAGGTTGTTCCACCTGATCCAATTCTGGACAAATCAATTATTCCTGAAATAGTTTTACTAACCACCGATAAAGCCATCTATACTGATGGGGATATGGTTGTAATCAATGGACTTGTTTCAATTCTTGAATCTCCAACTGTTTTAATTGGAATTTATGATACTTTTGGAACTCCCGCTGGATTTTATTTTGGGAATATTGATGAAAACTTGGAATTTTCAACTAGCTTTTTGGTAAAGGCTGGGGTTAATTTCAAGGTAGATGGAGAATACTCTATAAAAGCGCACTATGCTGAATCCGAAGCAATAACATTTTTTGAATATTATGAAAAAATCGAAAACCCAACTGACAACAAAGATTCAACCAAGACAAACCCAACTGACAACAAAGATTCAACCAAGACAAACCCAACTGACAACAAAGATTCAACCAAGACAAACCCAACTG
>JAWWBZ010000011.1:0-21632 GCA_033720715.1 Nitrosopumilaceae archaeon | reverse complement strand
TCTTTGTTGGTTTTTCCATTTACGGTTACGGAATAATAATTTGCCATTCCTTTCCACCCACAAAAGGTTGTAAAATCTGTTTTTTGAAAATATTCCTTTTTTATAGAATCAATTGGAAAATAATGATTCCCCTCAACAACTATTGTATCATCACTTTCTGCAATTACAACATCATTCCAAATTGCTTTCATGGTATGGTTTGAAATTCTATCTATTTTAAAAGATTCCCAAATTATCTCGGAATTTAGATTCTGGGAATTAAGCTTAGTTTGGATTTTGCAGTAATTACAATTATCGACATTATTGATACTACTAGAATCATTGCTGCAATCGTTCCAAATTCAGGAATAACTCTTCCTTCAATAATTTCAACTTCGACTTTATCCTCAAATTCAGAAGCAATTCCTTGGTTTGCAGTAATTGTGTATACACCGTCTTCAGTCCATAAAGGGCCACCTGTCTTGATTACTATACTAAATTCTCCGTTTTCATTGGGTGTGACCTGACTTACTGTAACTAGATTTCCGTTTGGAGAATGAACTAATAAAGTAACATCAGTGTCGCGAACAACAACATTGCCAGTAATAGTTATGGTATCAGAACCCTCCATAGCAGTTGCAGATATTTCAAGACCTTCTACAATTCTCCCATCGCCAGTGCCAGGACTAGAAGGTCCATCTTTAACCAGGGATGTTCCTACGACTTCAAATTTAATGCTTACAGTGTTTGGAACATCTTCATGACTTGCAGTGACTGTATAGGTTCCTATCTTGAAGCTTGGCATAGGATGATGAATTAATCTCTTAAATTCTCCATTACTATCAAACTGAATTGTAGGAGAAAATACAGTCTCGCCATCCGGAGCTTTTACAGATAATTGAAGTGGGACATACTTTGTAACTCCAGTAATTTTTCCATAAACCAAAATTGTGTCGTTGGCATTAATCGTTTTTTGGTCAGAATTCAAAACTATTTTTCCCTCTGCAAATGCTGAACTTATAGGGATAAGTGCTACAATTAACAAAGCAAATAATGCCACCCTCAACATATCTAGACTAAAAAATTCACAGGTATATATGAATTAGGAAAGATAGATCACTTTGCAAATCCCAAAAATTTGGATCAGCCTTTTTTCAAAAAAATTTTCTTTTTAATAAGATAAATTATTCTCCCTTGATCTCTTTTCGGGTTTTAAAAGCGGGAGTAACTCCAAGTGAATCGTAATTACCCGAAGAGCAAGTAAAGCACATAGAGTCTTTTGGCATACCTACAGCTGCTGCCAAATTTTCTGCATCATTATAACCTAAAAAGTCCGCACCAATGTCTTTTCGGACCATCTCAGTTATCTCTTGTGGAGTCATTTGTTTTCCATTGGTAAAGGTAGCAAGTTCTTCTTGAGATGGAAAATCTATTCCAGCATAACAAGGAAAGTTGATTTGAGGATATGTAATTAGCATACTAATTTTTCTTGCCCCTGCTCTTCTTAGAGCCTTAATAATTGCCTTTGAGCTTGTTCCTCTAACAAGACTATCATCAACTACGACAACATGTTTGCCATCAATGATTTCTCGAATTGGAATTATCCATCGATTAATTTCAACCCGGTCTGATTGGTGGGGCTCGATAAAACTTCTCAATGGTCCTTTCTTACTGTATCTGTCCTTTAGAAGACCCTCATCAAATGAGACGCCAAGCTCCTGAGCAAATCCCAAAGCTGCAGGTCTAGCTGAATCAGGAACTGGAATTACTAAATCAGCATCTTTAATGGGAAATTTTTTTGCCAGGAATTGTCCAATTCTTTTTCGAGAGACATAGATGTTAGAGCCTTCCATTTTACTTGATGGGTGAGCAAAATATGTGAATTCAAAAGAACAGTGTGCCCTTGAATTATCATCGGAAAATTTTTCAGTTTCTAAACCGTTTTTGCTCATACGAATTAATTCTCCAGGTGTAACATCTCTCTGTAATGTTGCACCTACTGCTGAAAGGGCAGAAGACTCAGAAGCTACAATGTAAGTGTCATCTGATTCTTTGTGACCTAATACCATCGGTCTGAATCCTTTTGGGTCCCTTGCGGCATATACAGAGTTATCATCAGAGATAAAAGTAAAGCAGTAAGAACCAACCATTTCATTTTTTAAAATTGAAAGGGCTTTTCCCATTTGCCCGTTTTCTGAAATTAATTCAACTAATCTTTGAGCTGCAACCAAGGTATCGCTTGCATTTTGAGGTGTGAATGAACATCCACCAACAAGGTTAGATAATTCCTGAACGTTTGCAATTGTTCCATTGTGTGCAACACACAGGTCTTTTACTTTTAGAGGCTGAGCATTTTCAAGAGAGCTTTTTCCGATTGTAGAGTATCTTACATGGCCGATTACTGCAGGTGAGGCATACTCTTCTGCAATTTTTTTAAATTCAGATGATGCTGAGGAAACTAGTCCTAATTTCTTTAATGGTGTCTTGTTAGGAATTGCGATTCCCCAAGCTTCTTGGCCTCTATGCTGTAAAGCACGAAGTGCATCTATTGCCATTGGAACTACATTTGTTCCAGAAAGACTAAAGATTCCAACAACCCCACAATTTTCTTTAACCATGCACTACCAACTCCCTCAGTGAGTTTAACCAGGTTTTTTGTGCCTTATCAACGCTTAGATCAATAAGAGATTTTTTTCCTTTGTTAAACAGAATTCTTTTTCCAGAAAAAGTTCCAATTACATTAAAAGGTGTTTTGTATTTCCCAAAAATTCTTTGCAAATTTTTGAGTTTTTGTTTTTCGACAACCACAAGGTAACGAGAGTGACTTTCAGAAAATAAAATTCTGTCCACATCTAATTTTTCTCCTGGAACTTTATCTAAGAAAATCTGACACCCAATTTCATTTGTCATACAAATTTCCGAAGCTGCTACTGCCAGTCCTCCCTTTGAGCAATCATGAGCTGTTTTTACTAGTTGTTTTTTGATAACATCTAGCATAGCTGTCATGTTTTTCTTTGAAACTGCAAAGTCAACTCTAGGGCATTTCCCACCGATGAATTTGTGGATATATTCAAAGTATTCAGAGCCACCCAATTCATTTTTGGTATCCCCTAAAATTACTAGATAGTCACCATCCTCGACCTTTTTTGGAACCAACGGTTTTTTGTCAATTAGCCCTAAGACTCCAATTAGAGGCGTAGGTTTGATTGGACCAGCAGGAGTTTCATTATACAAGCTTACTTTGCCTCCAACACAAGGAATTTTGAAAAATTTTGCAAAATCTGTCAGCCCCTTTAGCGACTCCAAGAAGGTCCAAAATATTTCAGGATCCTCGGGATTGCCAAATTGTAAATGATCAAGCATTCCAATTGGTTTTGCTCCGGTACAGACAACATTTCTGCATGCCTCCTCAAAGCACCCAATTGCACCTTCACGGGGGTTAATGTAGCAATGCTTTGGGTTCCCATCAATTTTGGCAGACAAAAATTTTCCGTTATCCAATCTTAAAACAGATGCATCCAGGCCAGGTTTAATCACTGTTCTAATACCTACCTCGTGATCATATTGACCATACACCCAAATTTTGCTTGCAATGTTTGGTGAGGCAATTAACTTCATCAAAGTTTTAGAAAAATCTTTTATTGGTTTGAATTTCTTTTCTTTTTGAATACCACTCAAGTAAATTGGTTTCTTTGAGGGCCTATCAAGAAGAGTTGCATTGGCAACAATTTCAGTAGAAATATTTGCAAAGGTTTTTTTGCCTTTTTTTACATGCATGAGATTTCCTGATGTTACGTGACCAATCACAGAACATGCAATATTGAATTTCTTACAAATCTCTCGTAGTTTTTTTAATTTCTGTTTGTTTGTAATTATCAGCATTCTTTCTTGGGATTCAGAAACCATTATTTCATCTGGATGCATCCCAGGTTCTCTGGTGTGTACCTTGTCTACATCCATCTCTATCCCTATTTCCAAAGTGTCTGCAGTCTCCGATACGGCACATGATAAACCGCCTCCACCCAAATCTTTTAAGGCGTGGATGAGCTTGTGATTTCTTGCCTCCAGTATTGCTTCAATGATTAATTTTTCAATAAATGGATCGGGGATTTGCACAGCAGACCTATCTTCAGACTCTAAAGAATCAGATGCAAATTGTGAGCCTCCAATACCATCTCTTCCAGTAGCACCGCCCATTAAAACAACTAAATCGCCTTTGTTAGCGTGATTTTTGATCAGGTTTTCTTTTTTACCAAACCCAATTGCAGCCACATCAACTAAAGCATAATTGGTATAACACTCATCAAATTCCACCTCCCCTCCAATTGTTGGAATTCCTAAACAATTTCCATAGTCTGCAATGCCTGTTACTGCGTTTTTGAAAAGCCATCTTGCTTGTTGATCCTTTTCTATATTTCCAAATCTTAATCCGTCAAAAATTGCAATTGGTCTTGTTCCTGCTGATAAAATATCGCGAATTACTCCTCCCACTCCAGTAGCAGCTCCTCCGTATGGCTCAACTGCAGACGGATGGTTGTGACTTTCAATATGTGCAGTAACTACATACCCATCTCCAACATCCAAAACTCCTGAATCATATCCTTTCTCTGAAATTACTCGAGGGCCTTTCATTGGAAGCATTTTGAGATGTTTTTTTGAAGATTTGTAAGAACAGTGTTCAGACCACTCCGCAGCAACTATTTGAAGTTCAGTAGAAGTAGGCTCTCTTCCAATTTTTGATTTTAGGTCATCAAGTTCTTGGGGCTCTAAGCTCAATTTTTAACACCTGTAGTACTTAGAAGGGATTCAAAAATTAATGATGATGGTTTGTTATCAATGGGGTTTATTTCAGATTCAACAGCTCTTTCTGGATGAGGCATCATTCCCACAACATTTCCATCCTCGTTGCAAACTCCAGCAATTCTATCTGTAGAACCATTTACAACATTTTCATATCGAAAAACAATTTGGTTCTTTTTTTGCAGGACCTTTAAGGTATCACCATCAACAAAGTATCGTCCTTCCCCATTGGCAATAGGGATTGGAATTTTCTGACCTACCTTAAACTGACTTGTAAAAGGAGTGGTATTATTCTCTACGACCAAATTGGTCCATTGACACATAAAATTCAAAGAATTGTTTTTCAAAAGCACGCCTGGCAACAAGTCTGCTTCTACTAGAATTTGAAACCCATTGCAAACACCTAGAATTGGAATTCCTTTTTTTGCCAATTTTTGTACGTCCTTAATAATTGGACTATGAGCAGCAATTACTCCGGCCCTTAATCTATCACCATATGAAAACCCACCTGGAAGAACAACCGCATCAATGTTTTTGGGTAAATTTTTTTCATGCCAATAATATTGAGCGTCTAGATGAAATACATCTGTCAGTACGTGGAACATGTCACGATCACAGTTACTACCTGGAAAGACTACAACCCCGACCTTCACAACGATTTTAGCTCAAAGAGATATTTAATCTGAAGCAAAGAAAAAATCTTTATTTGAACTAAGGTCTTTGATCGCCATGGGTCAAGTACGCGACATTATGGAAAAAAATGTCATTACTATAGAACATAACAAAACTGCTTTAGATGTTTCAAAATTACTTAAAGAAAAAGAGATCAGTTTTGTTGTAATATCTAAAGAAGAAGAACCAATTGGGCTTGTATCAGAAAGAGATATTGTACGAAAGATTTCTGCTGAAGATAAAAAGGCCTCTGAAGTTTCTATCGAAGAGGTTATGTCTAAAAATTTTCGCTGGGTTAGACCTCAGGACGACATTGAAATAGCAATTCAGAAGATGTTAAACAACAGCATTCGTCGTCTCCTGGTAATTGACAATGAAAAGTTGGTAGGAGTAATCACACAGACGGATTTGGCGTCATATTTAAGGAGTAAACTTTTGATTAATGGAACGGTAGAAAAACTAGAGTCTGACTAGTCATAAACATCAATGGTAATTTTGCTAACCATAGGATTGTAAATGCGAAGTTCATCACAAATTTCTTGAATTTTTTTTTCAGCAGTTTTTTTGTCTTTTTCTTTAATTGTGAACTTTAACATTTTTGCAGTTTTTATTTTTGATACTGTTTTGTGCGTACCTTTGAGAACCAAATCATTTAGGATTGTATCTCCTTCAGGATCACTGATACCAGGTTTATTTTCTATTGTAACATTAACATTAAAAGTTGCCATAAGTAATTTTGACAAGAAATTAGTGGTTAATCTATCTTACGAAAAATTGGTGCTTTTATAGAAAGATTGTGACAATGATTAGATACCTGGCATTGTGGATGAGTATCATAGTATGCCACCCAAAGCCAGTATCAAATGAGTTTTATTTCTTTTTAACAAAATCAATGTGGGTTCGATAAAGACCAGGAACATATTCAGGGTTTTTGATAATCAAATTTTGGGTAATTAGATCTTCCTTTGATGCATGCATATTTTTTTCATAAATTCCTTTTTCATCTAAAAATTGACAAATTTTTTTCCACATTGAAACTTCCTCTAAATTTTTGTTAGCGGTTGCATAATAAACATACATCAACCGAAGTTTGTTATATTCCTCTATGGTCATTTCTTTTTGAAGAAAGTATTTTCGTTTTAATTCATTAAAGTAAATAAGACCTTTAGCAGTCAAAACAAAATCAAAAAGTTTTGGATAGTTTGAAAGTGTGATTGGATATAATGGATTTTTTTCGTTTATCATATTTATCAATAAAAGTTCTCTACACTTTTTTCTTTTGTTGATTTATGGTTTGTGTTTTTTTAGACCTTCTTCTAAAATTAAATTTAGAACATGAGAAAAACTTACAGATTTTGATGAGGATTTTATCATTTTAGCTTGGAGATTTCGAAGTTTTTCGGCATTATTGTCATTCAAAACAATTGTAACTCTTGCTCCCATATTCTTAATATCACCATTTCATATAAAAAAAGTCCGATTTTTGTAAAAAATCTCCTCATAATGGAATTTATAATAGAAAATTTCACAAAAAGCAATTGTCAAAGCAAAGATACTGGAAAATCACTCCTGAGGAAATTGAAACTTTTACTTATGACATCAACAAGTTACTTAATTGGGAAATAAAATGTATCAGAGAGCCAGAGGATCAAGCCCATTTTATTGGAGTATTCATGTATAAGCATGGAACCCCATATGATTATGAGCCCGTAAAGGGAATTACATATTATTATAACAATATTTCACGCTCAGAGTTGCCTTCTATTACCAAATTTCTTCAAGACAAATTTGGTGGAAAAGAGATGGAAAAAGGAGAACGAATATTTCTAAAAGATTCCAAAGAAATCTACTCTGGAAAAGAAATAGGCAAACTGGCTAAAGAATTAGCTGAAAAATTTAATGCAAAACCAATAATCTCGCTAGAATTTCAAGACCTTGAACAGGACGAGGCAAAAGAGGGCGGGCTTCCTGAATCCAAACTATTGCCCATACCAGGCAAATAGATAAGTGAGTTTAAATCATATAGATGGTAAATGTCCGAATTAAATGAGCTTCATTATCATCTTGATGAGCTTCGAAAACGAGTTCTAAGAATTGTTATTGTGATTGGGATTATCACTGTATTCCTTCTTACTTTTCATGCAGAACCATACGAAATTGCTGGTGTTACTCTTTACTATCCTACTCCGGAACCACTTGACAACATGGCAGCCCAGATTACCAATCACATGAGAGATAACTTGGTTCCAAAAGATGTGCAATTAATTCAGACAGCCCCTGGACAAGCTTTTTTTGCACAGGTCTACATCGCTGCATTAGTAGGAATGGTTGCAGGGATGCCAATAGTAATAAAAGAATTTGTGGGATTTATCAGACCTGCTTTAAAAGAAAATGAAATTAATGTAAGTAGAAGTATTTCTATTCCAGCTTTAGGATTATTTGCAGCAGGTTGTATTTTTTCGTATAATTTAGTTATTCCATACATTCTTGATTTTCTTTATAGATATGGAGAATCAGCAGGACTAGTTACTTTTCTTAATGTGATTGATTTTGTAACATTTGTTTTACAATTTTTGTTGGCATTTGGAATCTCATTTCAACTTCCCTTGATAATGTATGCCATTAGTGGATCAGGAATAGTGGACTCAAATTTTTGGAGGAAAAATATCCGATATGCTATTGTAATTATTGTGATTTTTGGAGCAGTCATCACTCCTGATGGAAGTGGGGTTACGATGTGGTTTATAGCTGGACCCATGATTGCATTATACTTTGCAGGCATGGCAATTATCGAACGTAAAGAACGAAAAAAGTTGAACATTTAAATCTAAAATCAACAAAGTGAATACAAGATGTTCTTTTCTAATATCAGCAATTTCATTGCAGGTCAAGAATGGATATTTATCATAATTATTGCTGTGGTTTTGATTTTTGGAGCAAAGAAAATCCCAGAATTAGCAAAAACCTTTGGTAAAGCCAAAGGAGAGTTTGAGAAAGGAAAAATTGAAGGAGAAAAAGAACTCAAAGACTTTAAAGAAAAGACTTCTGATGTCAACAAAGAATCAAAAACTGACTAATTTTCTAATTTCTCAATTAATCTATCCAAAATTTTAGAGAATTCATTTTCTATTTCTCCCTTCCCAAATAGGCCCGATAGACCCAGGGACCTCTTGTGTTTAAAATCAACTGATAAAGTAATTTTTGTTCCTTCTTTTGTTTGATCATATTTTTCAGTAATTTGAGTCCCCTTTGCATCTCCACCAACAAAAAAGGTTTCATGGAGAAATGGCTTTTCAATCAAATGTTTTTGCATTACAACAAATTCTTTTCCTGATAAAATTAGGTGTGCCTCTAAAAGAGTCGTTGTTGGTCTTTCAGAAATTACTCTTACAGAGGAATAAAATTCTGAGAAAAGTTTTTGAAAAGAACCATAATCTGTTGCAGCTTCAAAAATTTTTTCTCTAGGAATTTTTGTAAATTTTTCAAAAGTAACTTTTGTCAATTATCAACTAATTGCTACCCCATCGAGGGTATAAATTGTGCTCCAGATCAAATTGGTCTAAACACTTTCCAACCCCATGATCTACAATATCGTCAATGGTTTGTGGTTTTGTATAAAATTCTGTTACAGGTGGCAAGATTACTACTCCAATTCTAGAAAGTTTTAACATGTTTTCAAGATGAATTGCCGAAAAGGGTGTTTCTCTTACCATCAAAATCAGTTTTCTTGATTCTTTAATTGTAACACCAGCTGCTCTTGCAACTAATGTATCATCGTATCCATTTGCAATTGCAGATAATGTCTTCATACTACAGGGAGCAACAATCATCCCGTCAACTTTGTGAGTACCACTTGAAACACTAGATGCCATATTTTTCTCATTAGAAGAATTTGATGCAAGAGACTTGACATAGTCAACTGTATATTTTGTTTCCATGGGGATGCATTTTTCACCCCACTCTGAAATTATCAAATGTGTTTCAATATCTAATTTTTTTAAAACTTCCAACATTCGAATTCCGTAAATTACCCCTGTGCTGCCAGTAATTCCAACGATTAAACGCATGCTTTCCTTGTTCTGTTATTGTATTTTATCTAATGGTTACAAAACCAGATTTAGCACTAGCCTAAAGTTGAGCCTCATCATTTGCAGTTTCTTCTAGGTTCTGTTTATCACGCCTTCTCTTTAACCATAAAGAGAGTCCACCTGCAGCCATTGCACTAAGTAAAATAACGCCTGCCATTTGAAGTTCTACCGAATAAAACACATTTGTTATTCAAATCCTTATGAAAAAAATCTTGTGATGTACGGGAAGATCTATAATACTGAAAATTAGCTATATTAGCTCCTGTTTTTTAGTCAATCTGTGATAAAACCCTCTGAAATTAAAAAAATTGTTAATGATTATTCAGACGTTCGCATAGGTGTGTTAGGAAGCCATTCTGCCTTGGAGGTAATGGATGGGGCCAAAGAGGAAAATTTTCAAACTACAGTTTATTGCCAAAAAGGAAGAGAAGGACCATATCAGAGATTTGGAAGAATTGCCGATGAAATTGTCGTTCTAGATAAATTCAAAGATATGGCTTCGCTAAAAAATCAAAAAATTTTAAGAGAAACAAATACCATAATAGTTCCACATAGGTCTTTAACTGTATATCTTGGATATCAAACTTTAGAAAATTCTTTCAAGGTTCCAATATTTGGAAATAGAAAATTATTCCAAGCTGAAGAAAGAACCGCAAAAAAAGGTCAATACTATCTTTTAGAAAAAGCCAGAATAAAGTATCCAAAATTATTTAAAAATCCTAAAAACATCAACAAACCTTGTATTGTAAAGGTTCAAGAGAAGAATAGACCATTGGAACGTGCGTTTTTCACTGTTTCATCCTACAAAGACTATGTAGAAAAATCAGAAGACAGAATAAAACAAGGAATTATTTCAAGAAAGGATTTAGAAAAATCAAGTATAGAAGAATTAGCTATAGGAACATACATGAACTTTAATTATTTTCACACCCCTATTTCAGACCAAGTTGATTTTATTGGGATTGAGAGAAGATTACAAACAAATGTTCATGATTACAATGCCCTTCCAGCAAAGCAACAAATGGACATTGATATTGATCTTCAAAACATAGAGGTAGGACATACTCCTGCAAGTATCAGAGAATCTTTGCTAGAAAAAGTAATCAAAATGGGGGACAAGTTTGTATCAGCCGTAAAAAAAGAATATCCACCAGGTATCATAGGACCCTTTTCTCTGCAAAGCGTAATTACAAAAGATTTAGAGTTAGTAGTCTATGATGTATCTTTACGAGTTCCAGGAAACCCAATTGTGGCTACAACTAGTCCTTATACAAAATATCAGTATGGACATACCTTTGGAGTTGGAAGGAGAATTGCAATGGAGATTCGTAGAGCCCAAGAAGAAGGAAGACTAGATGAAATAGTTACCTAAACTAAAATCAAAATTCTTAAAAATTTAAGGGCGCAACCCCTTTCTTACAGAACTTTGAGAGATTTCCTCTCGTTATCAGGTCTTTGAATGCCTGATTGCCTTTTTTGTTCTGCGAGGTCACGCAGTTTTAATCGTCAGATTTTACAACTAACGACATTGTTTACTATAGGAATTTAGAGTATTTAAGATATTGTATTAAAATTTTTATAAAACAAATAGATTTTTTGTAAATTTTTACAAACAAAAATTAAAACAAAACGACACATGAAAAATCAAATTTTAATTTTAAAAATCACGATCAAAAGATCCCTTGGTTATCAAGGTATTTTGCCAATAACACAACTGCTCTTTGTTGCAAAATCAATATCCTTTATTGAATGATAAATTAATTTCAAAAAGTGACAAGAAGTATTTTCATCCGAGAAATAATAACTATTTTAAAAGAACCAAGGTTATGCCCTACCTGCAATAAAGAAGACAAGCTTGAGAAAGACGTTATTCAAGAGAACAGAAGCGGGGGTAAAACGATTCTTTGCTCTCGTTGTGAGGCGTTAATTGTGATAACTAATCAAAATTTACGAAAAGTGGAATTGTCCTCATCCGAAAACATATCCATCTTGCTTAAAGAGCCTCATTTAATAAGAAAAGTAACTTATTGATCAACCAATATATCCAAGAGAAAAATGATTTTGATGCTGATGATTAGATAAGCTATCGTCTGAAAAAATGATGATTTTGCCGAATTATGAAGCATTTTATTTTGAATTTACAACGAACCTTCAAGGGAGAAATGGATTATGGAAACCAATGTAATTGAAAAAGCTCAGAAATTTGCATATGACAGGCATAAAAATCAAAAAAAACAAGATGGTGTTACTTTGTTTTCAACTCATTTGGAAGGAGTTGTAAATCGACTAAAAAATCTTGGAGTTACTGATAAAGAAATTCTTAGTGCAGCATGGCTTCACGACGTATTAGAACACACACATACAACTTTTGATGAAGTTAATGAAATATTTGGAAATAAAATTGCAGTATTAGTTTTGTCCTTAAGCAAAGACATGACTCTTTCAAAAAAAGAACAAGAAAACCAGTATGTACACCAACTAAAAAATTCAAATTTTCATACCCAACTTATTAAAATTTGTGACATTTCAACTAATCTAAAAGAATTACCAAATGCACCCATTTCAAAAACTCAGAAGAGTAAAAAGATAAAAAAGCTGTTTCATTATGCCCGAATTTTAAGAAAAGATTTATCAGAAAATAAAGAACAATATCCAAAAATTCAAGAAATAATTGATGGGATAAATTCCGTTGGACAAAAATTTAGACAAAGGCCAATAATAATTTGAAAAATAAATTTATTTTATAATAACAAGTCATTTATTTTATCATATTTCCATTCAGAGTATGGCAAAACTTCCAAAAAACTTTCCAGAATATTCTATTATGTACAAAACTCTTATCAAAAAAATTCAAGATTTAGAAAAAGAAAAATTATTCATTAAAGACTCAGAGTCCCTTAAAGAAAATCAAAAAAGGATAATTCAGTTTCAAAAAGAAATTGAAAAAATTAAATCTATGTTTCCTGAAAGTTTTTTTGAAAATTAATTTTAAAATTTCATGCTTCCATACTTGTTTTTAGAAGATTCTTCCTTACTAAAATTGGAATTTTGTAAAATGCCCCCAATGCAACTGCGTCTGATGCCCTATAATTACGCAAAACCATGTCTTTTTTACCTGTGAAATACAGATTTGCCCGTAAAACTTCTCCACTTTCATAGATTTTCACCTTAACTAGTACCAATTCATTCTCTTCACAAATCTCCTCAATTAGTTTGTAGATTGAAGGAATCGAATCTGCATTACTCTCTGAGAAACTTGCGATATGTTTTGCAACTTCTCCTGAAAATGCCCTCATGTGGAATTCTTTTCCATCTTGGGCTTTTAATACAACCATTCCTTCAACGGCATAAGGATCTACAAAACCCACATAATCAATTTTTACAGAATCATAATCTGGTTCTTGTTCTTGATTGATTTCCATGATTCAATTTTGAATAATGATTTAATGTTTATAAAGATATGAATTTTCGATCAAATTTACGCATGACTTTGAAAAGAACCGAATAATTTTCACCCCAAATTATTTAAAATGAACAATAAATGAAAGCTTAATGTCGACAAATCCCGAAAAGGCAGTATCATACATCCTTACAAAACCAGTTTCAGCTTACATGGACAAGGATGTGTTATTACTCAATCAGCATACATTAACAAGAGATGCAGCTAGAATGCTTCAACATTATCAAGCTGACGACATTATTGTTACCGATGAAAACAGAGATCCTATTGGAATTGTAACTGATGAAGATATCTTAAGTAAGGTAAGCGATGTTAATGTTTACGCCGAATCAACCACTCTCAAAGATGTAATGAGCACACCATTAATCGTAATTAATGAAAAATCTTCTTTACAAGATGCCCTTCATAAAATGAGGGATAACAGCATCCGGAAATTACCAGTAGTAAATAAAAAAAATCAAGTGATTGGAATTATTTTTCAAGCAACAATTGCAAATGCAATTAGAGAAGCAACTGCCACACCACCAAGATTACTCAGTCCGCCTGTAAAAGCAATCTTGGGAAACCTCGGATTTGTTTTGCAGTTTGCAGGGGTTCTGCTTTTGGTCCCAGCCATTGTGGCCACAATCTTAGCTGAAACAGATATTGCAACTGGAATTTATCTTAACACCGTTTTACTTTTGGCGACAGGTTTTTTTCTAAATTCTTATGGTGAAAAAGCAAGCTTAAACCTACAGCAAGCATCAATCCTTGTTTTTTCAAGTTTGTTCCTACTTACACTGTTTGGAACAACACCGTATCTTTATGTTTCACCTCAGGGTGTAGAACCCGTAGAAACTTTTTCAAATGCTTTTTTCTCTAGCGCTGCCGGTTTTACAACAGGGGGGATTTCTTTGTTTGCTGAACCTGAAAATCTACCTCAGAGCTTTACCTTCTATCGGAGTTTTACCCAATTGGTAGGAGGGATGAGTTTCATTTACCTGGTAATTACGGCATTTTATCCTGAATCAAAGCTTCAATCCATGAGAGGTTTTATTTCTGGAAGAACATTACACATGAGAGAACTGTTTGGAACAATTACAATTATCTTTGCCTTGTACATCGTAATTGTTGCACTATTGCTGTGGGTTATGGGTGAAAGAAACCTTATGGATAATTTTTCTCTAGCTATGAGTACACTAGCTACTGGAGGATTTTTACCCACATCAACCATTTTAGATGATTTGTTGTGGCAAGAAGAAATTGTTTTAATGGGGGCAATGATTCTTGGTGCTTTGCCGTTTACATTCCACTATGGCTTTGTAAGAAAAAAATTCCTTTCTCCTAAACTTGGCAAGGAGGTACTTGCTTTCTTTGCAATTCTGACTAGCGCTACTTTGTTGTTTATGGCAATAAGTGGATTCGATTATCTAGATAGTGCGTTTTATTCAGTTTCAGCAAGTACAACGGCAGGACTTCAAATAGAAAGTTTGGAGGGATTGAATTCTGCAGGTCATACAATACTTATCATTTTGATGTTTATTGGTGGATGCGGTTTTTCGACTGCTGGAGGAATGAAAATTTTCAGATTATTTCATTTGAAAAATTGTAAAAGTATATTCAACAAGGAGAAACGATCTTTGCTCCCAGTTGAGACCAAAAAAGAACTTTATTCCACACTGATAATCGTGGCACTATTTCCTCTAATTTCGGTGATAACTGCAGCTCATCTTGCAAATATAGAGGGAGTATCGTATGAGAATGCATTCTTTGAATCAGTAGGGGTAATTACTACAGGTGGATTGTCTGCTAATGTAATTAATTTTGATACAGATTCTGCAACAAAAATAGTCCTTGGATTTTTAATGATTTTTGGAAGGCTTGAAATTATTGCAATAATCTATATTTTTGTGCCTAAATTAAGCTAATTTTTTACAAAAAGATAGTATTTAATGCAATACAAATTCTCTTTAGGCAATGGAAAAAGAAACTCTCAAACAAACCAAAAGTGGAAAAAAATTAATCATAATAGGTTTTGTTTCAATCGCAATTTTGTTTTTACTTTATTCCAGATATCAAAATCCAGAATTAATTACACCAGAAGCTTTTGACTCGATTCAAAGAATTGCTTATGGTTTTTACGTTATAATGCTAGCTTGCTTGGGTGCAATAACTTATGGTCTGTATATTTTTCATAGAGAAAAGGTAGAACGAAGAGAAAAGGACCTGTTTACAATAATTGCAATGACAACTTGGAATTCAAAATCTAGAAAAATTTTCCTAACTACGTTTGTCGGATACGGAGTATTCTTTGCTTTGGCTTCTGGAACTCTGGTTTATCAACCAGAAATTAATTTTGCAACAGACTTGGGACAACAAGTACCAGGTGGTTTTATCGCTCCTTGTTGCGGGGATCCTGGATATATGCCAAAGATAGTATACAACATCACAGAACATTTGGGATTGCAAATTATTCCGATAAATTTTGTTTTACAAGTAATAGTTTCTTACCTTGTTGGATTAAACACCTCAATAGCTGTTAGTGCTTACACAATATCGAAAAAGGGTAGAGGTGCAAGCAGTATTGGGGCAGCTGCTGGTCTTTTTATCGCCTGTCCAACGTGTGCAGGAACTTTTCTTTCTATTTTTGTTGGAACTGCAAGTGGAATCGCACTAACTATAGCTTTGGCACAGCTTCAGACACTTTTTATTGCAATTTCAATTCCAATTCTGGTGTTAACGCCATTTATCATGGCCAAGAAGCTGAGAAATTCTGATGGAAGTTGCAAAATAGACCCTACTTTGTAAAATTTTTTACTTCAGGAGTTTTGTAATTTCCAATATCATAGCCATCCCTTCGAAGATATTTGAGAGTAAGTTTGTAGATTAGTTCATCATGGTTTACCTGCTCCAAAATTTCGGTCCAAAGAAGTTTCCCCTTAATTTTAATCTGGTTTTTAAAATCTGGGTTCATAGATTCGGCAATTTGCCTGCATTGATCAAACGTCATTCCGTTTTTGTATGCACGAACTCTTCTATCGCATTTATCCACAAAAGATTTTATCCTTTTTTGTAAATAAAC
The DNA here is from genome assembly GCA_033720715.1 of Nitrosopumilaceae archaeon. Lineage (GTDB taxonomy): Archaea > Thermoproteota > Nitrososphaeria > Nitrososphaerales > Nitrosopumilaceae > Nitrosomaritimum. Next base: position 5,572 of record JAWWBZ010000011.1, on the reverse strand, counting down.
CTGAGGAACTAACTTACAAAACAACTCAAACAAATAACACTAGAATATCTGAAAATCATGGGATTTCGAGGAGTTTCAGATTACGTAAAATTCTTTTATGATTTAAAAATGGGAGATCAAGTTACACTTTTGAGTTTTGCTAATAATGAAAAAAGAATCTTGAAACAAAAGTTGCAAAACAAAATCATCAAAAAAGAACCAATTATCAACGGAATTGAAATCTTGGATGAGCTCATTTTAGATATTAAAGAAAACGGAGAAAAATACGTTTTAGAAAAATATCTAAGTTAATTTGAACAAATTAACCTATATCCGATTTAATTTTTCTAAAACAATTCGAAAAATTTCATCATTGTCTAATAGAATATAGGGCAAATCATTTTCTTCACAAGCTTGGCCACTTTCAGTATCCCTGGTAACCAAAATCATATTGTTCTCTCGCGCATAATTGATAACAGAATAATCCGTTCGAAGTTTTTCCCCCTCTGCGCGCAGTTTTTTTACACTGTAAGCATCAAATCCTAGTTGTTTTAATCGCTCGTCCCATCCATCGTCCATCTCATCGACTAGAACTTTGGGTTTTCCCATGCTAAGGATACAAAAAAAATCAATATTAGTGTAAAGTTTTTCCTTTAGAATTTTTCTTTTGAAGCCAAATCAAAAAGAGTCAAACAGAACTTATCTAACCGATCAGAAAGAACTCCATCATACCACGCATGTTCGGAGTTAACATTACTTCCCTTAAAGATAGATTTGGAAAATCCGTTTTTATCTAGTTGGCTAGTCTCATCTTGAAAAAATTCCCTAATTCTATTCTGTGTTTCGATAGTTAAATTATAGTTGCAAGTAATAAGATCTAGCTGGACTAGATAGTTATTATCAACAGGGTTTTTTCTTGCCTTTACAAAGGGTTGATTGCTTTTTTGGCATTCTTTTTGAAATCTGTCTAATTCAAACATTTTTGAGTCAGCAAGATATTTTTTCATATTTTTGGTAATCAGATAATGATGGAGTAATTCTAAAGATCTGAGGTAATCTTTTTAATTTTTGTAATTAGCCTGATTTTTTTATCGATTGCCATTTCAGGTTCCATGGTAAAGTAGACAATGTTTCGTCTTGTATAAACAACCATCTGAGTGACTTTTTCCCTTTCAACATGAACATATCGAACTTTCCCTAGTGAACGGTCAAATTCCTTTCTCATAGTTCTTCGTTGGGCGACCTGTTTGCAAAAGTGTTCTTCCTCTTTTTGTGATTTGAGTGAGGTCTTGCCGCTTTTCATTATAGCTTCGCGAATATTTCCCTTAGAGTCAATTATTGCAGCAAATCTCATTTTGGGATCTAACATGATGATATCCTCTACAATTTTTATCAAATCAGTTTTTTTTATTCCCACGGAGTAAAAACAAAATTTACTAAATATATTCTATTGAAATTCCTTTTTTAAATTGCGATCCTTTTATTGTTGTTTTAGAACTTTGGAATGATTCTAGATTTTTGTAAAAAAAGGATACTAGAAATAGAAATTCCCAAGATTAGTGCGGACCAAATGCCAAATTCGGGTACCACCTTTGTGCCCACAATAGTCATTTGTTTTACATCTTCAGGTAACTCAATTTCAATTCTTTTTTCCCCATCATCCTCTAAATAATCAAATCGGAGGTTTTTTTCACCATCTACGAAAATAACAAAAGGACCTTCAATCAATTCGTCTGGCAATATCATCATCAAATTTTGATTAAGAGATTTTGAATTTGGTACAAGGTTAAATGTGATTGATTTTTGGTCTTCATTTACCATAGCATCAGATATTATTCCCTCATATTGATAATCCACATTAAAGGTTGTAAGCCCATCTCCAACGTTTTTTCCAACATCAGCCAAAAGTTTGTACCCACCAGTTACGGTTACCGTGCCTGTCATCCAAGGATGGATTATGCAAAAGTAGGGATACTTACCTTTTTCAGTAAATGTGAATTTGTAAGATTCGCCAGGGACTAGAAAATCGGTTCCCCCAAAAATCCCATCAGGTCCACCCTCTATAGTTCCAGATGTAACAGTGTGTTTGGCTTGATCTCCATTTTTCCAAACTACAGAATCACCTATTAAAATTTCAATATCACCGTTAGGTTGACCAGTTTTTTCATTTTGCCAAAAGTATGGAGCATCTGGACTTGCAGAACCAGTTGGCATATTGATGTCATACGTTGTTGCATATACATTTTGAAAAATGGGAATCAAAAATATAGAAAAAATTAACAAAAGAAAAATTTTATTCATGTATTGATTTTACAGATTGTCTTAAAATTGTTTTCTGTTTAACGGATAATTTTGTTTTACCTAGAATAATGTTTGAGTTTATTAACATCTGAATTTACTCAACGTTATGAAAACAGGTCCTGCCATAATCACTGTAGGAATTGTCATGATTCTTAGTGGTGCAATTTTGTTTTACTGGATTCAAGGAGAAGGTAATGTTGGTGATGAATTGCGTTTAATAAAACATGGTGGAACATTTGTTGGATTAATGGGAATAGGAGTAGTTATGGCAGGAGTTCTCTTGTATCTTATAGCCAGGGGAGAACCTCCAATTCAAGAAGATTTTGAGCCTAAAGATAATGAGGATTTTTAATTAATATAAATTTCAAAATAGGATTTAGGATTTATAATAATGAGGATAATTACAAGTTAGAGTTGTCCGATAAAATTTGGCTAGGTGGAATTTTCCTTAAAGAAGGAGGAGGTTATGAAATTATTTTACGGTCATTGCTACATTACAAAAAAAGATTAATGACTGTTGACAAAAGTCCCGAGATAAAAGATTCTGCTGCTATGTTTGGAGGAATTTTACGGCAAGCAGCCATGAAAACAATTCCCAAAATTGATGAGGTTACCAAAAAAATTCATCAAAGTCTCTCAGATTCTCAAATGGACAAGACATTAGATGAGGATATTCCATTCCTAGAAAAAGCCCTTGTTTCATATGAAACGGATATTAAAAAAGCTCAGGATACTGGGCACAAATATTACTTGGATTTGGTAGGAGACCTTTCAGTTGTCAAAAAGGATTTAGAGTTGATTAGCATTGCAAAATCAAAAATCAGTGAATATGAATAACTATAATCTATTGACCTTGAAGGTACCAATCCAGATATGGTTTTAAAGCATTACAAAGTTTTTTCTTTTCATTTTCCCCAGTTGCCTTTTCAATTCCTTCAAACTTTCCCGAAAGATACTCTTGTGTAATCTTAGTTTTAAAATGAGGTTGAATTTCCTTTAGGATGTCAATTATCTGGTCAGAAGATAGATCTTGAAAATTCAAATTTGCCTGCTTTACTTTTTCTTTTAGTGACATAAACATGTAAAAATTAATCCTGCTTTTATTTCATATTGGAGTGATCAAATCATCATCATCCCATGTTATCCTAAACTTTCCCACTACACGCAAAAGATTGATTTTTCCTCCTTTTTTAAAATGAAGATGCAAGGAATTTTGAGATGTATCCATAATTTCTAATGAAACATTATCAGAATTGCATTCAAAAGTAATAGGGTTAGTGGAGGTTTGTTTCCATTCCTCGGGATTAAAATCAAGGTATAATTTAGTATAAATTAATCCCATTCTAATTTGTGAAGAATTTTACTAAATAAAAACCACGTTTGTCTAATTCCAAGCAAAGATTCTTGGTGTAAATGTATCGCAATGCATATAATTTTGTATAATTTTTTAACTCAAAGTATAATCAATACTACGTAGGCTTTTTTAATCATAATTTGTAGATAGAAGGGTAGAGAAGTAGGACGATCTTTTGAAGGTCCTTTGACCTCCATTATGTGAACCTACTTCCCGACTTACAGCAAATCTGAATTGTTTTACTCTAAAAGTTTTACCGATGTTTTATCCATTCTTTTTGAATTTTTAATGGAGAATATCATCATCACTCCTCTGAACAAAATTAATGGCCTCAGAATTTAAAAGAAGTTCATAGCACTTTACGATATCATCTTTTTTGATGTGTGAAATTTTTTCGATGTCTTGAAGGGTCACCTTTTGGGGCATATTGATAGAAATTGCATAGAGGCAAACTGATGAAATGAGAAATGGAGACTCATATTTGAATGGGTTTTGCTGCAGAAGGATTTGATGTAAATTTTGTGCCTGGATGATGTCTTTTTTATGAATTCCTAACTCACACCTAAATTCTTCATAAATTGCTTCAATCCGTTCATCAATCAACAGAAAGGATTTTTCTTAATTAGATAATCAACTGGTGATTGTTCAAAAAACACACATTGCCCTTTAAATTAAAAATCCATTTTTATGTATAAAACATTACAATAGATCGTTTTTTGAAGATCAGATAACAAAAAAAAGATTAGTTCAGACTTGAGTTTCCCCTCGGGGCCTGAACCGCTGTCAGAGCTTAAGACCAAAAACGCTTTGTTGTTTGGTGACAACTCTAATTTGACTTTTTTTGTACTTTTAATAAAAAGAATTTAGTATTAACATTCTGTATGTTTAATTCAACGAACAAAAATGGGCAAATACATACCCTGTGAACTTATTCTACAGCATCTTAAATCATTTGGGAATCTCCACAAGATTATGACTGGTGGGTCCATAATCAGTGAAAACCCTTACCATTTTCTAATTTTCAAGAATGTCTGAAAAGTTTTCCGTTTTATAGAGTAAGATGCTATGATTCCTTGAGGGGTTTTCCTGATTCCCATAACAGCCCACATAGTTTTTCAATGCTGTTTATCATAGCTTCTGCGTTTGTACAAACAGAAAAATCGGTTTCGTTATTGGAGATGGTTACACCAGAATCAGAAATAATTAGTTGGTTGCCTTTCTGGACTACTATCCTTCCACCTGATGGGAGTTGACACATCCTAGTTTCGCTTGCATTAAATCTTTTAACAAAGGAAATCATATCGATATCTTCTACCTCTACCAAGAGCCTAACTATACCCCCGTTCTTTTTACAGATTCTAATTTTTTCAGGGATTGAACTATGATACATTTTTGAGATATCCTCCAGGGTTGTTGCAACATAGATGACATCTGAGCAATTTTCAATCATTTTGGAAATGTCATTATAAATATTAGATCTGCCTTGTACTATTCGTAGAGTAGGAAAATCTGTTCTTCTATTAGTGTTAAGATCTTGGTTAATTTTATCGATAATTAATTCTCCTGATCTCTTAATTTTCTTTAATTCCTTTTCTTTTTTCTCAAGGGAATTCTTCAATACATCATCCAAATCAACTGCAAAGCAATGCCGTGGGTTTGAAAGAGTTGTTGAAACAATATTTCTGTCGACAAGTCTGTCTACTGTTCTGTAAGTTCTTGCCCTGTCAATTTCTAGATTTTTAGCTAATGCACTTGCAGTGATTGGTCCTGTTCTTAGAAGATTCAAATAAATTCTGGATTCGACTTCATCAAGATCCAAAATTTCTTGTAAATCACGAACTAGTTTTTCTGTTTCTTCTTGTATTTGTATCATTTTAATCCCTTCAAAATTTTTATATTATTTTTTAGTTGGATCTAAAAGACCTTTTGTAATTTTTT
>JAWWBZ010000010.1:0-21906 GCA_033720715.1 Nitrosopumilaceae archaeon | reverse complement strand
CTATTGATCATAAATCATTAGTTTTTTTTCTTCTAGTAAAGCATGTAAATTATGAACTGACCTATACACATCTGATTCTTTTTTTGCACCAGCACATACTAGCTTTCCTGAGGCAAACAACAAAATCACTGTTTTTGGTTCTAGCATCCTATGAATTAACCCAGGAAATTGTTCTGGTTCATACATACTTCTAGGCAAGGTTTTAGCAGCTTTTTCTAAATGAATTTTTCCTCCTAAATTAATGGCTGCAACAATATTTTGAACAGTAATAATGGGATCCTTTTTTATTTTGACTTTACCTTTTCTTAGTTTTTGCACAACTGTGTTTACTGCTTTGATAGCCAACTCTTCTGATTTTGCACCAGTACAAACCATTTTTCCAGTTCGAAAAATTAGGGTTGCTGTTCTTGGAACCTTTAATCGAAAAACTAATCCAGGAAATTGGTCTGGATTGTATTCTGTATCTGGAAATTTTTCAGTAATTTCATGGAGATTTACTTCTTGATCAATTGATGCTGAGGCAACAACATTTTCAACACTCACAATAGGTTTTGTCTCAGGCATGTCGAGGGAGTTAAAATTGTGCCTTTATATATACTAGTAAAATTTTTGAAAAATTTAGTGATGTCCAATCCACTGATACCTAAACTCTTCATCTATAATGTCAGTGATGATGTCCTTTGTTTTAACAATATTTTTTGGAATTTCTATATCAAAGAATCCTAATTGACCTTTCCAAGGAATTGGAAATCTAAATGCCTTTGGGTTTTTTAATAGAAACCCAAATTTTTTATTTTGTATATCATTTTTTGCACAATGAAATTTTTTATCCCGACTTATTTCTTGAAATGAATTATATTTTTTTACATCATATAGTTCAACTTTTCCTAAAATGGCTCCAGTTTCTAATTTTTTATTTATTTTTAATCTCCTACAATCTTCGGTCCTAATTTTGAGAGGAGAATGAATGAAAAACTCTCCACGAAATTTTGTATTCCAATTTCTCAACTCAATTGTTTTTTTTCCTGAAATAATTAGATCAGCAAATGGTTGTGATACTGATAGACATTTCAAGATACTATTCAGTTGCTATTTTGATATATTGGCCAGGATGTTTTTCTCTACCTTCAGGTAGGTTTGTTATTCCACCGTTCAAACTTTGAGTAACAATTCCTTTGCTTGCTAGTACCTGTGCTGCCATTAAAGAAGTATTTCCTGCCATACAGACCAGCAGACAATTACCTTTAGACCCCTCAAACTCTTTGCTGAGATCTTCTGGTATTTCTTGTCTTGTTAATAATTCATTGATAGTGCGTGCTTTAGTAACAGAAATTTTAGATTTGTCTACACCTAATGATTTGGCAATAATTTCAATTCCTTCTTCTCTTGGGGTATATTGAGTATGGACCCAAATTATTTTATCATAATTATCCACCATTGATGCGGCATCCTCCAAGGAAATATTCATAGGAATTTTATTTTTTGAAATTTGTTCAAAATTCTTTTTGTATTTTTCAATTCCATCTGCTACAATAACAATAAATTTTTTACCAACACCTAATTTTGCCATTTCCATAGCTGAGTAAAGCTCAAGTGCTGTACTTTCACCAATGTCGTGACCTTTATCTACAAAAAATTTGAGTAGTTTTTTTGCTTTTTCAAAATCTACCTCTGGTTGTGAGGCAAGTATTTCCGGTTTGTACAAAGTTAATCCTTCAGCTTTGGCTTTCGTTCTAATTCCTGCCACATCTTGACCAGGGATGGGAAATACAGCATGTACAGATTTTTTACCGTATTTTTGAGAAATGTATTGACTTAGTCCTCCAGATGTTCCACCTGTTCCAAAGGAACACAATATCTGGTAGTCTTCTAATGAATCTCCCTTTTCGCGTAATTGTTGGTCTATTTCAGGACCGGTGACAGCTCTGTGAACCTCCACATTCAATTCATTATCATATTGTTTTGGACAAAAAAGATCATAAATTTTCCCAAGAAATCTTGCTAAATTAATTATGTCTTGTTTCGCAAGCAATTTTTCTATCTCCTGGAGATTTTTATCAAAGATTTCAGAAGAAAATCCTAACTCAGATAACTGAGATCTCACGTTTGCAGCAGTTGCCTTAGCAGCTAGTTCATTAGCTTGATTCTCCATTCCCGGAGCGGGACAAATATCCATGTCCAAATCCATGATTCTAATTTTTTCATTTCTTAACTCCTTAAAGACACCTTCTTGTAATTTTCTTGATACAAGAGCAACTACGTTAACTCCAAGTTTTGATAATTGTCCAAGAGCAATTCCAAAATTCCCTGAAGTTGCCTCTATGACAGTTTGATTTCCCTTTAGCTGTCCAGATGTTATTGCGTTATGAATAATATGACTTGCGGCTCTAACTTTTACGGAACCACTTAATAATGTTGAATCAAATTTACCGTAAATCTTTATGTCCTTATCATCGAGATCTAAATTGTATTCCTTTTTGGCACATTCTTTAAAATCCTCTGTAAGATCTATCAAAGGGGATGGGTTGACGATTTTCCCATTTTCCAAATGTGGGATTTTATTCCATATTTCTTGATTAAATTTTTCTAGTAAAATATCATCAACTGCATTTTTTTCCAACTATTTTCCCTCTGGATTCACCAATGTTTTGTTCTAATATAAATATCTGATATGGTGTGATCTATTTTTTTATTTAATTAAGCATCCAAAATTCTAATCACTTTACTTGGAATATCCTTTAGCCTACTCACTGCCAATGTTCTCTCATATCCTAAATGCTTAAGATTAGTTGCAATTGTAGTAGCTCTTATTGTATTAGGTCCTAACCCTATAGCCACCATCGTTATTCCAATCCCTTTCAATGATTTGGTCATGTTTCTAACAGCATTAGGGTCTGATGGTTCTCCATCAGTTAAAGTCAGAAATATTTCTGGTCTTTTGGATTGTAAAATGGGAAACATTTTTCCATAAACTTCTGCCAAGGGGGTAGACCCATTGGCAACTATTTGAGCCAATCTTTTTGCCGATATTGTATTCCATTTTACTTTATCAGGTTTTATTTGCCAACATACTACCTCTCTATTTTGCGTACTAAATGCATAAACTGCAAACTTTACCTTCAGATATGACAGTACTTCACATAGAGCAAGTGTGGCTTTTTTGTATTCTAGTGCATCCGAAGCAATACTAGAAGAATGGTCTAACAAAATTACGATTTTTGTTTGAATTGATTTTTTAACATCTGTGAAAAAAGGTTCGTTTCCCTCAATGTAGCTTTCTTCATCAAATTCATCACCACTTCTAAGATGTTGTTCCTTCCATCCAAATTTCCATTCTTTGAATTTAGTTTTTAGACTGTTAATCAAACTTAAATCGTAAATTTTGGTTTCATCAATGTTATTTGTAGTAGGAATTTGGACCCCTATAGTTTCAGGAGTTAAGCCTTTGTTGTCACTCTTTTTGTTCTCATCTAAAAGGACCTTATATTCATCATATACATTATCTCCTCTTAAAATTGATTCAGGGTCTACTTTCCCAAAATCACCTTCTTTATTTTTTGAAACTACCGTCAAAAATTTTAGTAACTCTTCCTCTGTCAATGCCATACCTGCTTTCATGAATGGAAGTGATATTGGGATTGTAAGCAAAGAATCGATGTCCAAAATTTTTATTATTTCGCTTACTTTTTTCTCTAACCAGTCGGTTCCATAGTTTTTCTCAATAGATTCGTTTACTATTCTTTTTGCTTCTTTAGATGCTTGATGAATTTTTTCATAGTGGCTTGATTGGATTTCTCCCTTTAAAGCTCCAAACATAAAGTACTGATAGAACGCCTCCACAATTCTTGCTTTTCCGTATACTGTGTGTAACTGTGGTCTTGAAACTAACATGTATGTGTAATTAAAAATAATTTCTTCATCCATTCCCTTCCAAATTTTTCTACCTAGATGTTCAATTCTTCTTGTTTCCAATGTATTTAGAATAAATCCATAGGCGTGATCATTACTAAGAATTTTATTACAAAATCTAATTCGCATTGCTTCATACCACAATGAGGTTCTTAACTGTCGATATCTTTGGAAATAACTACCAATCCTTTTTTCGATAGGAGTTAGAATTACTTTGTTTTCAACTAAACGTGTTTTTGTCTCAACTTTATCTGAAAACTCAACTGTAACATCTTTGCTTTCAGACCATCGTCTTACCAAAAAAGTAGCAATTTCCACAAGTGTCTCGTTTCGTAATTCTAAAGACTGCATCTAATTACCAAACATTGATGTAATGATGTCACTTACCTTTTGATGCTCTATACTTCCCCATTGTGTGTATACATTTCCAAAAACTATCTGTGCGGCTTTTTTTGGAGTTGTTCCTTTTTCAAGCAATTTTCCAAATGCTATTGTTTCTCTCATGCTTGGTGCATAGAATAACTCTTCAACAGCAGCTGCTTGTCTAAGTGTATTTGCAAGTTTGATTCCTTGCAAAATATCTGAATCAAAATCGCCAGAAATGTATTTTTTTACTATTTGTAACTCAATATCTTCTGGTGGATATTCCATACTAACCCTTACTGGAAATCTACTGAGTAATTGTGGGGGGAGCTCTTTTGTTCCACTATGTGTTAATGGATTAATTGTAGCTATTACAAACCAGCCCTCTTTAGCTTTGACAACCTCACCTGTGGATTCTTTCAATCCAATTTGCCTTCTATCGTCTAATGCTTCATCAAGCCTTAAAAGAACATCTGCCTCGGCAGAGTTAATCTCATCTAAATACAACATACTGCCCTCTCTCATAGATTTTATCAAAATACCTTCATCAAAACTAACGGTCCCCTCCGTTAGAGTTTTTGTTCCAATTAGGTGGCTTTCTCTTGTTCTCAAACTAAAATTGATTGATTCAAGTTTGGCATCCTTTGTTCGTGCAAAATCTCTAACCAATGAGGTCTTTCCCGTACCTTTTGGCCCAATAATTAGGACAAAAAGATTGGAATCATAGGCTTTGTTCAAAATATCTATGGAATTATTCCAATCTAGATAAGATTCAGACAAGCAAAATTAGTTGTTCTCAAGTATATTTAATGATAGACCTATTTCCCGTAGGACTCGATTTTTACATATGCTTCATTCAAAGTTTTGTGCAATTTCTTATTCCATTCATCAAATCCTGTTGGATCTTTGGGATAATTGTTGTAATGTTCAACTAACATTTTATTTTGACCTGATGTATACTTTAATCCTTCAGCAACTGTCTTGTTCATTATTCCACGAATTATCATCCCAACCTTACCTAATCCCGAAAAATCTGGATGTTCTCCTTTGCTAATCGATTCAACATCTAGATTTCCTAAGAAGTGTTTCATTCCGTAGCTTATTTGTTCATTAGTTAGTGTTTGGACAAGCCTCCTAAACAATTCCAGACCTGCGGTCTTGTATCCATACTCCTTTATGAAATCAAGATTATATTGCCAAAGATTTTTTTCCGTAACATCATTTTGTTCTATGGCTTGCACAACATTGTTTCCAATAATGGTTCCAGCAATTAATGCAGGTCCTATTCCTCCTGCATCAATGGGTTTTGGCATCCATGCTGAATCTCCTACTAGCATATATCCTCCAGAGACTAAACAATCATTTTGTCTTCGTACAGAAACTTGGAAGATTCCTGAATTATTATTAATGTCCTCAGGGTCTTGAGATAATTTTGTATTTTTTATTACCTTGTTTCGATTTAGATATTCATCCATTAAGGTTTGGACATTATCTTTTTTCGCTAATCTATTATTCCGTTTTTCTAAAAGTGTTTTTTCAACTCCTAATCCAATGTTGACTTTTTTATCTCCTTTAGGAAAAACCCACCCATATCCCCCAGGTGCTATATCTTGGTCTAAATGAATAATACAATAATCAGGGTCAAACTCGGTAAGATCCTTGGTTTCAGGCTCAAAATACATAATGTATCTTCCTGTTGATTCTAAATCTCTACGGTCTATTCGTTTTTCAACCCTAGTCGAGTTTTTCAGGGTATTTCGTAGCATAGAGGTTACCCCTGTAGCATCTACTACTATTTTTGCCGTTTTTTTGTAGGGTTGTTTTGTTTTATTGTCTATTCCTTGAACTCCAATTACCTGCTGATTGTCATAAATCAAACCTGTTAGATTAATCTCAAAGTCAAAATCCACTCCCATTTTTCTAGCTCTTTCATTTTGAATTTCTGGTAGTTTTTGGCGATTAAGCATATACCCTTCACCATCAAAAGGAATCGCGGTTTCTTTATCGGGAGAAAATGCCATTACCCCTTTTACGTTATGTTCAATTTCAGGGCTAGTCCATTTGACCTTTATTCGGTCTGCCATATAGTCCACTGCTTCTTTGGAGCATGCATCTCCACATGTCCAACCTGATAGGGATTTTCTTCCAGGATAAATTTCTGGATTTCGGTCAATGGAAAGAATTTTCAAATTTTGATTAGAGTAATGAGATATAGCCTGTGCTGCAATTGTACCTGTTAATCCTCCTCCGGCTACAATTACATCGTAATCTGTCATGTTAGAAATCCTCGTTAATCGGTATTTAAAACAATACTATAATCACATATGATGAATCGTGGTATTTTGATCGATTAAAATTTCGGGTCGGATCGTCGCGGCGTCTTCAAAGCTAAAGCTCAGACTGGAGCGGCTATTATCTCCTCATTCCCAAGTAATTCTAACTACATTTACCTATTTAATTTAGTTGACTTGGTGGATAAGGTCGCTGAAAACTTGAATGGTTTCTTTTTTATTGTATACAGGGGTGTGAATTTTCAACCTAATTGCGTCTTTTTCCCTGAAAGAAATTTTTTTTCTGATAAAATCTTGCTTGTCAAATCTAATATGCAAAGTTGAATTTTCCGTTCGTTCTTCTATCTCTCGAATAATTTCATTTTTTTGTGAATCGTCAATTATCTCTAAAAATTTTTCTAAGAATTGCTGAGCTGGTTTTTTGGTAATTTTAGCATGCATTATAGTTATTTGATTTTCAAAATGTCCTGCAACATGAGATATTGAAAAATCATCTTCCTTCAATCCTAACAATTCTTCAAAGGTCTCTAGAAATTTATCCACATCTTCAGTAGCATGGATAATTACATCAATTGTTAAATCTAGTTTTACCATGTTAGTAAAAATCAGGATTTACTTTATTACGCTTCAAGTAAAGCGATTTCTTTTTCTGCAGTTCTGATTAATTTTACTTTCTCCAGTCCTACATGTCTTATTCTGATTACCTTCTTTGCTGCAGCCATAATGTCCGAATTAATTTTGCCATAACATGTAGCTTGAACAAATTGATCAATTGTCATTTCTGGAATTGTCTTTTGGATAATATCTCGTGCAATTAGTCTTAAAGCATGTTTTCTTGAAGTATTTAGTTGTCGGTGCGTTAATGCAATTACTTTAATTCTAAAAACGTAACCATCTTTGGTTTTAACATCTATGATGAAATTAACTTTGGAGGATCCTCTCCTTACCAAACTTCTCAAAAATTCTTTAGAATATTCAAATCGTTTGAATATTGAACTTGCTTTTTCATCTTCAACTTTGTCTAATTGAAAGTAAATTTTGTATTGATGTTGTGATGGATCTCCTTTAAGGATATCATATAATGTAACTTCTAAAACTCTACCTGATGCATTTTCGTCATCCGTAATTGGTATGTAGGCAATTGGTACGTTGTTAAATGAATCTGGAGCATGTACCGTAATCCATTTCTTTTCTCTCCACTTGTCTTTTACTCGACCCTTTCTACGTGCCAATTATTATCGACCTTTAAACCCAAAATATAAGGGTATGCGACTAGATGAGGGACTTGCCCATGTATTTTTGGAGGACTTTTGGGATGGTTATGTGCCCATCTTTATCTTGAAAATTTTCCAAAATTGAAACCAAAACTCTTGAAGTTGCAATCAAGGTACTATTAAGAGTATGAAGGTATTGCGTATCTTCATTTGATTTATCTCGAAATCTTATCTTTAGTCTTCTTGCTTGAAAATCCAAACAATTAGAACACGATACTATTTCTCGATATGCATTTTGTCCTGCCATCCATGCTTCGATATCATAAGTTTTGGCGGAAATTTTCCCCATATCTCCTGAAGAAAGAAGCATCACTCTATGTGGAATTTCAAGGTTTTGATAAAATTCCTCAGCAATCTGCAACATTCTTTCATGTTCATGCCAGGATTCTTCTGGACGACTAAACACAAATTGCTCAATTTTATCAAATTGATGTACACGAAATATTCCCTTTTGGTCTCTACCGTGGGCACCAGCCTCTTTTCTAAAACAAGGACTTACGCCGGCATACCTAATTGGAAGGCTTTTCCCCTCGATAATTTCGCCAGAATGCATTGCTGCCATGGCGTGTTCAGAGGTTCCAATCATGTAAAGATCTTCACCCTCAATTTTGTAAATTACTTCTTCAAAATCATCTGCAATTATTGCTCCTTCCATTGAGCTATGGTTTATCATGTATGGTGGCTGAATTAATGAATAATTTTTCTCTGACAAAAATTCTAAAGAATATTGGATGAGGGCTTGGTTTAACCTGACCAGATCATTTTTCAAATAATAAAAACGTGCACCTGCAACTTTTGCGGCCCTCTCTAAATCTACAAGATCTAAATTTTCAGAAATATCAATGTGATCATTTATCTTAAAATCAAAACTTGGAATCTTGCCCCATTTTTTGATCTCCTTGTTTACTGAATCATCTTTTCCAATAGGAACTGATTCGTGTATTAAATTTGGAAGAGTAAGAGCCAAATGTGTGTATTTTTTCTCATTTGCCTCTTGAGATTGCTCTAAATTGGTTAATTCTTGTGATAATTTTTTCATCTCATCTAATATTTCTGTAGCATCTTCTCCTGCCTTCTTTTTTTGAGATATCTCTAGGGCAAACTGATTCCTCTTCTTTCTTAATTCGTCAGTTTTCATGATGTATTCCCGACGATTTTTATCTGCCTCAATTAACCCATCAAGGTCGAATTCGACATTTCGGGATTCTAGCATATGGTGTATTAAATCAGGGTTTTCTTTGATTAATTTTGGATCTAACACTATTCTATCACCTTCAATGCCATCTGAATATGCGCCAAAACTTCATCAATAGTGGCAATTAATTTTTTCATATCTTCCTCATTTTCAAAATTAAATACAAGCTTGTTATCAATATTCTCTACGTTTAGGCTAAGTCCTTTTGGAAAATTCACATTGTCTGGTTCGAGGGCTTTTTTTACAGTATCTACCTTCTTTTTTGATAGGTTATTGAGACTTATTTGAACTTGACATGTTAACGACATTTACATCTAAATAATCTAAAAAGTCATTTAATTTGTCTTTAGTTATTTTTGCTCCCGCTGCCGCATCATGACCTCCTCCAATCCCGTCAAATTTTTCAGCTCCATTTCTCATTAACTCACTTAGATTAATCTGCGTTTTACACCCAAATGATTTTCTGGAAGAAAACTTTATGGTGTTTTCTTCACCCTTTGTCCGCAGGATTACGATTTTTCCAGAATTTTTAGGAGATCCCGCTATTAATGATGAAATGGTTCCTGTCATAGTTTCAGGAACTACCCCTTCTCCATTAACCATTACACATGTATCGCTTTCGGAAATTCTCCATCTTTCATTTGTTAGGATATTCATATAATCTCTGATTAGTTTCCTGTATTCAGACAGAATTTCCTCACCTTCTCTTAAAATTTTGTTTCTGTCTCCCATACAAATGGCCATTCCAACCCCTGATTTGCTTATCCTGCCACAAGAGTTTAACATGGTTGAAAATTCACGCCCATCTCGCAAGAAACTCCTTCGATCCTCTCTAGGAAAAGTATAGGTATATCCAATTAATTCTGACATTATTTCGGTGGCATTTTTACCCGAAGTGAATTTTGTGATTGATTCAATTACCATTCGTTTTTCTTCTTCATTTAATTCAGCAGGAACTCTCCATCTTCCTCCCTCTTTTAGTTGAATTCCTGATGAATTTAGAAGTGATAAGCAAGCATCTCTATTCCATGTAAGTCCTTCAATGAATGGTTGAGATGTAAATGCTAGAGCGTCTGGTAGGGGTCTGGTCTCTCTTCCTACTAGAAGCAAATCAAGGTCGATTTCCAAAAGACCAATTTCTTTGGCTGTATTAGCTATTTCGAAATTTTTTCCGGTAAATGATTTTCGTTCTCCTTGGTCTTGTCTATCTCCTAATGCAGCAACTACTGCAATTGCAGACAAGTCTGAATTTTTATCATCTAAGGCCATAGAAGCAAGATATGACATACCCCCGGCGCAAATTTCAGTTCCACCATCAATTCCATATTTCCATGCATTAATCACTCTTGGATTTTCTTTCTCATTCTCGGAGATCTGATGATGATCCAGAACAAACCACTCCTCTCCAAGGGTTTTATCTAGATTGTTCGCAAAACCTCCTCCTAAATCAGTTACAATATGAAAATCCCGAGAATCCTGTTTCAGGGAATCGACTACATTTTGGCTAAACTCTTTTGAGGTTCTAAGGGTACATTTTGCTCCGGCTCGGATTAGAGCTTTTGTAATGATACTACCAGATGTTAATCCGTCACAATCAATGTGAGTTGTAACCGAAATGGATTTTCCCAACCTTATGCAATCCGAAATTTTGTCATTGAAAAATGAAAGTGATTCTTTGAGGGATTTTGTCATTACTCTAATTGAGCGACCACGGATTTATATTTCCAAGTTTGGGGGATTCTACCAATTTTTTTGTAATACACTGAAAGTCGGTGAACTTTGGCTTCAATCAATTCAAGGGATCTAACATTTCTCCTGTCTCCCTTGTTTGCCTTAAGGTGTTTTTGAAGCCCAACAGCTTTTTTCACAATATTTTCAAGATCTTCTGGCATCTCTGACATTAGATCATTTTCCTTTAGGATTTCTCCAACACTTTTTTTAGTAATTGGTTTAATCAAAGGAATTGAGTGTTGGTCTCTTAGCTTTATTCCAATCTGACTTGGAGTAAGGCCATCTTTTGCATACTTTATGACAAGTTCTTCGACTTCTTTTGAGCCAACTGAGATCCAAGATGGAGCTCTCAAAGTAGCAGGTCTAATTGAGTGTGCCTTTCCATGTCTGTGGGTATGCATCCTTCCCATGGGGCGCCTACATGAGGAACAAAATTAAACGTTACTTATTCGGATCTCGTACATATTATCCAATATTTGGGGATTAGAACAAAAGTTAAATAAGTACACTGGCTTCAAAACGACAGGTAAACGGTATGAATAGCAAAGTACTATTAACAGCATCCTTACTTGCCACAGTTGTTCTCATGGGTTACTATGGTGAAAACTTTGTAGCATTTGCTCAATACATGGGTAATGTAGGAGGCAGCGGTGAGACTGGTTCTTATACCTTAGAGGAAGCACTAGAGATTCAACGAAGGAGAGTTGAAGCAGCTGAAGCAAACCCTGCCTCTGGATCAGGAACTCCATATCTTGATGCAAGTGGTGTAGGTGGTGCAGCAATTATCTCAGGCGCAGTCTTTGGTGGAATCGCAGCTGCATTCTTAATCAAAAGCAGATCAGGCAAGTACGCCGCAATGGGCCGAGGATAAAAAAATACCTTACTTTTCTCTTATTTTATTAGACATTTCTTAATCGTATTACTGATCTCGTACTTTCTGATAATAACAGAAATGTATATATCGCACAAATTGAGCCAAAATATACAATGACTCCTATCGTAGGAACATTCCTAAGCATTCTGTCATCAGTTACAGGACAATTAGGACCAAACTATGATCCATTATTCTACGATGTAATGATCTACATCTTTGGTACCATAATGTTCACAGTATTCCTTTTAGGAATTATCTCATTCTGGTTACGTGTACACGGATGGTCATACAAGGACAACCGTGAGAGATGGATCGATGAATTAGACAGACACTTTGAAAGAGAAGGTATCGGTCTTATTCCAGACAACGGAAAATACTGGTAAAACAACTTCTTTCTTCTTTTCATTATTTTTAAAATTCGTTAGGCTTTGCCTTCGTTGACTTTGATGCTTTTACAATTAATTTTGTGGTGGCAAGAAATCTTTGTCTTTTGATTCGTCAAATGCCTTTGATGTAAACTCTGCCCTATAATGATACCCATCTTGGAGAGGGTGATTGATAAAGTGCTCTGACTCTTTTCCATTTACAACCACCTTGGATTTTGATTGGTCCATATCTCTAAGAGGGAAATCCCACATCCATAAAAAATGGCCAATTTCAAAGGGGTACTCTTCAATCCATTCTGCATATATTGTCCCATCTTCTGTAAGGGTGTACATTGTCTTATGGCATGTTTCATCTTGATTAAAGCCTATTTTTGCAGGAATTTCGGCTTTTTGGCCATCAATAAACAACTCTAATGTGGCTTTGATCTTATAGGTTGGATTTTTTTCATTAACACAGAGTTCTTTTAATGGATTTTCTTGGTCCCAAAATTGTTGAATTCCAATACTTGCACCTGCTGCAGCAGCTCCAATCATGGCCGTAATTACCAGAAATCTTATTGTTTTTTTCCTCTTGTAAGGATCACTGGTCCCAGGCCAAATCATATGAATTCTCCCGGCAGATTACTTAAAGTCGTTTCTGTTAATCATCTAAAATTTCTATTGTGTCGAGTTTGTCTTGATGGTCAGCCAAAAAATAGGTAATTTCGTCAGAGTCTATTTCTAGCCATTCAGATTCTCCACAGTAAGGAAGAAAATCCTCGACAAACAAGTCTCCTGGACCAGTAAATCTTACTATAAAGTGATTCTTTTTTGATTTTATTGGAAAGGGAAGTTTTAGGACTTTGCCTCTTTTTTGATTTTGCACGTTGATTTTGTAAAAATCACTTCGAAATTCAACTTTACCAAAAAAATAACTTTGAAAAATATCTAATTTTTCAATCTTAAAATTCAACACAAATAATCTCCTTTTTTCTAGAAAATAAAACTTGGTCAAAGTTGAATTTTAGCATCTGCTAATAGTGGGTTAAAATGAAAAGGAAAAGGTAAGGGTGTTTAGATTACTTGCCAGGGTCGTGTTGCAAACGTGATTACATATCCCACACCGATTAAAATTGATTGGTATGCGATGTTGGTATATGGAATTGGTTTGATGATTGGATCTCCTTCAACAACTACTGTTTGACCTGGACCTAAGCCTGGACCTACTTTATCGACGTTGAGTTGAGTATGTACGTGATATACACCTGCCTCAAGTGCCTTGGCAGATAGTGAATATTCTACGACAGAGTTTCCTGGAATATCAAAGACGTTACCTGGTGGGTCTCTTGCCAACATTTCCCATCTGTTTCCAGCGTTAGTAGATTCGGAGAAAATGGATAGCCATCCTCTTAGGTCTCTTTCTACAAGACTAACTAATGTGCCTTGAAGTGTAATGGTCTCACCTGTTTGTAGTGATTGTCTGTTGAAGGTTTCATCTTCTATTCTGATGAATCGACTCTGGAGTTGTGCTTGGACACCGTGTGCCTCTGCAGTTGGAAGTATTGATTCAACCCAGTTGAAACCAAGTGTTCCTAATGCGAGTACAACTGCAAGTCCAAATACGAAAATCTTCTTTTCGACCATAGTTATCCCTAATAGTTTGAAACATAATATACATCGTTATATGTTTTACCTTAATGACGAGGATCGATGGAAAGTCAATGTTTAACATTAATGATTAGCATTAAAACCTCTAAAAATTTAATAAAAATATTACAAGAAAATATGATATATTATGGAAAAATTTTTTTAAAAAACCTGAAAAAATATTATTTATTTCAAAAATAATTCCTAATTCAAACCTCTTGGTTTATATTCCAAATTCACATCTAATCAGTCATGGCACAGATGCCCGCATTAATACCAAAAGAAGTAGAGATCCAGAGACTTAAAAAAATCTGGCTCATGGTTATCGCTTTGGGATCTATTGCAGCCTCTGTAGAAGTCGACAACTTTGTTGACGGCTCTCTGCATCAAACCTCTATCAGAGACAGTGCATTTACACCAGCACACTGGTGGCTATACTCCCACTTCATTGCATTACCTATTGGATGGGGAGCATGCGCAATCTATGATAGAAAAATTCCTATTCTTAGAGGTCCAAACAACTCAATAAACACTGGATTGAAGATGACAATTCTAGGTTATCTTGCAACCATGTTTACTATTGGAGTCAATGAGATGTGGCATTTCTGGTTTGTAGAGGAAATCTTTGCAGTACCAAATCACTGGATGTTCAACATGGGTGTTGTAGTAGCATTCATGGGAGCCTTAGCATATGTCGTTAGAGTATATGCAAGACTTGTTGAACTAGGAGCAGAAACTCCAGGTGAGAACCCATACGTAGCAGAGATGTACAAGATGGCCTTAGAAGGCAAATTGTACAGCAGATCAATTCCATAGGCAAAAAGTGCAAATGCACTATTTTTTCTATTTTATTTTTATATTCGTAGATCGTACTAGGCTAGCCATTTAAGAAAGACTTAAAAGGATTCTGAATATTACAAATCTAGAATGACTCTTCCTAAAGGATTCGGTTCTGGCGGAGGCGGTGGATCATCCAGTGCTGATGTAGAACGAATGATAGGTAAACGCGTCGAAAACATGACTGGTATGATAACCGCATCATACTTGGCAGCATGGGCAGCTACTTTTGGCGGTACTGCCGCAGGATACTTCTATTATCCTTGGGCATATCCTACACCAAGTGGTCACTTTGCTTTCATTGTTTTGACAATTATTGAGGCAATTGGATACATCTTTTGTGTTAAAGTAATGCAAGAGGGTTCCAATAAAAATAGCAATGGCGTGGTCGCTGGAGTTGTAGGTGGTACTGCAGCAGGTACATTAATTATTGTACTGACTGTAGGACATTAGAAAATTCCTCCAAATCCTCTTTTTCATTTTAATTTTAATCTCGAGATACGATCTTCATCGTTCTCTAAAATTTTATATACTGACTGTTTTATCAACTCAATATGGTCTGGTTAAGACGATGTACTCACTACTTATTCATAGTAGTAGTTGCAGTCAACTCTACACTGTTGACAATTAACGCAGGTGACTACATTTTCTATACAGACTGGGCTTGGACATCGTTTACGGTATTTTCTATATCCCAAACGTTGATGCTTGTTGTAGGTGCAACATATTACCTTACATTTACAGGCGTTCCAGGAACAGCTACATACTACTGCCTTATCATGACAGTTTACACATGGATTGCAAAAGGTGCATGGTTTGCACTTGGATATCCATACGACTTCATTGTAACCCCAATTTGGTTACCATCAGGAATGTTATTAGACCTGGTATATTGGGCGACAAAGAAGAATAAACACTCATTGATACTAATGGGCGGTGTCCTTGTAGGAATGTCAATACCATTATTCAACATGGTAAACCTGATTACAATCGCAGACCCACTAGAAACGGCCTTCAAATATCCAAGACCAACATTACCACCATACATGACACCTATAGAACCGCAGGTTGGAAAGTTCTATAACAGTCCAGTTGCCCTTGGTGCTGGTGCAGGTGCAGTATTGGGTACAACATTTGCAGCGCTTGGATGTAAGCTAAACACTTGGACATACAGGTGGATGGCTGCATGGTCAAAGTGGGACTAAACCCCAACCTTTCCTTTTAATTTTATTATCTCTATCTAGCTCAAATTTTTTTAATTTGCAAATTTACTAAAAATTTATTGCACATATTGTGATCTTTTGTTGCCTAAAGTCACGTTATGCGATAACGAGATTATTACCTGTGAAACAACAATTCAGTCAACCTCTAGTTACTCCAAAACCATTTGTTAAATGGGCAGGAGGAAAAAGACAACTCATCCCTATAATTAGTAAAAATCTACCAAAACAAATGGGTACCTATTATGAACCATTTTTAGGAGGCGGGGCTTTACTTTTCCATATACTTTCACAACAAAATCAACCCCGTTGTGGTGTGTCGGATTTAAACTCTGACCTTATCTTAACGTATACTACAATCCGTGATAAAATCGACGATTTGATTATTTCTTTAAAAAATCATGCAAAAAACTACACAAAAGATTCCAAGTCATATTATTATTCAATAAGGGAGACCAGTCCTAGAAGTGCAGTAGAAAAAACATCTCGTTTGATTTTCCTAAATAGGACTTGTTTTAATGGGCTTTACCGAGTAAATAGCAAAGGAAAGTTCAATGTTCCTTTAGGAAGATATTCTAATCCAAATATAGTAAATGAAGACAACCTTAGATCTGTAAGTCATGTTCTTCAATCCTCCGAGGTATCAATAAAATGCCGTGATTTTGAATCAGTCTTGAAAGACGTTAAGAAGGGAGATTTTGTTTATTTTGATCCTCCCTATCAACCAGTTAGTAACACTTCAAACTTTACTAGCTATACCCACAAATCTTTCACAATCGATGATTTAGTAAGACTGGCAGATCTTTGTTTTAATCTAGACTCGAAAGGATGTAAAGTGATGCTCTCAAATTCTAACTCTAACGAGGTTGAAGAAATGTTCAAGGAAACTGGATGGAATATTAAAAAAATTCAGGCAAATCGAGCAATCAATTCGGATTCCAAAAAAAGAACTGGTCATTACGAATTATTGATTAAAAATTACTAGAGCTTCGAACGGGATCCGAACCCGCGACCTTTACCTTACCAAGGTAACGCTCTACCAGGCTGAGCTATCGAAGCACGATGAAACCCAGTACAAAATACTTATAATTCTTCATCCTTACTCCTTTTTCTCTAAACCGTTAAATTTCGATGCCATTTTTACCAACTTGGAGGAGTAATCAAGCCTGGCCAAAGAAGGCATTTTATGCTTTTGGACATGCAGGACTTAAGATCAAAATAATGGGTGATCCTGTCTCTCAGGAGTTCGTGGGTTCAAATCCCACCTCCTCCACCTGCTCTATTTTGGATGTTTTATTCCTCTGGCATTGAGGACTTCGTAGACATCTGGAAGAGAAAAAACAAAGCCAATATGTACACAATCTTTTTCTTCACAAAGCTGACAGTATAATTCCCCTTTCTGAACAGCAACTTCGGCAATTCTATTTTTGATATTGTCTTTAAGAATAACTCTGTCATCATCAACAGAGATTTTTTCAATCTTGGGAGCATACCTTGCAAAGGTCTTGTCCTTCTGCATCATCTCCTCTAACATGTAAGTAACATATCCTGAGAAACTGTTGACCCCTTTCATTGCAAGGTCCTCTTTGTTCTTTTGATAAACCTCTTGGAATTTATCATAAACAGTTTCTGAAACAGTTATTGATTTGAATCCAGCTTTCGGCAATTTACTTTCCTCTTACCGTACAATAAAGTACTGTTCTATTTAAGATTTTATTTTTAACAATATTATCTCTGGATCAAAGAAAATTAGTCTTTATACCATAGGAAAATTGAAAATCTTTATGGGTAGAGGATACAAAGCATATGAGCTAAAACAAAAACTCATTGAAATTCTGGAGGACTCTAAAATGGGTTTATCTGGAATTGAAATTTCCAAAAAACTCAATGTCAATAGACTAACAATGACAAAGTATCTTAAGGTATTAGCAGCAGAGGGGTTCCTTCACCAAAAAAATATTGGAAATACTACTTTGTGGATTTTAGAATCAGGTCATGAAACTTTTTCGTTTCCAGATGATTACTTTAAGGTAGCTCCAGAATATCTTGAACATCTCATTAATAGAGACGAACACAAACTATTCTCGCTAATCAAAAACTGCCTTCATTCTGGCGCAAATGTTTCAAAATTAGTCATTGAGGTGATTTTACCTGCCGTTAAGGAAATCCAAACCCTATATGACGGGGGGAAAATAGGAAATTCAGAAGCAAAATTACTAGGAAATCTTGTTTCAAACTCCCTACAAATCTTCAAACAACTTCCTGGAGAATCGGACCCGAAAAGAAAAGCAGTAGTAATTTCTGGGGACCCTGAAAGCACTTTGGTATCTGAAGCAGCCTCTGCTACCCTTCATTCAAAAGAATGGATAGTATTTCATTTAGGGGATATGTCCTCCTCAATCAATGTCTTGTTTGATCTTGATTTTCAAAAACTGATTAACAAAATTGGAAAACAAAAATCTGGAATTCTTATTACAATCGTATTTGCAAATTCAAAACAACGACTAACCTTTTTTTCAGATTCAATAAGCCCCATTAAGGAAAAAATTGGAAAACGAATGAAATTGGTGCTTTGTGGTCCAATTGATAAAAAATCAAAATTAGACTGTGATTTGCAGACTGAATCCTTTGAGGATGCTATTCAGTGGTCTCAAAATGTTTATGAAAATTCAAAGTAAAAGATGGGCCCGATGAGATTCGAACTCATGACCTTTCGATTATCAGTCGAACGCTCCAGCCAAGCTGAGCTACGAGCCCTCATCCAAACCTCTAGGCATGAGTCATTTAAGTCTAATTTTCCTTCCACTTGATAGAGCATCCAATAGAGGGGTCAAAATCTTTCTCAATCTTTTGGTTTGATAACAATTTTTCAATATTTTTAGCCATTGTTTTTTCAGTTGCTGTATCGTCGGGTTTCATGGCATTGTCAATTCTTCCATGAAAAACCAGTTTGCCATCCTTGTTAAACAAAAATGGATCTGGGGTACACATTGCTCCATACTTTTTTGCAACCTCTTGAGTTTCATCTACCAGGTAATCAAATTTAATTCCTCTTTCTTGAGAAGTTTTTTTCATATTCTCAAAACTGTCCTCAGGATAATCAGTTGAATCATTACTGTTAATTCCTATAATGGCTATTTTGTCAGAGAATTTTTCATACAACTCATTGAATGCGTCAAACTTTGCCTTTACATAAGGACAATGATTGCACATGAAAATAATCAATTTCCCTTCAAACTTTTCATAGTCACTTAACTTGTGTTTTTTATCGTCTATTCCTAAAAGCTCAAAATCAGGTGCTTTATCTCCAGCTTTTAGTTTAACTTGAGATTCTAATAATACCATAACATCAAACAAAATTTTTCAAATAAAATTCTTGCCAAGAAGACAACAATTAAAATCCTCAGAATTTCCACCCTTCCTGTGGGCTGGTAGTATAGACTGGTAGTATACCCGCCTTGCACGCGGGGGGTCATGGGTTCAAATCCCGTCCAGTCCACTTACACACTCGATCTATT
This sequence comes from Nitrosopumilaceae archaeon, assembly GCA_033720715.1. Taxonomy (GTDB): domain Archaea; phylum Thermoproteota; class Nitrososphaeria; order Nitrososphaerales; family Nitrosopumilaceae; genus Nitrosomaritimum. The sequence continues at coordinate 2,682 of JAWWBZ010000010.1, read as the reverse complement.
CTGAATTTCAGACTTCTGGATGGATTTAAATAGGATTAGTATTCGATTTACCCTATGGCAACCGAAGCAGACGCATGGCCCGTATGGATACCACTTATCGTTGGTTTAGTACCAGGCTTCATTTACTGGTTAGCAATTACTGCAAAGAGAAGCTAGTAAAATTTACTACTTTTTAATCTCTTTTTCTTATTCTTTTAGTTTTAACTGGGTTAAACCTTGTTACCTTTCTTGTTGACTATATGATATGCTCTAAAATTAATTTATTATCCAAATAGCAGTCTGTATGAAAAAAATTTTTCTAACTTCATTTCTAGTAATTCTGTTATTTCCACTAAACTCTGCATTTTCTCAAGTTTCAGATACTCCACCAACACTTTCTGTTGTGTTGACAAGCGAATCTCCCTTTGTCTATAAAGATGACGAAGGATATACTATAGTTGTAGGCAATGTAGAAAACAAAAACGCGATTACTTCTGTGAGTAATGTGCGAATCGTTGTTAATTTTTACGATGATACTGGACTTGAGCCGTTAGAGACAGTTAGAGGAAGCACGATTCTTGAAGTTATTCCAGAATCAGGTATTTCACCATACAAGATAAAATCCAAAACCCCCAATCCTAACATTACTCAGGTATCAATATTTTTAGAAGCCTTTTCTCCTTCCTCATCTAAAACTCAAAATTTAGTTATTGAATCTGAGGATATCTATCTTGATCAAAACCTAAAACTTTCAGGATTGTTGACAAATGGTGGTTCGCCGATAACTGACACTTTTGTTTACCTGGCGTTTTATGATGCTTTTATCCCTCCTAGGCTAATAGGAGTCGAAACAATCCCAGTTGGAAATGTGGGGGCCAATGAATCGGTAAATTTTTACTTTAACGAAGAAATTGACCAACGAGCAGTAAGTTTACAAATTTTTGCTGAATCAAATGTTTTTTATTCTAACATTTTAAATGAAAAAGTCCCTCAGCAATTAACCAAGCTAGTAACAATTGCAGATGTTTCTTTGATTGATAATGAGGGTAACAGAGTAGCCGAGGTAACAGCAGGTTCACCTGTAAACATTCATAGTAATACCTTGGTTCAATTTTCTATAGATCCTCAGAGTAAGGAAACTCCCTACACTTACTATGCTCAAGTAAAGCAATCCGGACAAGTGCCTTATGTTGAGTATTTGGGAAAGTATGAAGGAAGATTCATTGGAACCGGTTCTCAATCGGTTTCAATTGATTGGATCCCCGAGAAAAGCGGAGTTTATTTTATTGAAACCTTTGTGTGGGATAGAAGTAATGTTCCAATAGCAGATAAGGGACCAATAATCCTAATTGTTGTAAACTAGTAGGTTTATTTTCAAATTACCTTTATTCAAAATATGAAAAAATTTGATTTGGTAGCAATGGGTGGAACCTTTGATTTTATTCATAAAGGTCACATCAAATTGTTATCAGAAGCATTTTTGATTTCCGATAAAGTAATCATAGGTTTGACTAGTGATGAGATGGCTTTAAAAAAAGGAAAAAAACTTCAAAATAATTTCAAAAAAAGGTTTGAAAATCTAACAAAAATAATTGGAAAAAGTTTTCCGGAAAACTCTTTTGAGATTAGCAAATTAGACAATGATTTTGGACCTGCAGTGTTAGAGAAAGAAGTTCAGGCTCTAGTTGTTAGTGATGAAACCTCTAATCAGGGAGAAGTACTAAATCATCTAAGAGAGGAAAAAAAAATGCCTAAGGTAAAAGTAATTGTTGTTCCTATGGTTTTGGCAAAAGATGGAAATAGAATTTCTACAACACGTATACGCAATAAGGAAATTGATAATGAGGGCAACTTGTTATCAATTGACTAGATGATTGTCTATGTTTGAGTTAACGTAATAAAAAAAAATTCTTGGATAGGGTTTTATGAAAATCATCCCAGGAATGATGAAACAATTTGACAGTAATGTATCAAATCTCAAACAGGGACTTCAGCCTGAAAATCTATCTTTCTGGTATGGCAAAATTATTAGCGAAGCGATAGAAATGGCACCTCCCTGGTTACAAGATAAAATCAAAGTCCATCAAGATCCAATCCTAACTATGAAATTTAATTTGGATATCTCCAAAAGGGCTGTCAGATATTTCATGTTGTCTGTAGATAACAATTTGGAAAATATGCCATATTCTACAAAACTCTACTTTCTCAAAGTCCAAGAAATTTTAGGCGAAGAAATGGACAAGTCATTAGTTTGATTTACCTTAGGCACAAAACATAGCTCTAACTATCTATATCCGATTATTCCAAGAATTAATGAAAATTGGAATTCCATAAAGTTAGGACCAGCAAAAAAAGATTTGAAAAAAAATCACAATACCATCGTAACGATAACCCTAAAAGATCATTTAGAAATTCTCGAAATGAGGGAATGGAACAATCTACAACGGTGACTTGTGCTGATTGTGGAGATGAATGCCAAATCCCATTTGTTCCAAAAACCAATAGACCAGTATATTGTAGTGATTGTTTTAGGGAAAATAAACCTCAAAATTCCAGAGATGACCGAGGTTCAAGATATTCCAGAGATGACCGAGGTTCAAGATATTCCAGAGATGACCGAGGTTCAAGATATTCCAGAGATGACCGAGGTTCAAGATATTCCAGAGATGACCGAGGTTCAAGATATTCCAGAGATGACCGAGG